>CAMWIH010000006.1 GCA_947174305.1 uncultured Porphyromonadaceae bacterium | reverse complement strand
AGCCCACGCCAGTATATGCAACCAAGGCATACGGCTACATTCCTCCCGGAATATCGTGCCGAATGCAAGATAATCACATATCCACGGGCATCTACCGTTGCTCTATCCTTGACTTTGGTTTAGAAAGTTTGCGAGACATTTCAGACTGTCAAGAATCAGCGCGGATAAACGCTTTCAAATCAATAAATTACTGCGCCTCAGCGCATTTCGTTAACAACCCACTCCGCTGAACCCCAGACCGAGAAAAGGCTTGGTGCGACACCTCCCCCTACTGGCGTGGTTTGCGATGCGGTCTGCAATCGCAAAAGTAATGAATTATTTTGATTTTATCAAAACTCGTTATCCCTTTTAGAGTTCAGAAAAATAAAATCTTAAAAATTTTGCCTAAATTTGCGAAATAAAGAAGAATCAAGTGAATGAAATTATCCTATAGAGTGGGAACGAATTGCTGTTTAATCTATGAACAATCCTTTTGATTACATACCGAGTGCCGAGTGTGAGGAGGCTTTCAGGAAGTTGATGGCTCACGTGGAGACCTTGAAAGGGAGCGGAAGGCCGGAAGATTTCAATTTCTGTAGCGAACTGGAGGAGGGGAAGATGCTCGGTGTGCTGATTGCAAAGGATAAGGAGGGAATGAGTCATATTTTGTATGCCTTCTCCGGGCAGTTGGGCGACCGGGGTTTTCATTTCCCTGGCTTTGTGGAGCCTGTTTTCGATTACCTTCAGCCCGATGGCTATTTCAAAACAAAGGAAAGAGAAATTTCTCAACAGAATAGAGAGATTACCCTCTATGAGGAGAAGATTTTGACCCGGATAAACGAGGAATATGAACAGGCAAAAAGAAGATGTGATGCTGAATTAGCGGAACATAAGGAGAAGTTTCGCCTGTCGAAATTGGAAAGGAAAACACGTAGGGAGTCCGGATTGGCAGATGAAGCTGAGTTGGCTTCAATGATAAGGCAGAGTCAGTTTGAGAAAGCGGAACTCAACCGACTTAAAAAGAGATTGAAAGCAGAACTCGAACCGTTTGAAAGTGAACTTAAGGAAGCTCAGTCTCATCTGGCCTCCCTTAAAGAGAGACGCCGTTTCGATTCGGAAGCTCTGCAGGATTGGCTTTTTACAAATTTCAGATTGCTCAACGCACGCGGAGAATGGAAGAGCCTGAAAGAGATTTTCGCTCAAACAACGCTGAAGATTCCACCATCGGGTGCAGGGGAATGCTGTGCCCCGAAATTGTTGCAGTCTGCCTATCTGCGTGGGTGGCAACCGGTGGCAATCGCTGAATATTGGTATGGAAAGCCGAAAGGAGGAGAGGTGAGGAGGCACGGTGAATCTTATCCGGCGTGTCGTGGCAAATGTCTCCCCGTGTTGAGCTGGATGCTTCAAGGTCTGCTCGTTCATCCTCCGATTGAAAATGAATGCCATTCGATTAAAACCCCTGAGCCGGAGATTATATATGAAAACCGCTGGTTTTGTGTAGTCAATAAACCGAGCGGAATGCTTTCCGTGCCGGGTAAAGGGCCTGCCATCTCCCTCCAGAAATGGCTTGAAGAGAAATTTGGGCCTGAGAGGAGCGTAAAACTCGCTCACAGGCTCGACCAAGACACCTCCGGTTTGGTGGTGGCCACGTTTGGTGACCTCTCTTTCAAAGTGATGCAGTCCCTTTTTGCCCGACGCAGGGTGAGGAAAACTTATATTGCTGACTTGGAAGGGGATTATGTATCCGGAGGAATCCCAGGAAAAGGACGTATCGAACTCCCTCTTTCTCCCGATTGGCTTGACCGACCGCGTCAGCGGGTGGATCATGAAGGAGGGAAAGAAGCGGTGACGGAATATGAATTTGTCGCCGTCTCCGAGGGGTGTAGCCGGATTGAGTTTCATCCTCTCACGGGACGAACCCATCAATTGCGTGTCCACGCAGCCTCGGAGTCAGGTCTTGGAATGCCGATAGTCGGCGACCGCCTTTATGGGAATAGGGGCGGTAAAGCGACGGAACGGCTTCATCTTCACGCGAAGAAGATAGAATTTACTTTCCCGATAGATAAGGAATATTATAGTTTTGAACTCCCTGTGCCGTTTTGATATTTTCAAGCCGGGAGACGGCTATATAACCGTCGGCTTCGAACCGAATTGCAAGCGCATGTGTTGATAAATCAAAATCCACTATAAAACAACCTTATCTTAAGTTGCGCTCAAATACGATGAAAATTTTGTAAATTTGCGTATGGAAGATTTAAATTTGCCCGAATGGGCTTTCGGAATGAATTGCGCGGTGACTGTGGTTGACACCGATTGCCGCATAATCTATATGAACGAACGGTCGCGCCAGACCTTTGCCAAGCGTGGTGGAGGGGAGCTTATCGGTCACAACATAATGGACTATCACAACGACCGTTCTAAAGATATAATCCGTCGCCTCCTCAATGAAGGAGGATCGAATGCCTATACCATCTGGAAAGAAGGTGTGAAAAAGATGATTTATCAGACCGTCTGGCATAAGGCTGACGGTGCCCTTGGAGGATTGGTTGAACTCTCAATGATAATTCCTGAAGAGATGCCCCATTATGTGAGGACGTAGGCAGTTGGGGTAGTAAGGTATTAGGCGTTAGGGTCTGGTAGCCCTTAAGACTTCCCTTTTTCCTCCCGGAGGGCCGGGGAGCCGTTCGGTGAGGAAGCCGATCTGTTGGAGCATACGACGGATTGAGCCTTTGGCGCAATAAGTTGTTAAAATTGCTCCCGGATTCATCACATCGTAAAGTTTGTGGAAGAGGGATTCATCCCACATCTCGGGTTGCTTCTCCGGGGCAAATGCATCGAAATATACCACATCGGGATTAGCCGGGATATCCATCGTCAAAAGGTCTCCCTGAATCTTTATCAGGGTGAAGAATGGGTTGATATTAATTGGCTTACCCCATTCAGCTTCATTAATTTCCTTAAACAATGACCGATATTCTTCAGGCTGCCAAGGGAGGAGGGTATCGGTTGTCTGTTTGGAAAGAGGATAGAGTTCGACTGAAAAATAAGTGGTGGGAATCCGTACATCGAGAGCCGCTTTTGCCGTAAGCACGGCATTGAGTCCTGTTCCGAACCCGACTTCAAACACGCTTATCCGGTCTCGGTTTTCCAGAGCCTTTCTCCATCCTAAATCCACATAAATATGTTTGCTCTCGGCAAAAGCACCCTTCACTGAATGATAATGCTCGTCTATATCCTTGCGGTAAAGGGTTGGGGAGCCGTCGGCTGTTCTTTCAATCTCTACTTTCATGATGCAAATGTAAGGAAAATATATGGAAATTACGTAAATTTGTAATAGTTTACTTCAGTAAATAAATGAATGCGATAATAAACGACTTGCTTATGGAAAAGAAAATATATTTAGCCGGGGGATGTTTCTGGGGAACAGATCATCTGTTCTCGCTTGTAGATGGTGTGGAGAAAACAATTGCGGGCTATGCAAACAGCGATATCTCTAATCCTACATACGAGATGGTGTGCACCGGGCGCACCGGCGCAGCCGAGACAGTGGAGGTGGTTTATGACGATTCAAAGATCGGACTGACCGAACTACTTTCAATCTATTTCCGCAGTATCGACCCGACCACGCTTAACCGTCAGGGACACGACATAGGCACTCAATATCGCACAGGTATCTATTACACCGACCCGAAGGACGTGGAGGTTATTGATGCTTTTGTAGCCACTGTGCAGCGCCGGCATTCACAACCTTTGGCCGTGGAGGTTGCACCCTTGCGTAACTTCTATCCTGCCGAGGTGTATCATCAGGAATATCTCTATAAGAATCCCAATGGTTATTGCCACATCAATCCTGCCCTTTTCGAGGAGGTGAAAACGAGGAAAGCTCCTAAGACAGAAAAGGCCGAACTGAGGGAACGGCTCACTCCCCTGCAGTGGGAGGTGACGCAGAACGGAGCCACAGAGCGACCCTTTGTGAATGAATATGATCATGAATTTCGGAAAGGGATATATGTTGACATAACCGACGGAACGCCTCTTTTCGTTTCCTCAAGGAAATATGATTCCGGATGCGGTTGGCCTGCATTCACACGCCCCATAGATTCCTCTTTGATCACCGAACACACCGACAAATCATTTGGCCGTGTGAGGACCGAAGTTCGTTCGGCCTCAAGTGGTTCGCATTTAGGCCACGTCTTCCCCGACGGCCCGGCCTCAGAAGGAGGGTTGCGCTACTGTATCAATTCCGCCTCCCTCCGCTTCATCCCCGTAGAGGATATGGAGAAAGAGGGCTATGGGGAGTATGTTGAGATAGTGGGGTGAATTGAACCGATTTGGCCGGGGTGACGTTCTAAATATATAAACGTTACGATTATGGAGAACACGAATACTTCTGCTTCCCTGAAATCCACGCAGGGAAGTCTATCTATGTCCGGCACCGGCCTCCCCTCAGGAGGGTATTATGCCTTCCTCATCCTATATCTTGTATTGCTCAGTGCCTTCGGTTCATTTGTAAATGATATGTACCTGCCGACTCTCCCGGAGATGGTAAGGTCTTTTCATACATCTCGATCAACCGTCCAGCTTGGACTGACTTTCGGAATGATCGGGCTTGGTTTTGGCGAGTTGATTTTAGGACCTCTGAGCGACCGGTTCGGCAGGAAACCAATCCTGATATGCTCATTGATAGTCTTTGCTATAGGAGCCTTCTGCAGTGTGTGGTCTAAGACAATCCACGTATTCCTGTGGTGGCGACTCGTTCAGGGACTTGGAGCCTCGGGAGGTTATTTCCTTGCACGCACCATTCCGGCCGACCTTTATAAAGGCCGTGCGCTCGCCAAGGTTATGGCACTTGTGGGCGCAATCAACGGATTCGCCCCGGCGAGTGCCCCGGTTATAGGTGGATTGGTGGCACGTTCAGTAGGTTGGCAGGGAATCTTCTGGATTCTGTTCGGTTTCAGTGCCATCCTTTTGATACTCACTCCCGCCTTCAAGGAATCGCTTCCTAAGTCGCGCAGGGTGACGGGTCATTTCGGAGCTGCCTTCAGAAATTATGGAATCCTCGCCCGTAACCGCCACTTCGTGGTTCATGTAATGCTCAAAGGCACGGCACTCGGTGTCCTCTTCGCCTATATCTCCTCCGCACCATTCATCATTCAGGATCACTACGGATTCACACAGCTTCAGTTCGGCCTCTTCATGGGCTTCAATGCGTTGTTTGTAGCGTGTGGCGCCACACTTGCCCTGCACTTCAAGCCTCTGAAACGCGCGGCAGTATTCGGAGGGAGAGTATTGCTATTGGTCGCGATTGCCCAGTTCGCATGCTTTTATGCGGTAAATAACGTATGGGTATATGAAGCCCTCAACCTCCCGATGCTTATCTGCTTAGGAATGCTCTTCACCGTAGGTAACACCCTTGCAATGAACGAAGGGCGCGAATGTGCCGGCGACGCGTCAGCTCTGATAGGCTTGATGGGATACGTGTTCGGGGCCGCTGTCAGTCCTTTGGTAGGACTTGGTGACATGCTCCACTCCACTGCCATTACCATTCTTGTTCTCTCCGTTTTGGTCTTGATCTTCGCCCGTATGTCGCGAGTCCTCCCCGCCGACCTTACTGCCACCCCACAGAGCGCAGGGCGCACAGCCGCCCCCGAGCTTCCGAAAAAATCAGAGTCCTCTGCCTCTTCAGAAACAAGTAAAGGATAAGAGTAAATTTAGGTTCGATTATCTTTGGATCAATCTCTATGGTTTGACTCTTTCTCCTCAATATGTCTCAGTGCTCCGGTGTAGCTGTCCATTACGAAGCCTTGTACGTTTACGCCGGCGGGTGGCATGAGGGGATGATGGGAGATAAGATCGACTGTTTCGCGTATGGCGACGTCAGTGTCTTCAAAGCCGTGGAGCCATTCTTTCAGGTTAATGCCACAATGCTCCATAAGGGTGATGTGTTCCTCGCTCACGCCTCGCTCTTTCATTAGGTGAAGCATCTCTTCGGCATCCATTCCCTGTACACCGCATCCTGTGTGACCGATAACCATTATTTCGTTCACACCCAGCTCATAAACGGCGACCAGGATGGACCGCATGGTGGAATCGAAAGGATTGACGATGGTGCCTCCGGCATTCTTGATAATCTTCACATCGCCATTGCGGAAGCCAAGGGCGGCGGGCAGAAGCTCGATAAGGCGCGTGTCCATGCAGGTCACGATCGCAATCTTTTTATCAGGGTATTTGCTCGTAGCGAAACGTTCATATTCCTTGTTCTCTACAAATCGGCGGTTGAATTCCTTTATTTCCTGTATCATGATTCTAAGATTAATTGGTAATTGCTAATTTACTTGATTGGAGAATAGACTTCATATCCTTTCCAAAGCTAATAAAAAAAGTGGAAACTTGCAAAATATTTGCAAAAGCGGAGCTTTTGAACGGGACGGCTCCGCGAGGGAGGGGGGAAGAGTGAGGAGAGGGGGCTAAGTGAGGAAGAGGACGAGGAGGGAGGAGAAGACCATGGAGATGTTGGCTACGGCGTAGGTGACGGTGTATCCGAGGTTGGGGACATCGCTTTGCAATGCTGATTGGATGGCTCCGATGGAGGCTACGCTTAGTCGGGCGCCGGCTACACATCCGAGGGTGACGGGTGTGGAGAAACGGAAGAGTTTGCGGGCTATCAAGATATTTATTATCAGACCTAAAATGGTTAGTATGGCACCAACCAGGAGGATTAAGGGGCCGGCGGTCTTTAATCCTTGCATCAGTGCTCCTCCGGCAGTGAGTCCCAATACGGCAATGAACATATTCACTCCAAGATTATTGAAAATCCATAGGGCTGAGGAGGGTATGTGTCCGAAAACTGGCCGACGTGTGCGAAGCCAACCGAGAGAGAGTCCGGCTATCAATGCACCTACGCTCATTCCCAATGACAGGGGTATCCCTTTGATTTTAACTGACAATGCCCCGATTATGCATCCGACAGCTATGCCAAGGCCTACGAATACCATATCGGTAGCATCTGAGGCCGGGTCGGCATAACCTATGACGGCAGCCGCCTGAGCTACATCCTGAGGCCACCCCACGAGCATGAGTATGTCGCCGGCGTGGAGTTCGGTCTGGGCTTTCACGGGAATGGTCATCCCCATACGTTTGATCGAAGCCACAATAACGCGCTCCATTTCCGGGAAGGTGCGCAGTTTCTCTAATGTAATGCCATCCACTTTCCCTTTGGAAATGGTGACAGGGGTTCGTTCGGCTCCGAAATTCAACAGTTCAGGGTCATATATTTCCGGTCCGGGTGCGTTCTGAAGCGCTACCAAAACTTCCGCTCGCCCTCCTAACACCACTTCATCACCTTTGGAAATGAGATTATATTTGGAAGGATTAATCACATTGCCGTTTATCCGTGCCCTCTCCACCAATAGCCTTACTCCCGCTTTTTGATAATAGTCGTGGATTTCAGAGGCGGATCGAGGTGTGTTGAAGAAATCGCTTTCAGCCTTGAAGGCGCGGAACACGACAGGACGTCGTGCCGGGATTATCCCCGGGTCGGTAGGCGCGCCATCCTTATCCATCAGCTGTTCGATTCGGGCCACATCCTCTTTCACTTTGTCGAGGCCACCGAGCATTTTGGGTCCGATTGCTGACAGGAACCATGCGGAGCCAACAGTGCCGAAAACGTATGTAACGGCATAGCAGGCAGGGATGAGAAGGAGCATTGATTGGCGTGCAGACTCCTCCATAGGCATTTCGCGTATCGTGTCGCCCAACATTCCGAGACAGGCAGAGACCGTCTGCGAGCCGGCATATAGGCCGGTAGCTACTGAATTGTCATAGCCCATAATATAGGAGGCTCCGATTACGATTCCTGCACAAACGCCGGCGCCGATTATGGCGAAGAGGGCCATTTTAAGCCCAGGCCCCCGCATCGAACGGAAAAACTGAGGGCCAACTCCATAGCCGATGGAGAAGAGGAAGAAGAGGAAAAATACATTTTTAAGTATGTCGGGAATCGTTATCTTCATCTGCCCGATCACGATACCCACTATTAGGGTTGCGGCGACAGAGCCGAGCGCAAAACCCTTAATCTTGAGTTTGCCGAGCCAGAAACCAAACCCGAGGGTGAGGAAAATGGGTATGAGAGGGTGATGCTGAAAAAATGAGATTATTTCTGACATAGTGGAGATATTTTAGTTTTGCGCCGTCGCTTTAAAGTCATTCTGATGACAATATGACAAAAAATTCTTACAATAAAAAGCTCGCAGACTCTCATTCTATGAATGGAACCTACGAGCTATGGGTTCCCTTGCCCGTCTTGAATTAGCCGTCATTACCCTCCAAGGGCAGTGAACAGGCTCAACAGACAAGGAGCTGAAAAATAAATGTCTCATTATAAAGGCTAAGAATTTTCTGTCCAAATGAAGAGATTCGATTTTCACGTTACCGGAAATGCGGATGCTCCTAAATGGAGATAGAATCTCTCCTTAATTAAGTAACGCTCGCAAATCGGAATGGTTCATTCATTTTGGAAATAATAATAAAAAAAAGGAATTTTTTAGGCAGAAGGCTAAAGCTGAGCTTTTGAACAGAGCAGCTTCGCGACAATTATTCTTTCAAAGCCGGTTAGATCAACTCGAGGGAGATGCGCTTGCGGGATAAGTCAATGTCAATGACCTTTACTTCCACTCGCTGGCCGAGGGAGAGAACTTCTGTCACGGAATTGACTCGACGTCCTAATTTGGAGATGTGGATAAGGCCATTCTCCTTGATGCCAAGGTTGATAAATGCTCCGAAGGCGGTAATGTTGTTCACAACTCCCGGAAGGGTTTTCCCGACCGTGAGCTGAGAAAAATCTTCAATTTCAGGGAGGAAAGCACCGGAATTATCATCTGTGCGTGGGTCACGTCCCGGCTTGCGGAGTTCCTTCACTATGTCGGTCATAGTCTCCAATCCTCCCACTCCGGCGCGTGCGAGTGCGGGAAGGTCGAGACGGTCAAGGAGCTCATTATTGGCGGGAAGGTCGGCAGGAGATACGTTTAATGATCGGGCCATCTTGTCAACGATTCCGTAGCTTTCCGGATGTATGCCTGTATTATCGAGGGGCTCCTTTCCTCCCGGCACCCTGAGAAATCCGGCACAAAGTTCGAAAGCCTTGTCACCCAAGCGAGGTACCTTCTTCAGTTCGCGTCGGGATTTAAAATCGCCGTTGGCTGTGCGGTAAGCCACTATATTGGCGGCAAGAGCCGGACCAATTCCTGACACGTAGGATAATAATCTTTCGGAAGCAGTGTTGACATCCACACCGACAGCATTCACGCAGCTCATCACGGTATAATCGAGGGCATTCTTTAGGGCAGATTGATCCACATCGTGCTGATATTGCCCTACACCAATCGATTTCGGGTCAATCTTAACCAATTCAGCAAGGGGGTCGATGAGCCGGCGACCGATTGAAACAGCACCGCGCACAGTTACGTCCTTATCAGGAAACTCCTTGCGTGCGATATCGGAAGCGGAATATACGGAAGCGCCATCCTCGCTCACCACAAAAATCTTAGAGGAAGGCATAATGGCGTTCTGTTTAAGAAAGGTCTCAGTTTCGCGTGAGGCGGTGCCATTGCCGAGCGAAATTACATCGAGCTTGTATTTACGGATCATCCCTTCGAGCAGGCGTTTAGCCCCCTGCACATCCTTTTTCGGTTCGGTGGGATAAATCACTCCTTCATCGAGGAGATTGCCTTGAGCATCAAGTGCCACCACCTTGCAACCTGTGCGATACCCCGGGTCTATGGCCAACACCCTTTTCCCTTTTAGGGGTGAGGCGAGAAGGAGCTGACGCAGATTTGAAGAGAAGATATCTATGGCCACCTTGTCTGCCATCTCCTTGAGCGAGGCCGACACCTCATTCTCCACCGATGGTTTCAACAGACGTTTCGAAGCATCCTCCACCGCCTCCTCAATAATCTCCCTACATTCTCCCGAAGCACTTCTTGGCACAAAAGCGCGACAGAGGGAATCATCAAGCGAATCGGAAGCATCTCCCAAGGAATACTTCACCTTTATGAGTCCCTCCCTCTCAGCGCGTCGGAGTGCAAGATATTGATGCGACTGCATCCGTCTCACTGTCTGCGAGAAATCGGCATATTGGGCTAATGAGGAATGAGCGATATCCTCCTCTTTCCCTTTTGCCACGGTGCAGTTAAGTGAAGCCGAACGGTTAAAGGCATTTCGTGTCAAATTGCGCAAACGGGGTGATTCGGATGCCCACTCAGCGATTATATCCATAGCTCCGGCCACCTCTTCGTCAGAAGATTTCGGAAGATGGCCCGACATGATTTTCTTGGCAAGCGGTTCGAGTCCTTTTTCACGTGCGATTGTGGCGCGTGTGCGTTTCTTGGGCTTATAGGGGGCATAAATATCCTCCAACTCAGTCATTGTCGAGGCCTCGAGCAACCGTTGCCTTATGGAGGGATTCATGGCACCGGCATTTTCGATAGCCTCCATGATGAACTCGCGACGGGCCTCCATGTCGCGCACTTGACGTAAAGCCGTTTCAATGGTTCGGATGCTCACTTCATCAAGCGATCCGGTGCGTTCCTTTCGATAACGCGAAATGAAAGGCACTGTGGCTCCCTCATCAAGAAGCTCTATTACTGCCGTCACCCCTTTCAGAGGAAGACCGGTGCGTTCGGCAACAGCCGAGGAAATGTTATTGCTCATGGTTTTAGAATTGCGCGTAAATGAAAGGTTGCACACTCTCGAGTCGGAAATTTATGATCAGCTGTACGCACACCACAAATATTATTAATTTAAGAATCCAGGGAGTGCGGACAAAGAGATCCTGCATCCTGTAGAAAGTCTTTTCTTTCACCACGAGATGCACTATGAAAGCCACGGCAATGAAAACCGACCAGACCGGGCGTGCATTTATGAAAGGCACGAAATAGTCGATGCTGAAATCAGTTCCTATGCGAGTGATAACTTCCACTGCATTCTCCACACTGCTTGCACGGAAGAAAATCCAGGCGAAGGCCACATAGCAGAAAGTTACAAACCATGATAAGAGAGATACGATAACCCCTTTGCCAAGCTTGTCGAGCCACGACTTGCTGCTCTTGTGAATCATAAGACCCACACCGTGAACGGCACCCCAGATAATGAACATCCATGAGGCCCCGTGCCACCATCCGGCAAAAAGCATAGTGATGAAATTGTTGAGGTATGTGCGGAACTTCCCTTTGCGGTTTCCACCGAGCGGGATGTAGAGATAATCACGGAACCAGGTGGAGAGCGCGATATGCCAGCGGTGCCAGAACTCGGAGAGGTTGAGCGACTGGTAAGGACTGTTGAAGTTGGGCAAGAGGCGGAATCCGAGCAAGGCAGCGATGCCGATGCTGAGGTCGCTGTATCCCGAAAAGTCGCAGTAGATCTGCATCGTATATCCGAATACACCCATAAGGTTTTCAAAGCCCGAGAAGCCCGTGGGGTCATCAAAAATCCAATTGTTATATTGGGCAATGTAGTCAGCAATCACCCCTTTCTTCAATATTCCGCAGATAATCAGGAAAAGGCCTGAATATATCAGCTCCTTATCCATCGGAGGATTCTTCTTCAGCTGAGGTATCAAGGTCTGTGGCCTGGTTATGGGGCCGGCCATAAGCAGAGGGAAGAACGTTAGGAAGAAGGTGTATTCGAGAAGGGTGGTATCCCCCGGGAACTTGCGCTTATACACATCCACCACATAGCTTATTGCCTGGAACGTATAGAACGAGATGCCGATCGGGAGGAAGATGGTCATAGGCGCGAAATTCGACTCTATGATATTATTCAGGGTCTGGATCGCGAAGTTTGTATATTTGAAATAGAGGAGCGGGGAGAGCACTATAATCACTGTCACTGTGGCCAGGGCCTTCCTTTTCTTCCCGTCGGGCAATTGCTGCATCACCCTGGTGAGCCACCAGGAGATGAGTGTGGTGGCAGGGAGGAGAAGCATGAACCATCCATTAGCCTTATAGGCATAGAAGATGGAGAAGAGCACCACATATCCCAACATGACCTTCCTGCGCCCGCTGCGCACGAGGATATAGACTGTATAAAAAACAAGGAAGGTTATGAAGAAAGTGAGCGTGCAATATTGCAATCCCCCTTCGTGAAGCGTGAAATACTCCTTCAAGCTCGATAATAACTGTTGAAATGTAATCATAATTTTCTCTTGAGATTGTGGAGTTATTTCTTCTTTTTTCTTAATTTATAAGGCTTGAGCATGAGGAGGTGAGTGACGCGCACCTTCTCCTCCGGTTTCTCCATAATAATTGGATAGCGAGATGCGGGACTCTGCATCCAGCTTGCCACGGTGTCCATCCACCCCACGGCGGCTTCGTAGGTGGGATGCTTATGGTCGGGGCCACGTTCCATGGAGAGGTGGGAACTTTCGAAGTAACGGTCGGCGCCCACGGTCTCCTTAATCATATTTGTGAAACCCTCCTCTTCCGTCCAGTTGGGAGGGCTCACCCATACATAGGGAAGGTCGCCGAGTTTCTGCTGAATCTCCTCCACCCATTTCTGGCGGCGCTTTATGTCGCGTGCCTCGACTTCGTTACTGCCAAGACAGATCACCACGTATGAGGGGTCATACTTCCGCAGGAAATACTGGAGAGTGTCGGTCTGGGCCCAATGCTGCGTAGTGGAGCTGAACCAGACCACGCTTTCAATCTCGTGGCCGTTTTTGGCGGCGTAAGACTCAAATGGCCTTCCAAGATAATCAACCATGGAATCACCGAAAAAGAAAATCTTTTTCGGAGTGGTATCCGGTTTGAAAACTGTCTCCTCGGCCATGGCAGGGATTGTATCGGCCGGACTAACGGCCATTGCCTCGGCATTCTCCGAAGGTGTTGCAAGGGCAATGAAATCTGCTTTCCTGATTTCCGTGTCATCTTCACCGATGGTGAGGGGCGAAATGGAGTATATCAGGAAGATGGCTAAGGCAGAAAGTCCTAACAACAAAACTTTTATGTCGGTTCTCATTTTCTTATCTGAGCTTATAGGTGGTATGGCTCTTCTCATCTTCGAGAGTGATGCCGTGGTCGGCGACCTTCAGGGTGAACACTCCCGAAAGATTCATTTTTGGCACTGTAATGCTTATCTCTGCTGTCCTGTCATTTTTCAACGCAATGTCGGTCACGTTGAATGGCTCTCCGTCGAGCACCCCGCCATTCCCGTTGAATGCAATATAGCCGTGAGCATAGTCGAATTTCTTGAAATTAAGAAACTCCCTTACTTCATCGGGAGAACTGAATGACATGGCGGAATAATCATCGGTCGGCTGTTCAATCAGGGTAGAGTCGGAAACTGCACTGTCGGAGGAAACGGATTTTCCTGTGGCTGAATTGCAGGAAACCAGAACAAATCCTGCAATTAGACAGGTAGTTAGGATTGTAAAGATTTTTTTCATTAATCAACTGATCGCTTATCAAAATGGATTTAAATAATTTGGGGGCAAAATTAGAGAATTGGAATGAGAATTGCAATAAGAGGATTAAATAATTTTATGAAAAGATTTTGCGATAAGCATTGTGAAAGTTTGAAAAATTTTATAACTTTGCATCGAAATTCTGATGAGCGAATATTCGCGAGCCAGAAGTGGAGAAATTTGGCTGCTTGCAACCACTCAAAAAAATGCTAAAACTGCAACATGCATTCCTTCCATACGGCAAGGAATCCCGGTATGTCAGATTTTTCATTCGCATATTGAGCGGAAGCAGGGTGAGACGCCACGCTTCCGCATTTCTTTTATCAGAAGCGGGCGATGCTTTTATTACAATAGATTATAATGGCAAATTATTAATTATATTTGAAAAGAATTAAACGGAAATAAAGAATCAAATCAATATGAACTATCTATTTACATCAGAGTCTGTATCGGAAGGACATCCCGATAAGGTGTCGGATCAGATCAGCGATTCCCTTCTTGATGAGTTTCTTGCTCAAGACCCCGAGAGCCACGTTGCCATAGAGACACTCTGCACCACAGGTCAGGTTGTTGTGGCCGGGGAGGTGACATCAGACGCCTATGTGGATCTTCCGAAAGTGACAAGGCAGGTGATTCTCGACATAGGCTATAACCGTGGTGCTTACCGTTTTGACGGAGATGCTTGCGGAATCCTTTCGGCCATTCACGAACAGTCGCAGGATATCAACCGTGGCGTCAATCGTAACAATGCCGAAGGCACGGATGATAACGACCTTCAGGGAGCCGGAGACCAGGGCATGATGTTCGGTTATGCTGTTGACGAGACCGAGAACTATATGCCCCTTACGCTCGACCTCTCCCATCTTATCCTTCGCGAATTGGCTGAAATCAGGAAAGAGGGTAAGGCGATGACATATTATCGTAAAGGGAAGCAAACAACCTACCTTCGTCCGGATGCTAAAAGTCAGGTCACTGTGGAATATGACAGCGACAACAAGCCAGTGAGGATACACACCATCGTTGTCTCCACCCAGCATGATGAGTTTGTTGCTCCATTGGCCGACACCCCTGCTGCGCAGGCAAAGGCAGATGAGGAGATGCTTGCCCAGATAAGGAAAGATGTTGAAGAGATTCTTCTGCCACGGGTGAAGGGGAAACTTCCCGAAAAGATTCAGGCACTTTTCGACGACAAGCTCATTCTTCACGTCAATCCTACAGGAAAATTTGTGCTTGGCGGCCCGCATGCCGACACAGGCTTGACAGGAAGAAAGATAATTGTTGACACATACGGTGGTCGCGGGGCCCACGGAGGCGGAGCATTCTCCGGGAAAGACCCATCGAAAGTGGATCGTTCGGCCGCTTACGCCTGTCGCCATATAGCCAAGAATCTTGTTGCCGCCGGAGTGGCGGGAGAGGTTCTTGTGCAAGTGGCCTACGCCATCGGGAAAGCGGAGCCGGTGAGCCTGTATATCAACACCTACGGCACCTCCAAGGTGAACCTCACCGACTCGGAGATAGCGGAGAAGGTAAAGAAATTGTTCGATCTCCGTCCAAAGGCAATCGAGAAGAGTCTGAAATTGCGCAACCCGATCTATCGCGAGACGGCCAGCTACGGGCACATGGGCCGCACTCCCGAGATAGTGAAAAAGAGTTTTGAGGTGGCCGGGCAGAAAGAACCGTTGGTGCGAGAAGTTGAACTCTTCACTTGGGAAAAGCTCGACGCTGTGGAGGAAATAAAAAAGGAATTTGCACAAAACTTTGGCAAATAATTGAAAAATAGTTATCTTTGCGCGTTAAAATGCCTAAACATAGAATTTTTATACGCACAATTCTCTGGTTAGGATGCGACTTCCACTCATCGGAATGCCGGGGAGTGGAGGCGCGTGTAAAGATTTATTCGTTTCATCCATAGCCAATTAAACAGCAACATAAAGAATGGCAACATTAGAGAAAATCAGAAGCAAATCGGGCTTGTTGATTGCAGTGATAGGCTTGGCACTCCTTGCCTTCATCATCGGCGATGCCCTGACCAACAGCCGCAATATCTTTGGCGACCACACTACGGTGGCGAAGGCCGGCTCTGCAAAAATTGACATTACCGAATATCAGCAGAAGCGTGAAGAACTCAATCGTCAGCTTGAGGATGCACGTCGTCAGAATCCGGCCAGTGTGGCTAATTTCGACACTCAGACGCTCCCGGAGCTGGCTATCCAGCAGCTCATTCAGGAAAACCTTCTCCTCAACGCCGCCGATAAGGCTGGCATTCAGGTTACAGGGAACCTTCTCCGCTATTATATGCTCGAGAATCCCGGCAATCAGGATGTGATGCGCCTTGTGCAGCAACTCAATCAGGCAGGTTTGGCAGTTCAGACTCCTCAGCAGGCCTACGAGTTGATTTTCAATCCAAAGCGCAACGGCATGACCGATGCTCAGATGGAGCCTTATCAGCGTTTGTGGCTTTCAGTTGAAAACAGCTCTAAAGATGACATTGCCCGTCAGATTTATGCCCGCCTCCTCCAGAAGAGCGTGAAGGCTAATGAACTTGACAAGAAAGCCCTCTATAATGATTATGTAAACACTGCACAGGTTGAGCTCGCTTTCCTCCCTTACGGCACTCTTGATGCTAAGGAATATCCTGTAAGCGAAGCTGAATTGAAGAAGATGTATGAGGAGAAGAAAAACGATTTCAAGGTTTATGAAGATACCAAAGATATCAACTTCATCTCCGTAAGCATCGCTCCTTCAAAGCAGGACTTGGATGAATGCCGGGCACTTGCCGATAAGACAGTGAAGGCTCTTGCCGATAGTGCTTCGCAGCTCAGCAAAGACCTTAAGAAAGATGGCGTGATCCTCACTCACCACGCCCTTCGCGGTTCCGACCTCCCGGCAGGTGCCATGAAAGAGTTTATCCTTAACGGTGCCAAAGATAGCGTTAAGCTTGTGAGCCAGAACATGCAGGGCTTTACCGCAGTTCGCGTCACAGGACGTGAGTCGCAGGTTGACTCAATTCAGGTTAATGTGGTTATGGCCGCAACAGTTGATCTCGGTAAGAAAGTTCTTTCCCAGCTTAACTCCGGTCTTCCCGCCGATTCAATCACAGTCCGCTTCTCACCCGACAGCGTTGTTCCTCAGCTTAACCAGTGGATTCCACTCTATACAGCTCAGGGAGCCACCAACGCTCTTCCCAAGGAAACACTTGACAGTCTCGTGAATGCCGGTGGCAAATTCATCACTATCAATGAGGGAGCCCAGGGTATGGTGATGGCTTCGCTTGTTAAGCAGAACGCCCCTGTAACCATTTATGAGTATGATGAAGTGAACTATGTGCTCGGTCCCAGCACCAAGACTGTAAATGATGAGCGCACTAAGCTCGAGAAATTCCTCGCCGCAAATACAACTGCCGCAGATTTTGCCAAGAATGCAGAGAAGGCAGGTTATGCAGTTCAGCGTTTCAGCCTCACTCAGAGCAGTCCGGCCGTTCCTCGCATGGCAGGCATGAATTCATATTATCCTGAGAGCCGTCAGGTTGTTCGTTGGGTAATGATCGACGGCAAGCCTGGAGAGGTTAGTCACATTTACGAAGCCAAGAGCGCAACTAACCCTGTGCTTTACGCAGCGGCGGTTGAGAGTGCTTACGATGATTATACTCCTCTCAGCAATCCGGACGTAAACCAGTATCTCACCGAGCAGGTGCGTCGTTCAAAAGCCGGTGACAAGCTCGTGAAACAGTACAGCAAGAACACTCAGAGCATCCAGACTGCCGCACAGGCAATGGGTGTGGAGGTAAGAACAATTGACAACTTCCGTTTCGGTCAGAATCCCGGTGTGGCTGATGGGGCAGTGATGGGTAAGATCAACGGTTCCAAAGCTGATAAGAAAGTTGTGATCACAAAGGGTGACGCTGGCGTATATGTTTACCAGATTATGGGTAAGAAGAAAGAAAACTTCCCCTATAACGAAGAGCAGTATGCCCAGCAGTACATGCAGCAGATCAATCCTAACCTGATTCAGATGCTTATGGGCAATTCAAGAATCAAGAATAATATCTATAAGTTCGAGGCCGGAGATTGATGGCTTAAGAGACCATGTTTAAATTATAGAATGGGAGCAACGATTGAATTGTCGTTGCTCCTTCTCTTTTTATAAAAAATGCTCCAAAGTTTGCTAAAATTATGAAAATTAGAAAAATTTGACTATTTTTGCGCATTATTGTGCGGAACTTGTATAGATTTATGAAAATTATATGATAAATCGGCTCTGCGCACCGACTCGCTTACTTGAGACCATAACCAACAATGAGACGCAACTCCAGACATAATTCAACTTCGGCCCTTTCAAATTCCGATATGATTTCCGGAATTAAGGGAGTTGGAGGGAGTGTGAACACCTCAGAAAAGTTGAAAAATGGGATTGGGGGGACGAGCGAGACGGGAAAAGAAAAGTCATATCCTAATAATGCTAACTTACAACAAATTGATAATGAGGTAATTACCCCCCCCCGAAAATGAAAGCACGCGAAAGCGAAAAGCTCTTCTGCTGATTTTTGGGAAAGCCTCAGGAATCACAGGACTTGCGTTTTTACTATCATTTCTTATTTCTTCACCCTTCGCGGCCACAATCTCGACTCTTTTTTCATCATCTGAAAAGAGCGACTTTGTCATGTCTGATCTTTTCTATCAGATAGCCGACAACCGTCCGGTGCGCGTTTATGACGACCGGATGGTGATCCTTGACATAGCAAATTCCAACCGGGAAGAGATAGCAGAGATGCTGTCGGTGGTGTCGCTATGCGGACCGAAGGCCGTGGCAATAGATGTTAATTTTGAATTGCCGGGGGAAAACGATTCACTATTGCTCGAATCCCTTTCATCCCTCCCTGCACTCGTGCTCCCGTTGGGTGTGAGGCAGGAGGGAGAAAGATTCGCTGTTGCCGACAAACCCTTCTTTTATGATGAACTTAACGATGTTAGCTACGGAGTGGTCAACTTTCCTACTGATCATCCCGGCGCAACCGTAAGGGAATATGCCAAGGCGTTTCCGATGAAGGAGGGTGGACGCTTATTGTCTTTTCCGGAGGCTGTGGCAAAACAGGCAGGATATAAAACAGATTTGCCGGATAATACCCGTGGTGTGCCGACAGGAATCATAGGGTATCATTCTAAAGAGATCATAACCATACCATCCGACCAGCTTATTGATAGGGCCGAAGAACTTACGGATAAGATTGTATTGGTGGGCACCACCACAGAAGCCGGAGATGTATATTCCATTCCGCTCCGTCGGGGTGTGTCAGGACTTGAAATACACGCTTACTCACTCAGCACTATCCTCGACGGAGTGGAACTTGAACGTTTGCCCGGCTATATAGCCACAATCATAGCTGTGGTGATATGTTTCCTTATGGTTCTCGGTGCCATCATGATAAAATCGGGGATGAAAGGCCTGATATTGAGGGCGGCTCAGGTGGTCACTCTCTACCTGCTCGTCAGGGTTGGTTACTCACTTTTTGTGGATGATAATATAGTGAGTGATTTTTCGCAAGCCATATTGATGATCGCCTTCGGTCTGTTTTCTGTGGATTTATGGAATGGCACTGTCTCCCTTATCGAATGGATACAGAATAAAGTCAGGCTCCATAAAGAGAAGAGATTGACGATGAAGGAAATATGAGGCAACGGGAGAAAAGATGAGAGGATGACATTAGACAGATAAGAAGCTAAATGAGAATAATATGAAAATCATAAAAGCAATAAAGATAATGATGCAACGATTATTAATAATCTTGTTATTGGCATTCGGTATTAACACTGCAATGGCACACTACAGCCTTTTCACAGTTGTCGGGGATGTGCAGGTTGAGAGTGGAGGTAAGACTGTGAAGGCCACCAAAGGTCAGGCCGTAAAGGCCACAGATCTTATAATCATTCCCCAGGGAGGGAAGGTTGAGATTCTGAACGACCTTGACAAACGGGTCTATACTTCTATAAAGCCGGGTAAGATTTCTGTAACCAAACTTATGATAGAGGCGCGTGGCGTGGCGGCTGACAATGGAGCTAACGTTGCCGCCCGAATGAATCTCGGACGAAAGACACAAAAAGGAGCAGAAAAGGTGTATGTGGAAAAAGGTATGGTGCGCCGTTCGCTTGCAACGTATGACCCTGAGGGGGAGCAGATGGAGATGGATGCCGAAACCTTAGGAAGATATGTTGCTTCAAGAATATCAGCCGGCACTCTTTCGTCGGGTGAAGATGCTCCGGTTCCGGTGGAGAGCAAACGTCTGTCGGAAGGTGGGCTGAGCTTCAAGATGGAGAATACATTGCAGTTCCCCATATATTTCAATATCATAAAAATCACCAAAGGAAGTAAGGATGATGTCAATATCTCTCCTCTGGGTCAGCCGGCAGGCAGTTATGTTGTTCTTCCGCAGCAAACACTCTCAAGGGAGCATTTCCCTATGCTCGATGAGAACGAAGAGCAGATACTTATAATGACCAATTGTCAGTATGACGTGGATAAGGTGATTGAGGAGATAGTGAAGGCGCTCAATGCCCCGGACCTATCCACAGGCAACGACTCATCATTGCCCGTATATATTCATAAAATCTGACAGGAGGGAATCAAACACAAGGGATACAAACTTAGCTAAAAATAAAAATAACATATTATGAATGGCAAACGATTACTATTTGGTCTGATGTTAGGAGGGTTGGTGGTTTCCGGCACCGTGGCCTCTTTTGCGCAAGAGGAAAATGTGGAGGAATCCAGTTTGGCCTATACATTTAAACGTTCAAAACCGGTTCGTTCCATAGAACCCTATCTCACAACTGTATATTCTACCGACGGAGTTGATGTCAACACGCTTCGCGGAGATGTGTTGCATAAAGGTAAAGACAGCATTACATATTTCAAAGTCAATCCGGCGGGAGTGAATTTCGGAATAATCACAAAGAACAAGAAGGGTGAACGTTCGGCCAATATTTATCATACCTACAATAATGAAATGCATCTTAATAAATTTGATGCCAAGCGTTTCGGCAGTCCTACTGCAATCGGTTACACCCCCGATGCCCGTTTCATTGTGGTTGCCACCGACAGAGGCATCTTTTTTGTAGAGCCGAAGAAGTATCAGCCTGTGTTCCATATTCAAGGTGTGCCTTTCGCAGTGGAGGATATGGCATTCAGTCCCAACGGATATTTCCTTGCCGTGAAAGGGGGAGAAGATGTGATCATCTATAATATCGATGAGAAGAAGATAAGGAAACGCATGAAGGTTGGCGAGAAGATTAACGGAATGGCCTTCAGTCCGGACAGCAGTGATTTCGCAGTGCTTACCGACGACGGAATCCTCACACTCTATAACACCCGTTCTTTCGAACTCCGCAAGATGATTGATGATCTCGGCGATGCAAAATCTTTTGCCTATAACTTCGACGGTAAATATGTGGCTGTAGTGAAAGATGATGTAAATTTCGTCTTGGTGAACCTTCTTCGAGATTCGGACCGCGAATCATATTCAAGCCAGCAAGGCGGAATCGGAGATGTTGAATTCATACTTGACAGCAATGACAACACCATCGTTGTGGTTCCGACAAATAGTGCCATCGTTGCAAAAAGGCTCCCACAGCTCAAGCCATTCTACAATAAGCTGATCTCAGATGAGGTGGAACGCAAGATGGATGAATGGTTGAAGATGATGCCGGGTGAGACAATGGAACAGTATCGCGCCCGTGTCACCGATGAGAGCCGCGCCCGTCAGCGCCGACTGTTCGAGGATGAGATTGCCACCGGTTTTGCAGGCGATCTTCTTGCCGGAGCCACAATGAGTCTCGGCAGTTATGACCGCGCAAACGGAGTGCTCGCCTTGAATTTTGACAGTATGCCCACCATCTATCTTCCCGTTCCCGAGTCGGATGTGACGTCATTCCATAATGCGGGCGACCTGAAGCTCTCCGAAGTGATGTATGGAATCCTGCCCGACGACAGTTTCGAGATTGTCTATGCGAAAGTGACCAATAATGCTGACGGAAAGACTTACGTGTATGATAACCTGATGCGTGCCGATTTGCAGTATATGGCAGCCGACGATGCAATATCGCTTGAGATGCTCCAGCAACAGCAGATGGAGGAGATGAAGCTTCAGGAACTGCGCCAGAAAGTGATGGATGAAGCCAAGAAAATGAATGTGATTTCCGATCACACCCAGATAGCGGTTGATTCGAAGGTTGTTCCCGAATATGATGCCAACGGCGAAAAGATCTTGAATTATCAGGTGAGCGTGACATATACGGTAGATCCCGAGTTTTCAGCACAGGAAGATTTTGGCCCCGGAAAATATCATATAAATGAATCGGGTGCGGCATCCTCAATGCTTAACATTGTAAAGGAGGCGTTTGAAGGAGAATTCAAGCAATATGTCAAGCCGGGCAAGAAGATGAAAGCCCGTCTGCTCGGCACAGCAGATGCCACCCCGATTATGCGTGGAATCCCTTACGACGGTGCATACGGAGAGTATGAGGAGGAACCTGTACGTATCGATAACCGTCTCAGCACGATCACCGTCACTACAAAAGATGGAATCAAGGAGAATGAGCAGCTTGCCTTTGTGCGTGCCCTTGGAGTGAAAGACTACCTCAACCGCAATGTGGCCGGCTTCAAGGATATGGACACAGACTATGTGTATGAAGTGAACGTGAGCAAGGATAAAGGTAGCGAACACCGTCGCATCACTCTTGAGCTCACATTTGTGGATGCCTATTGATATCATTGAAGGGAAATAAAATGAAGAAAGAGATAAGAAAGATAGTATTGATGGTTGGGGTTCTGCTGTCGGTTCTTCTTTTGCCGGCGGTTGTTGCCTCCTCAATGCCTCAAGACTCGGTTAACGAGGGAGAGGTAGCCTCTGCCGATTCGCTGGCTGTGGCCGAAACGGCAAGATTAGTGGAGAAGGCTTCGGCAAGCTATAAAAACTTGAAATTCATTCAATACGACGGAGTAACCGAAGAGGAGCTATATCCGCAGACCATGGTTGTATATGAAGACGTACGCAACGCTTTGGGAGCACCGGCTCTTGAAGCCTCCGACGTTACGCGCTTCAAAGGGATCCTTCTCGACCTCAGCGATTTGCTTCGTAAAGGCTCGATATATTATTCCAATAAAGGAGATATGGGGGAAATGACCCGTTATGCCACCGTCTATGTGGATATGCGCACCGATCCGATGATGAAGGATATGGCTTTCGGCAATGCCGATGCCGGCCTTTATCCCTCGCTCGTATATTGCGCGGCCTCGGGGGCATACAACAGCGGAAATTATGAGAAAGCCGTTGACTATCTTGAGGAATACCTGAACACCGGCGCCACCGACCGACGCGAGCAGGTATCGCTCTTCCTTGCACAGGCTTGCCTGAACGCAAAATGTCCGGAAAGAGGGCTCAACAAAGTGATTTCGGCCACCGAACAGTATCCCGCCAATTTCAACCTTCTGATGCTTGCGCTTCAGAATTGTCTGGAGAGCGGAGAGATGGAGCGGATGCAACCATTGCTGACAAAGGCTTTGGCAATGCGACCCGACGATGAACAATTGCTCATGGCTCAGGGAAGGCTGTTTGAGGATGAGGGTAACTATTCATCTGCAATCGACATTTATCAGCGTCTTTATGACCAGAAGCCTAACAGCCTGGCAGTGAACCAGCATTTGGCATTGTGTTACTATAACCTCGGAGCCGACTATTATAACAAATCGCTGATGGAGAGCGAGGAGAAGGCTTCCAAGCGTTATTCCCGGCAGGCACAGGCATATTTCTCAAGCGCTGTCAGCAAGTTGGAGACTGTGGTGGAGAATGATCCCACCAATCCCAAATATCTTAAGGCTTTGGCTATAACCTACGGGTGCCTTGGCAATAAGACCCGTCTCGACGAGCTTAACTTGCGCATGCAAGCGTTGGGAATGCCGGCCATGCCTATGAACGGAATGCCTGAGTCAATTGCCTTTTCTGAGAAGAGGAGCACAGGAACGGGCAATGCATCAGGAGCAAGTGTGCCCGACTTCCAGGAATTTGCAAGAGGATATGTAGAGAAAGAACTCGCTTCGTGGTCGAAGAGGGGTGAATTTGAGAAAACAGAAGACTATGAGAAGCGTGTCAACAAAGACAACGTGTATCAACAATATCAGATGCTATGTAAGAAAGCTGAAAAAGACTACCTTCAGAAATATGCAGGGCGCTTGAGGATCAACGACCTTTCTCTTGAACCTTACGATGTGGATAACGAAAGTTATAAGATCAATTCCGCAATGGGTCCGATTGTGGTGAAAGTGCCATTGAAGAATAAGGAGGCTGAGGCATTCAAGTCTTCCTGGAATTCTATACAGGTTCGCAATCCCAAGTATTTCATCAAGGATAACCATGTGGCGATAGCATCTGTGGAACTTGTCACTTCCGGAGGGAAGACCTACCGTTACGATGCATCTCAGGCTGCAAACTATGATTTCACCGATGTGGCGATAGATATGCAGTCGTTTATTGCCCAGGGCAACTCCCGACGCGACCGAACTGAGTCCGCGCAGGGTGCCGGCTCAGGTAAGCCAAAGGTTTTAAGGGCCAAGAGCGATGTTGATGAGAATATACCATTGACAAGCCGTAAGGCTGAAAAGACCATAGCCCTCATAATCGCTAATGAGAACTACAAGCAGGTGACAGATGTGGAATCGGCCCTCAACGACGGAGAGACATTTGCCAAGTATTGCACGATGACTTTGGGTATTCCGGAGAGTCAGGTTATGCTATATGAGAATGTGACCTACGCCGAGATGTTGGGCGCGCTCCGCAAGCTTCGCCAGCTCACAGATGCCCTTGGGGATGGGGTTGACGTGATACTGTATTATGCGGGTCACGGATTCCCCGACGAAGGGAACAAAGAGGCGTACCTTCTTCCCATTGATGGCGACGGATTCACCTCTGCAACATCTTTCTCCCTTAAGAAACTCTATTCAGATTTAGGGTCGATGGGGGCGGACAATGTGATGGTGTTCCTCGATGCCTGCTTCAGTGGCGCGACACGTGAGGGCGGAATGCTTGCCGAGGCACGTGGCGTGGCATTGAAACCCCGTGTCTCTGACCCGGAGGGGAATATGTTCGTGCTAAGTGCAGCCAGCGATCAGGAGACAGCCCTCCCTTATCGTGAGAAGAATCACGGACTCTTCACCTATTTCCTTCTCAAAAAGCTTCAGGACACGAAGGGCAACGTAACCCTTAAGGACCTGAGCCAGTATGTGGAAGAGATGGTCAAGAAGAATTCATTGACCGTGAATCAGAAACTTCAGACTCCTCGCACGAGTGTGTCGGGCCGTATGCGTGACACGTGGACAAATAAACGCATGCGCCCCTAAAATAGTACCAACCAATGAGAAAATTATTATTTCTATTGCTATCGCTGGCTCCATTGTTCTGCCTGGGGGCCGATATAGTCGGAGTGACAGGAGAGGCCACATATTATGACGATGGAACCAAGTCCAAAGTGGAATGTATGAGGCTTGCAACCGAACAGGCCCGGATAGATGCATTGGCACGTAAGTTCGGCACTATTGTGTCGCAGGATATCCTTCAGTCCGACCGTATTTCGGGAAATAAGGAGACCAACGACTTTCTTGCCCTCTCATCAACAGAGGTCAAAGGGGAGTGGGTGGCCGATGACGGAGAACCTCAATATGAGTTCTCGCACGATGCTCACGATAACCTCATAGTGAAGTGCCGTGTTAAAGGGAAGGCCAAGGAGATATCCAACGAGGCCTCGGCATTTGAGTCGAGTGTGCTTCGAAACGGCACCGACCTACGCCATGCCGATAATCTCTTTCGCGATGGAGATGATATGTATCTCTATTTCCGTGGTTCGGTTGATGGCTTCATAAATGTCTTCCTTCAGGATGAACAGGGGGATGTGTATCTCCTCTTGCCATATCCCCGCGACACCAAGACACGTGTGCCTGTGAGCAAGGACCGCGACTACATATTCTTTAGCCGTGAGCTTGACAAGGCGGGTGATAAATATGGAGCCCCTGTTGAGGAGATGGTGATGACCGCCCCCGATAAAGCGGAATATAACAGGATGTATGTGATATTTTCTCCCGACTACTTTTCACGGCCGGTGATGAATGCCAGTGCCGGACTCCCGGTGATGAAGAGTGATGACTTCAACAAATGGCTGGTCAAGACTCGGCGCAATGATCCCAAAATGGGAGTGAAGGTGATGAATCTTCAGATTGCACCCCGATAAAACAGAGAGATACTTTCAATTATAACTTTATAAATTTAATCAAGATGAAAAGATTTATTGTAGGCCTACTGGCCATCGTGATGTTGATGCCCCTCTATTCTGAGGCTGCAAACAAACAGCTTGAAAAAGCACGTAAGAAAGAGCTTAGCCAGAAGCTCAAAGAGTATAAGAAAGGGAAATGGGAGATTATGGGCAGCCATACTCTTGATTTCGCTCTTGCCAACCATTTCGACCGTCTCAACACTCTTGGTGAGGATGCTCACGAGGTGGAGGGTATCTCAACGCGCACAAAATCAAAAAACACCGGTAAGCAGGCTGCAATCAACAATGCAGTTGTTACATACGCTCAGGAAGCGGGAAGCACCTTGCAGGGTCGCGTAGTGAGCGACATGAATGCCAATGGTGTTAATGTGGATGGCGAATTTGATAATTTCTATGCCGCCTATGAGCGTCTCGTAGAGAAAGAGATCCGTGGTGAGATGGAACCCTCTTACACAATCATCCGCACTAACCCTGACGGAACGTTTGAGATCCGCACCTACTTCATCATCTGCGAGAGCGCCGCAAGCAAAGCCCGCATGCGCGCACTCGAGGAGGCAATGAAAAACTCAGAGGCCGCACAGAAATATGCCGGCAAGATTTCTGAGTTCGTGAAAGAGGGATTTGAATAATAAAGAATAAAAAGGAGAGGAGAAAACGGCATGAAGAGAGAAGTTATAGTTGCTTCATTGATGGCGGGAATGTTGATATCATCGCCCGCTCTGGCGCAGGATAAAAGAAAATCGTTTGATGAGTTCCGAAAAGAGATACTTAACGGTTATTCCGATTTCCGCAAAACCATACTTGATCATTATGCCGACTTTCTAAACGGGGAATGGCATGAATATGAGAGTCTCAACGGTGAACGTAGAGACAACACCCCGAAGCCGTCGAGGGTTCCTTCTGTGGAACCCTCGGCTCCCGCTCCTTCGCGGCCATCCCCGACGCGCCCCTCTATACCGGTTCCGGAAAAGAATACTCCGGAAGTAAAGAAACCTTCCCCCCTTCCTGAACGCTCATCCAAACCTGCACCGGCTCCTGCCACCGCAGATGAGGGGGAGGAGCAGTTCGAGTTCTTCGGGCTGCCGATGACCCTTCCGCAAGTGGATTACAATATATCCTATATGTTATCCACCCCCTCCGACTATGCTTCACAGTGGAAGGCACTCGACAAGGCTGCCACCGCCAAACGTCTTACCCCTGCCATAAAGAAATTAGCCGAAAAGACAGGGTTGAACGATTACCTTACATACGAACTGATAAAGGCATATATAGATGCCAAATTCCCTCAGGCTGACGCTTCCTCAAAATTGTCGGCAATTCATTATCTGCTGGCAAATATGGGATATGACGCCCGCATAGCCATGTCGGGTAACAGTGCCCCGCTTCTCCTGTTGCCGTTCAAGCAGACTATATTTGCCCGTACCTATTTGATTATAAATGGAGAGAAGTATTATGTGTTTGCTCCGGAGGGATTTGATTATAACCGTCTTGGGAGAGAGGGCATACGCACCTGCGCACTTCCCAAAGATGCGGATAAAGGGAATAAATTCGACCTTGTATTAGGAGAGCTTAAGATACCCTTCCGTCCCAAGAGCTTTAATTTTGAATACGGGCCTCTCAAACTTACAGGCGAAGTGAATGAGAACCTGATGCCAATACTTTATCACTATCCTCAGATGCCGATAGGCGATTACGCTGTCTCATCTCCGGATCCTAAGCTTCGTCGTCACCTTGTGGAGCAGGTGAAAAGCCAGATAGGTTCCATGGAGGGGGATGAAGGGGTGGAAACGCTGCTCGGCTTTATGCATAATGTGTTTGATTATGCCACAGATGATGACTTCCACGGCTTCGAGAAACCATATTTCCTGGAAGAAACACTCTATTACCCTAAAAATGACTGTGAGGACCGAGCCATATTCTATACCTATTTTCTATGGAATGCCTTAGGAAAGGAGGCTCAGTTGATCTCCTTCCCCGGCCACGAGGCGGCCACAGTTAAGCTTGACAAGCCGGTGGATGGCACTGCTTATAATTTTTCAGGAAAGACATTCTTTATCTCCGACCCCACGTTCATTGGCTCGCACACGGGTATGGTTATGCCAATCTACAAGATGGAGAAACCGAAAGTGGATTATACTTTTTCTAAATCCGCGAATAATGATTAACTTTGCAGATGAAGCACAGCCTTATCCGTTGATTTAAATACTTCATTGAAAATCGTGGGTTAAACGGCAACGTTTCATTAACAAAGTAAGTCATGGAAAAACAAGATAGCAAGCCGAAGCTCATTGGCATGACATTGGCCGAGCTTCAGGATGTGGTATATCGAGGCAAGATGCCTAAGTTTGTCGGGAAGCAGTTGGCTGAATGGCTTTACGACAAGAAGGTGTCAGATTTCGAATCGATGGCCAATATCTCAAAGAAAAATAAGGAATGGCTCGCGGCCAATTATGAGATAGGGAGGGAGAGACCTTCACGAGAGTCAAAATCGGCCGACGGCACGGTGAAATATCTTTTCAACGTTGGCAATGGCAACGCCATAGAGTCGGTCTATATCCCTGATAAGGATAGGGCCACGCTCTGTGTGTCGAGTCAGGTTGGCTGCAAGATGAACTGCTACTTCTGTGCCACCGGTAAGCTCGGTTTCAAGGCAAACCTCAGTGCTGCCCAGATAATGAATCAGATATTGTCGATTCCCCCGGCCCCAAAGAAAGGGGAGGAACCGATGAATCCGCTCACCAATGTGGTGTTCATGGGGATGGGTGAGCCTCTCGATAACTTCAAGGAGGTGGAGAAGGTGATAGAAATCCTTACCGCTCCATGGGGATTGGCCTGGAGCCCGAAAAGAATCACCGTATCCACGGTGGGAAAACTCCCTCAGCTCAAGGAACTTCTCGACCGCACACAGGTGCATGTGGCTATAAGCGTGCATACGGCCGACACGGCACAGCGAGAGTCAATGATGCCCGCACAAAGGGCTTTCCCTATTTCGAATGTGATGAAAACCCTTTCGGGTTACGATTTCTCTCACCAGAGAAGGCTTTCACTTGAATATATAATGTGGCGCGGGGTGAATGATGATATTGTTCATGCTGATATGCTTGTCAAGCTTATCGGGAAAATCCCTTGCCGTGTCAATCTTATCAGGTTTCACTCGATTCCGGGAGTTGACTTGAAGCCTTGCAGCGAGGAGAGAATGATAATGTTCCGGAACCATCTTAATCAGAAAGGGATAACGGCCACAATCAGGGCCTCAAGGGGCGAGGATATAGAGGCTGCATGCGGAATGCTGGCGGCCAAGAAATAAGAAAATGTTATGGCAAAGAATATGAGGGTGGGAATAACCCACGGCGATTATAATGGAGTTGGGTATGAGGTGATTGTCAAGGCCCTTGACGATGAGAAAATAACTGAATTGTTCACTCCCGTGGTGTTCGGCTTGCAAAAGTTTTTTGAGAAGGCTCGAAAGGAATTCGCCACTGAAATGCCCGGTGTGGAATATATAAAGAATGTATCGCAGATAAAGGACGGGAAGATAAATGTGGTGGAATTGCCCGGAGGCGATCTCCAGTTGTCTCCCGGTGAACCGACAAAAGAGTCGGGAAGCTCAGCTGTTGAGGCGCTTGAATTGGCTGTAGAGGCGATTCGCGATGGAGCAATTGATGTGCTGGTCACCGCTCCTATATGCAAGACGGCGGTGCAGGGGGAACGTTTCCATTTCCCGGGGCATACCGAATACCTGGAAGCTAAGAGCAACGGAGAGGTGGAGACAATTTCCGAAGATAAAGGCACCCAGCCTACTGAGGCATCCCCCTTCAGGTCGCAGATGATCCTTTTTGATGATTATTTAAGGGTGGCACTTGTCACCACCCATCTTCCCGTATCGGATATTTCCTCGGCAATCAGCAAGGAGAAGGTGTTGGATTCAGTGGAGCGTCTTGACAAAGTTTTGCGTTCCGATTTCGGATGCGAACGGCCCAAGATAGCCGTCCTTTCACTCAATCCTCATTGTGGGGATAACGGACTTTTGGGCAAAGAGGAAGGGGAGAAGATCATTCCTGCTATTGAGGAAGCTGAGCAGAAAGGATTGCTTGTTTTCGGACCCTACGCCGCTGACGGCTTTTTCGCCACCGGCGTTTATCGCAATTTCGACGGTGTGCTTGCCATGTATCACGACCAGGGGCTTGCACCGTTCAAAGCATTGGCCGGTGAGCACGGGGTGAATTTCACGGCCGGATTGCCATTTGTCCGCACATCGCCCGACCATGGCACCGCCTTCGATATTGCCTGGAAGGGTGAAGCCGATCCCACATCGATGAGAGAAGCCATATATAAGGCCATCGACCTGAGAAGAAATAGGGAGCGTTACCTCCGGGCCTCACATAATCCTTTGAGAAAGGCGAGGATGGAGAAGGGTGGCCAGGACAAGACAGTTGATTTAACAAAGGAGACCTTATAATGAATTTCGGAATAATTGCGGCCGGCGAAGGCTCGCGGCTGGTTGAAGAGGGAGTGGCTTATCCCAAGCCTCTTGTCCCGTTAGGCGGAAAACCTATGATTGGTCGCCTAATAGATATATTCATAAGAAACGGAGCCGAAAGGATAGCCGTTATTGTCAACGAGCAGATGACGGAGGTGCGCGAGTTCCTTTTTGCGCTCAAGGAGGAATTGCCGGTGGCTCTTGATATCGTGGTGAAGAGCACTCCTTCCTCTATGCACAGTTTCTATGAAGTTGCAAGGATTCTCGACGGACACGGGCGTTTCATAGCGACTACGGTTGATACCATCTTTCACGAAGATGACTTCACCAAGTATGTTGAGGCCTATTCCTCAGCTCCCGATGACGTTGACGGCATGATGGCCCTCACCCGATTTGTGGATGATGAAAAGCCTCTCTATGTTGAGGTGGGCGAAGATGGATTCATCAAGGCTTTCCTTGATAAGGCCACTCCCGAAGCGGAGTTTGTGTCGGGCGGAATATACGGACTTAATTCCTCTGCCGTCAGGGTGCTCGACGGATGTATGGAGCGTGGCGTGAGCCGTATGCGCAATTTCCAACGCGAACTCATCAGTGCAGGATTGAGAATAAAAGGTTACGATATGGGGAAAATTATAGATGTGGATCACGCCGGCGACATACGCAAGGCTGAGGAGTTTATAAAATAAAGGCAGCAAATGCCTGTATGTAGATACCCGATTTTAGGCAATAAAAAGATAAGAAAGTGGAAATAAAGATAGCGGGAGTGTTGCGTGCCGGTGCGTATTCTCCCAATCATATAGGAAATGATGCGGCCATACTCAATGCCGCCGCAGAAGCACTCCGGAAAAGAGGATGCAAGGTTAACATTTACAGTGAGGAACAGTTTCTCAACATTGACCTTGAGGAGGATGTGATTCTCAATATGTGCCGTGGCCAGCAGTCGATTGAGAAACTGCAGGCTTTGGAGGAAGCCGGGAAATTGGTGATAAACTCCGGGTTCGGTATCGAGAACTGCACACGCGAGCGTATGACCCGCATCCTTTTGGGGAATGACATACCTTATCCCGATTCGTTGATTGTCAACACTAACGAGGATGTGCGTCCCGAGCTTGAGAAGAAAGGCTTCTCCTCCTGCTGGATAAAGCGTGGCGATTTCCACGCCATGCATAAGGAGGATGTGAGCTATTGCCGTCACATAGAGGAAGCCCAGGAAGTGCTTCACGAATACTTTTACCGTGGAATAAAGCGTGCCGTGATTAATGTGCATCTTGTGGGCGACCTTATCAAATTCTATGCCGTTCAGGGTCAGCCATTCTTCTATTGGTTCTATCCTTACGATGCTCACTACAGCAAATTTGGCGATGAAGCTATCAACGGCAAACCGCGTCATACCAATTTCGATCCCGATAAGTTGCATGAGATGTGTGAGCGTGCCAGCAAGCTTATGGATGTGAAGGTTTATGGCGGCGACTGCATAATAGATGCCGACGGCACTGTCCGTATCATCGACTTCAACGACTGGCCGAGCTTCGCCCCTTGCCGAATGGAAGCCGCGCCATATATAGCCAAATGTGTGTTGCAGTCGATAAAGGAATGGCGCAAAGGAAAGGAGGAATAAGATATGACCGAAGAGAAAGATAAGAAAAGCGGTTTCAAGGATTCCTTGAAGTCGATGGATACGGAGGAGACATTCGACCTCATTTTTTATCGTCCCATAGGATATGCGTGGGCTTGTATGGCCAAGAAGCTCGGCATCACCCCCAATGCCATTACCATTGCTTCGATATTCCTCGGGGTGGGAGCCGGCATCTGTTTCTATTTCAACAACCTTTGGATAAACATATTGGGTGTTTTCCTGCTTGTATGGGCCGATAGCTTTGACAGTGCCGACGGACAGCTTGCGCGAATGACAAAACAATATTCGCGCATCGGCCGCATCCTCGATGGCCTGAGCGGTGACTTCTGGTTTGCCGCCATATATATTGCAATCTGCTTGCGCGAGAATGTGACAAGCGATTTCTTCATGGCTCACAAATGGGTGATATGGGTTGTGGCTGTCGCCACCGGTTTCGTCCACGGCATCCAGGCCGCCATGGCTGACTATTACCGGCAATTCCATCTTTACTTCCTCAAAGGGGAGGAGGGGTGCGAACTTGAAAATGCCTCCAACCTTTGGGAACGTTTCCATTCCTTGAGCTGGAAAAAAGATTTCTGGCAGAAATTGGTGCTGATGTTCTATACAAACTATACCGTGGGCCAGGAGAAACGCACCCCCTGGATGCAACGTCTCCGCACTATTTTGCGTCAGAAATATGATGGCAATATACCACAGAGTTTCCGCGATGCATTCCGTGCGAAGAGCAAACCGTTGATGAAATATACCAACATCCTTTCCTTCAACACACGTACGTTCGCGCTTTTCGCGGCGATTCTTATCTTCCGTATGCCATGGCTTTACTTTGCATTTGAACTTACGGTGCTCAATTTCATTTTAATATATATGGTGGTACGTCACGAGCGCATCTGCCGCAGTTTCTGCGAGGAGTTGTCAGAAAATAAGGATTGAGAATAAAGAAACAAAACTAAAACATAAATTATGAATCTTGATATATCAAAAGTAAAAGGGATAATATTTGATTATGGAGGCACCCTCGACACGGGGGGCGACCATTGGAGCGTGGTGATATGGCAGGCATATCAGAAAGCCGGAGTGGCAGTTAACGAAGCGGAATTTCGCGAAGCATACGTTTTTGCCGAGCGTGAGCTGGCCAAGACCCGCCACATACTTCCCGAACACGATTTCGGCGACCTGCTGAACATCAAGATGAAACTGGAATTGCAATGGCTGTCGGAAAACGGCCATTTCCCTCCGGCACAAGTCGATGATAAAGCCAAGGAGGTGGCAGGATATTGTTATGAGGCCGCCAAGAATAAGGTGACGGAAGCAAAGCCTGTGCTTGAGACACTGATGAAAAAATATCCTTTAGTGCTTGTTTCCAATTTCTATGGTAACATTGAGAATGTGCTTAAGGATTTCGGCATCGACAAGTGTTTCAAAAAAATTGTGGAAAGTGCCGTGGTGGGTGTAAGGAAGCCTGATCCAAAGATTTTCGAGCTGGGCGTGAAAGCTCTCGGGCTTACTCCCGATGAGACCCTTGTGGTGGGCGACAGCTACGGCAAGGATATTGTCCCGGCAGAGAAAATAGGGTGTCAGGTTCTGTGGATAAAAGGCCAGGGCTGGACTCCTGCCGACGATGCGCAGACTCATGACAACATCATCTCCGACATTAAGGAAGTTGGTGAGCTTTTGGGATAAAAATAGGCCTATTTTAGAGATTTAAAACTGAATGCCTTATTAGAGTTTTTTAATATAAAACCCTAATAAGGCATTTTATTTAACAGCTATTAGCTGTTTATGAAAGATTTTAACAATTATTAGTAAATTGAGTGAATAAATTTTAGTTAAAATACTTTGTGGAATGTAAAATAGGATATAATTTTACGTGCTCAAAACATATTAAGCATGAAAACAGGGATGGCCGATAGGGATTAGGGTGATGAAAAGCCTCTAACCTTATTGTTTCCCCGGAATAAATGAAAAAACAACATAACAACGAATATTTAGACAACTATGGCAAAGAAAGCAGAAGCACCCAAGGGTAAACTTGGTGTTTTGGTAGTGGGACTTGGCGCAGTTACAAGTACATTCATGACCGGTGTGCTCATGGCACGCAAAGGTCTTGCAAAGCCTGTGGGATCAATGACTCAGTATGACAAGATCCGCGTGGGCAAAGGCGAAGATAAGAAATATCTCCATTATAAAGATATAGTTCCTATTGCAGAGCTCGATGATATAGTGTTCGGCGCATGGGACGTTTATCCTGCTAACGCATACGAATCTGCTATCAACGCAGAGGTTCTCAAAGAGAAAGACATCAATCCTGTTAAAGAGGAACTCGAGGCTATCAAGCCCATGAAGGCCGCTTTCGATAAGAACTATGCAAAACGTCTTGACGGTGACAACGTTAAGGATGTTAAGGACCGTTGGGATATGGTTGAACAGCTTCGCGAGGATATCCGCAACTTCAAGAAGGAGACCGGTGTTGACCGCGTTGTGGTTCTCTGGGCCGCTTCAACCGAGGTTTATGTTCCGGTTGACGAGGAGGTTCACGGTTCGCTCGAGGCTCTTGAGAAAGCCATGAAGGCCGACGATAAAGAGCGTATCGCCCCCTCTATGTGCTACGCATACGCAGCCCTTTCAGAGGGATGTCCTTTCATCATGGGTGCTCCTAACACAACTGTTGATATTCCTGCAATGTGGGAGCTTTCAGAGAAGACAGGCATGCCTATCGCCGGAAAAGACTTCAAGACTGGCCAGACACTTGTTAAGTCTGGTTTCGCTCCCATCATCGGCACCCGTTGCCTCGGTCTCAACGGCTGGTTCTCCACTAATATCCTCGGTAACCGCGACGGTCTCGTGCTTGACGAGCCGGCTAACTTCCGCACAAAGGAGGTTTCCAAGCTTTCAACTCTTGAGAGCATTCTCGTTCCCGAAGATCAGCCCGATCTCTACGGACACGGCAACGATGAGGATACTCAGTATTATCATAAGGTGCGTATCAACTACTATCCTCCCCGCAACGATAACAAGGAGGGATGGGATAACATCGACATCTTCGGTTGGATGGGCTATCCGATGCAGATCAAGATCAACTTCCTCTGCCGCGATTCAATCCTTGCCGCACCTCTTTGCCTTGACCTCGTGCTTCTCAGCGACCTTGCCGCACGCGCAGGCCGTCATGGCATACAGCGCTTCCTGAGCTTCTTCCTCAAGAGCCCGATGCACGACTACACCAAGGGTGAGGTTCCTGTAAACCACCTCTTCCAGCAATATACTATGCTGAAGAACGCAATCCGAGAGATGGGTGGCTACGAAGCAGATGAAGAGATTGATTAATATGTTATTCAGGATATAAGTTTAAAGCTTATAAGAAAAATTCGCAACAACTCTTTTTATCATAAGTCAAGGCGGCGCTTCCTTCGGGAAACGCCGCCTTTCTCCTTCACTGACAGAATGGAAGATACGTAGGCCTGAGTTGGAGGTTGGAAAAATTTTATTATCTTTGTAAAAAATACAGTTTTTATGGCAGACCTGAGATATCCCATAGGAATACAGACCTTTTCCAAACTCATAGAGGGAGGATATACATACGTTGATAAGACCGGGTACATTCCTCTTCTCTTGAAAAACGATCAGTATATCTTTCTTAGCCGCCCTCGACGTTTCGGGAAAAGTTTGTTGCTATCCACTCTTGAGGCCTATTTTGAAGGGAGACGGGATTTGTTCAAAGGTCTTGCCCTCTATGATATGGATGTGGATTGGGAACCGTCGCCTGTGTTTCATTTTGATTTCAATGCAGGAGTTTATGATAGTCCCGATGGATTGCTTACGCGACTTCATGGCTCCCTTGAAAGATTTGAGAATAGATATGGAATAAAAACTTACTCCAAAAATCGGAGCGAGATTCCCGTAAGATTTGAGAATCTGATAGAAACTGCCTATAAGGTGACAGGAAGAAGAGTGGTGATTCTGGTGGATGAGTATGATAAGCCTTTGCTTGGCTTGGAGGAAAATAAGGAGATTTTCGAGGAGAATCAGAGGCTTCTTAAAAGTTTTTTCGGATGCATGAAGTCTTCCGATTCCTATATAAGGTTTGCATTCCTTACCGGAGTGGCGCGTTTCAACAAGGTAAGCATATTCAGTGATCTCAATAACCTTGAAGATATATCGATGGATCCACAATATGCCGATATATGCGGATGGAGTGAAGAGGAACTAATAAAGATTTTTCATCCCGGAATAGAGGCATTGGCGGTTGCACGTGAAGAGGACTATGCATCAACTCTGGGTGCATTAAGGGAATACTATGACGGTTATCTTTTTGCTCCCGGCGGTTCTCGGCTGTATAATCCTTTCAGTGTGCTGAGAGCATTGAAAGCAAGGGAGATAGAACCATTCTGGTTTGCTACGGGCACCCCCACTTTTTTGGCAAAACGTGTAAAGACAATGGGGGTTTATCCTCCCGAGATCAATGGTACAAAATGTTTTAAAGAAGAACTTATGGCTGTAGGTTTTGATGACAGCAACCCTATGCCATTGATGTTTCAGACCGGATATCTCACCATTGGTTCTTATGATAAGAAAACTCAAATTTACGAGTTACGCTTTCCTAATCGTGAGGTAGAGATTGGTTTCTATAAATTTCTTCTCCCGATTTATGCCCCGGCTACCGTAAAGATCGGAAGTCCGTTCAGCTTTCCAAAATTTATGATGGATTTAAATGACGGACACCCTGAAGAATTTATGAAACGCCTGACTACACTATTGAAAGATCTCCCGGGTGAGGATCATTGCGAATCGACTTATCGTGCCATTACCTATCTTATATCGGTCCTTTGTGGCACTCGGGCGATTGCTGAGCATCATGGATATAAAGGACGTAGCGACATCGAGGTAGCAACCGAGGGATATATCTATATATTCGAATTCAAATATAACAAAAGTGTAGAGGAGGCAATGGAGCAGATCTATTCCCGCGATTATGCCGGACGCTATGCGCTTGATTCGCGCCGTGTATATTTGATAGGTGCTAATTACGAAGAAAAGAGAGAGAAAAGAGGACTTTCTTACCGTATAGAGGAGATGGTGAAAGCAAAATTATAATCAGTGGAAGAGAAGGGTTATATTTTACAAGAAAACAGGATTAAAAGATAAAGAGACTATGAGGAGGAATTTACTTATTGGGATGGCAGTCGTTTTTGCGCAATTGGTGAGATAGAGTAAGATGCCGTCAAGAGAAGGAGCTGAGGGGCTCGGATAGGAACGTAAAGGATAGGAGTATAAGTAATGATGATAGAAAGCGCATGAGTTCGAGTATAAGTATTTAAAAATCAATATATGCAAAATTATTAAAATTTTAGGAATTTACGAGAGTGATAATTATCAAAGCGTTACTTTTTAATGTTAATATTCATAGAAATATGTAAATATTTTGTAACTTTGCAGTGATAACAGGCTATATTTGCATTTATAGCATTTATGAACGAAGATCATAACGAACATACGGATCCTCATTCCAAAGATGTGAATCGGGGGCGGCGTGTGGCGGCAAAAGTGATGAAGAGCGATTCGCTTGTGCCGACATTCCTGCGTTCTATCCTCTCGTCGCAGTGCTCTTCGTGGACGGATATGATAATCAGTTTCGCACTCTTTGCCTGGGTGCATCTCACACCGTTCCTTTCAACTGCCATCGGTGCTTTTGTGGGAGGGGTTGTGAACTGCGTGATAAACTACCGATTCACTTTTCATGCTACCGGGATACCATGGAAATCGGTGGTTGTGAAATTCGCATTAGTGTGGGTTGGTTCTTTGCTCCTTAATTCATACGGCACTCACGCCCTGTATTATCTTTTCACTCGTTGGGATTGGCTTATTGATATGGGCTTCCGTCCGGATGGATTTTTCGCGGCCGCCCGGTTGCTGACCTCTTTGATTGTGTCTTTAGTCTGGAACTTTCTGTTACAAAGATATTTTGTTTTCCGCAACACCAGTTTTGACCGTAAGATAGTTGTTTTTCTGGAACGTCTTCCCTTCCTTTCTCAGGCAGAAAAACAGGGTGAATGACGCAACCCTATGTGACAAAACGGGGGTCTGAGACGTTTTAAAAAAAGAGAAATGAATGATATGGATACGCAGGAAAATATGAGCGATAATAGGGAAATTAAACCGGAAACCAATAACAAATATAAAGACTATGACGTGCGTCCCGACGTGATGAACGCTGAGGACATCATGAATATGGTTCCTAAGCTTCGGGGACATGATAAGTTGGTAAAAAAAGTGATGCATCTTCTGATGCTTGATGAAGTGAATCGCGTTCACGGAGCCTGGTGCTATGATCCGGGACCCGCTTTTGCTCGTCACCTTCTCGATGATGAATTTCACGTGCCTCTTCGGGTGGATAATGAAGATATTCTTGCCCGGTTCAAGGAGGGTGCCTTCATCACGGTAAGCAATCATCCTTTCGGTTCAATCGATGGAATTGCCTTGATTGCCCTCGTAACGAAATATCGGCCTGAATATAAAGTCATGGTTAACATGATATTGGGTAAGATTTCTGCCATGGGGCCTAATTTCATAAAAGTGGATCAATCCCATTCTGCCGATACGGATAAGCGTCGTGTGTCGGTTAACGGAATCCGCGAGGCTTTGCGTCAGTTGAAAGATGGGGAGCCCCTTGGTTTCTTCCCTGCCGGGGCAATGAGCAAGAGCAACTGGCGCAACTTCCTTGTGGATAGGGAGTGGCAACCGTCGGTGCTGCAGATTATTGCCAAGGCGAAGGTGCCGGTGATTCCTATCTATTTCCATGGCAACAATTCATGGTGGTTCAACTTCTGGGGGCACGTCTGCTGGCCTCTACGCTCACTGTTGCTGCCGCGTCAGCTCTTCAATCAAAAAAAGAACCGGGAGATGCATATATCCGTAGGCGAACCCATAATGCCTGATGAACAGGCTAAATTCAAAGGGGATGCAGAGGCTTTGGGAAAATATCTGCGTGAAAAGACATACGAATTGGCTACTTCCTGAATAGATTTAGAATCTTGTAACCCATATCCTGCATTGTCAGCACGAACGGGGATATGAAAGGGATCTGAGGCGACAGTAGGGCGCGGTAATGAGATTTCCGGGCAGTGGTGAAAAGCAGCAGTTCACCGGGATGACAAGCCACTTCGATCCGTTCATCCATCGTGGCCGGTTCACCGTCGAGATGTGCCGGTCCGCTTTCCTTTCTTGTTATAGTGAGGTTGCTCGCACGGAAAGTGGTTGCATTGGCTGTTTTGCCGACCAGTCCGGCCAGCACATCAATTCCGGCCAGCGCTAATTTGAGCGGCGACCCTTTATGTATGATGGTTATGTCGAGCAATCCATCCTTAATGGAGGCAGTAGGGGCTATGTAAGCATTATTGCCATATTGAGATGCATTGCAACAGGCCACCAAAAGCGCCTCTTCAGTGATTGTTTCTCCGTTTGCTATAATTGTATATTCCTCCGAGCGGTATTTGGCAAATTCATCGAGGGCGGTCTGCAGGTATGTGGTTAGCCCCCTTTTCCCCTTCTCGCTGAATTTATAAGTCACGGTAGCGTCAAACCCCATTCCGAAAGTGCAGAAGAAAGGCTTTCCGTTGGCCGTTGCGTAGTCGCAGGGCAGCACCCGGTCCTCAGCAATCACACGCATCGCTCCTTTGACGGTGAGGGGAATGTTGAGATGCCTTGCCAATCCGTTGCCCGATCCCATCGGGATGATCCCCATCGCCACCTTCGAGCCGCAGAGCGCAGATGCCGTTTCATTTACTGTTCCATCGCCTCCGCACGCAATAACCCCATAATAATCCTTTTCAATGGCTTCCTTTGCGAGACGGGTTGCATCGTGAGGACCGGTGGTGAAACGTATGTCAGTGGCGAGGCTGTAACGGATAGCCTCGTGTCTGATCATCTCGTCAATGCCTTTTTTGGAGGTTGTGCCCGAGATGGGATTTATGATAACCATTAGCTGTTTCACTAATCGCATAACTCTTCTGTTTTATGGGGTAGATTGGCCGTTATGGGCTTTTATTCATTTAACAGGAATCCGAGTGCAAATTTAGTCAAAAAAGCGAAAAGCCACAAATGAGGTTATAAACAGTCAATAATCTCCCGGGATGTCGGCATAGGGTTGTCGCTCCATGCGTGAGTGATGGTGAGATCAGGGGAGAGCAGGTAAATGCGTGGAATCACGGACGACGCGAAAAGGTTATAGACCGATCTATCCTCTTGTGGGGAATATGGCAGGGTCAGGTTGTTTTCCTGCCAGAAGGTTGCAATAGAATCCTCTCCCTCAGCGCGAGAGATGCAAAGGAGATGAACCGGTAAATCCTTCGTTAGAATTTCAACATATACTTTCTGAATCTCGGGAAGTTCCTCCCTGCAGTCGGCACATGAGGTATTGAAGAAGACGATAATGCTCCTCTTTCCTCTCAAATCGGAAGAGGTGATTATTGAACCATCATTCATCTTAATAGAGAAATCCGGACACTTGTCGCCGGGATGAAGTGATACGGTCTCTGGTTCATTTTCCGTGATGCAGGATGTGGCGATAAACAGGAAAAAGATGGATATGATTGCAATGAAACGATTCATTTGAAGATGATTTCAAGAGTTGGACTGCAAATATAGCGAATAATCGATAATTAATGACTAAATTTGCATCATAAATGAGTTTAAGCCGGCTTCATTTTAACATTCGTAAATTAGAGTAATCAACTTCAATTAGGAAAGCAGACAATATAGATGAGAATAGATATAATCACAGTCATGCCCGAAATGCTGGAGCCTTTCTTCCAATGCTCCATCCTAAAACGGGCACAGGATAAGGGGTTGGCGGAGATAGTGGTGCATAATCTCCGGGACTACACCCTCAATAAGCACCGCAAGGTGGATGATTATCCTTTCGGCGGAGAGGCCGGAATGGTTATGACAATCCAGCCGATAGATGCCTGCATATCGGCACTCAAAGCAGAGCGAGATTATGATGAGGTGATCTTCACATCTCCCGACGGTGAGACCTTTGATCAGCCAATGGCCAATCAGTTGTCGATGCTTGAGAATGTTATCATCCTGTGTGGTCATTATAAGGGTATCGACTGGCGTGTGCGAGAACATCTCATTACCAAAGAGATTTCGATAGGTGACTACGTACTGACCGGGGGTGAATTGCCGGCTGCGGTGATAGCCGATGCCATGGTCCGTCTTATTCCGGGAGTGATAGGGGATGAGCAGTCGGCTCTTTCCGATTCGTTTCAGGATAATCTTTTGGCTCCGCCGGTTTATTCGCGTCCCGCGGAATATAAAGGTTGGAAGGTGCCCGACATATTGCTTTCCGGTCATGAAGCCAAGATAGCCGAATGGCGTTATGAGCAAGCCTTGGAACGCACGCGCCGCTTGCGTCCCGATTTATTGGAAAAAAAATAATAAGAAATATACTCTTAGAGTAAAAATTTTTTATTAACTTTGCAAAAGTGAAGGGAAAAATTTAACAATCCCTTTGTTAATTTGACAATTAGCCGCAATAGCTCAGTTGGTAGAGCATTTCATTCGTAACGAAAAGGTCATGGGTTCGAGTCCCATTCGCGGCTCTTCGGGGGGAGATCGAAAGGTCTCCCTTCTTATTTTTCATTAAGGGGTTCACCAAAAATATTGTTTATTACCGTATCAACCACCTCATTAAATTTGGATTTAGTAACAAAATAACCTTTACGTTGAATGATATCGCGCGTGAGAAAATAAGTTACTATATGGGTTACAAAATATGATTTCTTATCAATGGATGGTCTGTTAACTATATCTTCAGCTTTGATTTCTATGGTATATTTGGGATGGTGATTCTTTGTGGAAATAAGCACGGTATAGAACAGTCCCTCTTCTTCCTCCTGTAGTTCGGGGACTGAAACAACAAGTGCAGGGTGGTGTTTGAAAGTTCCGTCGGGTAATAGGAAGGGAACCTCTACGATTTCTCTTTGGAAAACAGGAATCATAGCCATTTGGAAATAACTTCACTAACTGAGGACATTTTTCTAAATTTAGTTATTCCATCGTTATAACCTTGCACAGTATTGGAGAATTGCTCGGGATGATTTTTCTTTGCTTGATTGATAAGCAAAGCTAACTCTTCGTCAGATTGTTTGGAACGAATGGGAAATTTTCTATCTTTTATGGTGCTCTGAGTCATACGTTGAAAATATTTTGTTACAAATTTAACAAATTAAAAGAGAAGTATATAAAGATTAGATGGTATAGCAATGTTAATAAATATTAATTTTTATAAGGATGATTTCATCAGTTGTTAGAAATGCTCATTATAAATTCACTGTTTTCCCTTTTT
>CAMWIH010000005.1 GCA_947174305.1 uncultured Porphyromonadaceae bacterium | reverse complement strand
GTGTAACGGGAGGTGAGCAGAATAAAGAGTTAAGAGAAATATGCAATAAAATATTCAAAAAATATGGAAAAATAGTTTGCGGAAAAGAAAATAATGCTAATTTTGTGAGTGAAAAATCATCTTAATAAAAAATAAGAAAACCTAATATTAAGCTTATGATAAGAAAACTACTGCCGGTGGCACTCGCTGTAATGACAGCCATCCCCGCGTTTTCCGCATTTCCGTTCGGTTCAAAAGTTCCGAAATCAGACAATCGAGTTAGCGTCTTTCCCGGAAAGGTAGAGAAAAAAGAGACTAACAGAGCGCTCATGACCCGCTCAGAGGCACCCGAATCGGTGAATTTCTCTTATTCCGGACCTGTCGCCACTGCATTGACTCTTAATGCACAAGTGGCACCCGTGGGAGACACTGTTTATATCGCATTTGAAATCCCGGCCAAACTTGCCGCTTTGTATGCAGGAGATGAAATCACCCATCTGAATGTAACGACAGGAGCATACATTTCGGGTCAGAAATATATTAACGCCGTTAGAAATATAAAGATTTTCACTGCGGAGACTAAAGAAGACACCCCCACTTGCATACAGGATGCAGAGCTTGGAGGCGATGCCTGGACTGAATATAGCGTCGAGCTTGACAACCCGGTAAGGATTGAGGGCGACAAACCGTTGATTATAGGATATTGCTTTGCAGTTCCTTATAATCAGACCTATTACATTCCCATAGATATGATTCCTTGTGATGTTCCGGAATCAAGTATGGTTGGTGTACAGGGAACTAATGCCGAGGAGCCACCGGTAGTGTGGACCTCTTTTGCAGATCAGTACGGAGCCACTTGCCTGGGATGTACGATCAAGGGAGATAACTATCCTCAGTCAGCAGCCGCACTTTTCGATATGTTTGGACCATTGTATGCCGCACCCGGAAAAGAATTCAAATATCAGTTCCTTATTCAAGGAAAATGTGTTTCAACAGAAACCGTTGAAATCTTAAGCACCATTGGCAAGGGTGAGCCTATTGCTCAGGTTGTGACGTTGCCTAAGCCCCTTCCATACGGTGAATTCGAGGTGATTGAAATCCCTCTTACATGCGATGAGATTGACTTTACAGTCGGTTTGAAGTTCGAGCTCACAAAGGTGAACGGCCAGGAGAACACCTCAGAGCGCACCGTGCTTTATGGCGAGATTGAATGTCTGCCCGAAGATAAGGTTTTCCCGCGTGTCAGTCTGATTGAGGAAGGCACCGGCACATGGTGCGGATGGTGTCCCCGTGGAATTGTCATGATGGAATATGCGTCGGAAGAATATCCTGATCTTTTTGCATGTGTGGCCCTTCACTCCAGCGACCAGATGTCAACCTCTACAGTTTCCGCTATTTGCAGCAGATTGTTTAAAAATTATCCTTCTGCAGTCATAAACCGCACCACGAGCCTAAGCGAGATGAGTACGGACGAGATTGCTCAGTTTGCCGCAGTTTATGGTACGCTCCCGGCACTTATGGGCTTCGATTCACTTGAAGGCGTGGTGAATAGCGACGGCAACCTCAATGTTGATGTCGTGGTGAAATCAGGCTATGACATGGATAATAAGAACCGTTATCGTCTTGCCTTCTACCTTGTGCAGAACGGCATGGGCCCCTATAAACAGACTAACAATTATGCCGGTGGAAGACAAGGTGAGATGGGCGGCTGGGAAAAGAAAGGTTCCTCTGTGGAAACCATCTATAATGATGTTGCCCGTTACATCGCAGGCGGCTTCACCGGTTTTGACAACAGTCTTCCTGTCACTCTCAAAGGCGGAGAAGCTTATAGCTACAGTGTGAGCATGCCGGTTGGTTCTGTGACTGCCGACGAGTTCAACCTGATTGCATTTATTGTTGATAATCAGACAGGTGAAATTGTAAATGCAAAATCGGTTTCAGTGGAAAATACTTATTACAGCGGCGTGTCTGAAATAGAAGGAGATTCCGGCCTTGTAGCAAGAAAATTCTACAACATCAGCGGTGTTGAGGTTAAAGAGCCTTCCAATGGCATTTACATCGTTCGCTCGGTTTATTCCGACGGAACAGTGAAGACCGCAAAGACAGTTGTAAAATAAAGAAAAAGAAACGGACCTTAAGGTTGTTAAGGATCGTCGATCCTTAACAACCTTTTTAATATCGATACATGCTCTTCTCAGGGCAATTTCTAATACAGAAGCTGTTCAAACCACTTCAGTATCATAACCTATACATAGAACATAAACCTACATCTACACAAAGATACGTATGAAAAAAATATTACTCATTAGCGCGGCCGTCGGCATCTCTTCGGGATTGTATGGCCAGAGCCCGTCGCCTGTTGTTTTGCCGGAATTTTATTCCTGCAAGATATCGTCCAACGGTGCCGTGATTCTAAGCCAGACAGACGAAAACGTTATGAAATGCGACGTTGCAACAGGAAAAGTGGAGTTTCTTGATGTCTTCGACCTCGGTGCGGGAAAATGTATGAACCAGGATGGCACTGTCATTGTCGGATCAACTTTGGATGACGAGCCTGTGATTTGGAAAGATGGCAAGCTGATGGACCTCAAGTATCTTTCGGCCCAGTATCCGAAGTTTGACTTCAATGCAATAACGGGCGACGGGAAGCGTGTGGTTGGATTCATGACAAATCCTTCCACCGAGAAAAACGAGACAATGTCGGTGCCCATGTATATGGATTTTAATAGCGACGGCACATTGGGCGACGTTCATTTGCTTCCTTACCCTAAGAAAGATTGGGCTGGACTTGACCCCCAGTATGTATATCCGGTGTCAATAAGCGATGACGGAAAGAGAATCATAGGGCAGGTAAAGGATAATTCCGGCTATGCGGTATATCCCATCCTCTTCAGCGAAGGGGCTGACGGAGAATGGAGTTATACCCTTCCTACCGAGTCGCTTATCAATCCGCAGAAGCGCCCCATACCGGAATATCCCGGTGAGTTTCCCCTGACTCCTCCCAATATGGATGACTATATGACTCCGGAGGAATTGCAGGCTTATCAGGAGGCAGAAGATGCCTATTACGCAAGCGGTTACACCCTTCCCTTTCCTGAAAAGGAGGATTTTATGACAGAAGCGGAAAAAGAGGCCTTTAATGCGGCGGTAGATGTATATAATGCGGCTGCAACAGAATATAACGAGAAGAGCAGAGCTTATTATCTGGCTATATTCGAGATCCAGTTTGAGTCAACATTCTTTTACCAGAATGGCCTTGCCATGGATCCACAGGGTGAGAAAGTATATATGGCAGCAGAAGTGGAATATCTTCTGGGAAGTTTCGACGACGAGATGCCTGAATATGAAATAACTTATCCCTGCTATTCTTACAACGTGACAACCGGAGAACTTGACGTGGTGGAAGATATGGGTAACGGCGTTTATCCAATTCCTAAACAGGTTCTTTCTGACGGGTCGGTTATCGGTGTGACCCCCATGCCCTCCTCCCTTGATGATGAGATTGTGCCTCCTCTGTCATACGTGTTGAAGCCCGGCAGGAAGGTTTTCATTCCCCTTCAGGATAGGCTTGCAGAGATTAATCCCACGGCGAATGAATGGTTGAAGCAGAATTTCACTAAAGATGTGCTCGTAAGTCTTGATTGGGAGACCGGAGATCAAATCATAGAGAAGTATCTCATGACAGGAAATGCAGTGGTGAGCGACGACTGGACAGTGGTTTCAGGGGGAGTTTTGGCCTATATGTATCATGTTTCAGATGAATCGGAGGATACAGGGAATGCCTACGAATCCTATCTTATCCGCAGCGATTTGAGTGGCATCTCTACGGTAGTTTCCGATTTAAAGGTGGTGGAAACCAGATATTACGATCTCAACGGAATTGAGGTCAAGAACCCCGGGAAGGGTATTTATGTGGAACGTAAGCTTTACAATGATGGCAGCGCAGTGACTGCCAAGAAGGTTATGTGATAATTTGATTTGCCGAAGTCAGGAAGATTTGTTATTTTTGTGAAACAGAGTCTAAATGATTATGGGGCAAATTGAGTTGGAAGAAGATCAGAGGGTTGAGGAGGCATATCAGGAAGTGCTGAGATGCTATCTCAACAGCAACCACCGCAAGAAGGTGGAGAAGATAGATCGAGCTTTCCGCTTTGCCAAGGCCGCCCATAAAGGTGTGCGGAGGCGAAGCGGAGAGCCTTACATATTGCATCCTATAGCTGTCGCTAAGATTGTGATCTCCGAGTTCGGGCTTGGCTCCACCTCCATCTGTGCCGCGTTGCTTCACGACGTTGTGGAGGATACGGAGTTTACCCGCGAGGATATCGAGGCGGCTTTCGGTGAGAAAATAGCCTCGATAGTGGAAGGGCTCACCAAGATTTCAGGCGGCATCTTCGGCGATCGCGCTTCGTTGCAGGCAGAGAATTTCCGCAAGTTGCTGCTGTCCATGTCGAGTGATATCCGGGTGATCCTTATAAAGATGGCCGACCGCCTGCATAATATGCGCACCCTCGGTTCGTTGCGGCCTGAAAAACAACATAAGATAGCCGGGGAGACCCTCTATATCTATGCCCCGCTTGCCCATCGCCTCGGCCTTTTCAAGATAAAGACGGAATTTGAAGACCTTGCTTTCCGTTACGAACACCCTGACATGTATGCCGAGATAACCTCGAAAGTCAACGAGAGCGAGGCCTATCGCAAGACAATCGTGGAGAAATTTGTGGAGCCGGTGAGAAAGAAGCTCGATGCAGCCGGCTACAAATATGAAATAAAGGCACGCGTGAAGAGTGCATATTCCATCTATAACAAGATGATGAAAAAGAAGATTCCCTTCGAGGAGGTGTATGATATATATGCCGTGAGGGTGATCTTCGAGAATGATGACGACGCAATGGAGCGGCTCCGTTGCTGGGAGATATACACCTTCTTCACGGATGGTCACAACGTGCATCCCGACCGGTTGCGCGACTGGACCGGCACCCCCAAAGCCAACGGTTACCGTGCGTTGCATCTCACGGCGATGGGTCCCGACGGGAAATGGATAGAGGTGCAGATCAGGAGCCGCAAGATGGATGATATTGCAGAGCTGGGATATGCCGCCCATTGGAAGTATAAGAGCGGGGTGGAGGATAAGGAGGATGATTCGGAGCTCGACAAATGGATGAACACCGTGAAGGATATTCTTGCCAATCCCGAGCCTAACGCCATAGATTTTCTCGACACCATAAAGCTCAACCTTTTTGCTTCAGAGATATATGTATTCACCCCGAAGGGCGACCTCATCACGCTTCCCTCAGGGGCATCAGTGCTTGATATGGCTTTTGCCATACATACCCATCTCGGGCGCCATTGCATAGCCGGGAAGATTAACCATCGCCTGGTGCCATTGTCGCATCGTCTCGGCTCGGGCGACCAGGTGGAGATCATAACGTCTGAATCGCAGACCCCGCGACCCGAATGGCTGCAGTATTGCAAATCGGCCAAAGCCCGGAGCCGGATAAGGGCAATGTTGAGGAAGGATAAGCTTCTGCCCGAAGCGATATCACAACCTGAGCCAAAACTGCGCAAAGAGAGGGAGCCGTCGAAGATAGAGGTGGAGGGTTTGGACTGTCACGGAATACTTCAGGAGATATGCAGCCTTATCTCAGGAAAGATGGGGATGAACATACGGTGCCTGAACATAGAGGCACGCGAAGACCTCTTCCATTGCGACCTTACGGTCAAGACCACTTCCAGACGGGAAGCCGACCGAATATGCCGCGACCTTAGAAAGATAGAGGGTGTTAAATCTGTAAAGAGACTATCATAAATAGAGATGAGTGCAAAGATAAAAAGAATAGATATCATACGAACAGCACTGCTGATAGGAGCGGTGGCATTGATTCTGGTTGTCCTCCCTCGCGAAGACCACCAGTCTTATACCTACGAGATGAACCAGCCCTGGCGCTACCAGCTTCTCACGGCAGAATATGATATACCGATCCTCCCCGATTCCTCTTATTCGCGCAAAATGCAAGACAGCATCGAGAGCAACTTCATCCCTTTTGTGCGTTTGAGTGAAGAGAGTGCCGAGCAGAACATCGAGCGTTTCAGGAAAGCTGTGGAGGGGAAAGCCACGCCACAGGAGGCGGAGCTTATAGGACGATTGCTTGGCGAGGTGTATCGCACAGGTGTTATAGATTCAAAAACCTACGAACATATAAGCAGTCAGAAGGTGCCTAAGGTGAGGGTGCTCAAGGATGAAAAAGGGAGCAACACAGCCGAGACGCTTGTGGCCTCCGCGATGCTTTCCCCTTCGCGGGCATACGAATATATCGATTCAGTGTATAATTCCATCATGGGATTGCCTCATAATAAACCGCTTGAAGGGGAAATCGCAAAATCACTGAACGTGTGTCTATTGCCTAACTATATATCTGACCCTGAAACCGACGGCAAATTTCGTGACGAAGAATTTGTTGTGGCCAAGGGTGCGCTCGGAATGATAAAGAAGGGGCAGAGGATTGTGGATCGCGGAGAAATTGTGACTCCTCAGATCTACACCAACCTTAATACATATATGGAGCGTCTGGCCAAGGAGAATGAGAAGAATTCCAAAGTGCATACCTATTTCTATGTAGGTAAGGGCGTCTATATCCTTATATGGTTTCTGTTGCTTTACTTCTATCTTGCCACTTACCGCAAGTTTTTTTACGGGAGTGAGAAGAAGATGGTGTTCCTCACGTCGTTCATCACCCTGTTTGTGGTGTTCGCAGTGCTGATGTTTGAATATCTGGCAAACGGACTCTACCTTGTGCCTTTTGCCGCCATACCGGTCATAATATTGATATTCTTCGACACTCGCACCGCGATATTCTCGCTCATTGTCACGGTAATGATATCGGCCCTTGTGGCTGTTTATCCCTTGCAGTTCATTTTCCTTGAACTTCTGGCAGGTCTTGTGGCGGCTTTCAGCATACAGCAGCTCACGCAAAGGTCGCAGCTCCTGCGCACGGCCCTTTTCACATTCCTGGCCTATTCCATAGGTTACCTTGTGATGATAGTCATCAACGATGGAGTCCTTTCCAATTTCCAGTGGAGAATGATAGGGACGTTCACCGTCAATGCCGTGATCCTCTCCTTCACCTATATCCTGATATTGATAGTGGAGCGGATATTCGGCTTCACCTCAATGGTCACTCTCGTGGAGCTTTCCGACATCAACAACAAGATATTGCGGCGTCTGGCCGAGGAAGCTCCCGGCACGTTCCAGCATTCAATGCAGGTATCCACGCTTGCGGCAGAGGCCGCGCGGGCAATCGGAGCCAACACGCAGCTTGTCAGGACCGGCGCCCTCTACCACGACATAGGGAAGATGGAGAGCCCCGTATTCTTTACCGAGAATCAGCACGGCGTTAACCCTCACGTGGGTCTCAACCCCGAGACGAGTGCGCAGAAAATCATATCGCACGTCACCGGAGGATTGGCCTTGGCAACGAAATATAAGCTTCCGAAAGTGATAAGGGATTTCATTTCCGAGCATCATGGACGTAGCCTGACACGCTATTTCTATAACACTGCCGTCAATGAGAATCCCGACAAGGAGATTGACCCCTCCCGCTTCCGCTACCCGGGGCCTAATCCGCAGTCGAAGGAAACTGCCATACTCATGATGGCTGATGCCGTGGAGGCCGCATCCAGAAGCCTTAATGACTACACTCCCAAATCTATAAATGCACTTGTCGATAAGATTATCGACAGTCAGGCCACCGAAGGATTGTTCAAGGAGGCTCCGATAAGCTTCAAGGATGTGGAGAAAGTGAAAGACACATTCAAGAAGCGCCTGGCCACCATCTACCACTCCCGGATAGCTTATCCGGAGTTGCACGGAAAGAAAGGTAATGAGGATGCCGCCAAGACGGAAAATCAATGATTCCAATATTTTCACGCTTTCGCGCGTTATAATAATAGACGATATAATAAATAACCCAAAAACAATGGCAATCTTCCTGATAATATTGAGCTGTGTGCTGTGGCTTCTGTCACTATGGCTTTTGCGAGGCCGTCAGGTAGCGGCACCCGCGGCCTCTTTTCTGGCACTTCTGGTCCTCAGTTTTGCCAAGAAGAACGGATGGCAACTGTTGCCTATCAATATGACAATGCTCACCGGCTGGCTCTGCATGACCCTGGTGGTCATGTTTGCCTGCTACCTGCAGCCGGTCGCGGTTAGGGCTCAGACAAAGGGATGGGGCTACATCACGGGCGGGGCCCTGACAGGAATGATGCTCGGCCTGTTAGGCTCGACTTTCCAGATAAGCATAAGTATGCTTTATGGTATAATGATACTCGCGACCGTGGCAGGAATCTTCCTTGGATTCCTTTTATATACCAACACTCCCGACGGGCGCGCCGTCGCTCCGCGTTCGGGTCACTTCTTCAGATATCTGCTCGCAAAGGGATTCCCAACTGCTGTGACGGTTATGCAGGCCGGAGTGGCCTTGGTGTTGCTGATTGCCGTGCAGAAATAAAAGATGAAAAAGCTCCTCAGCTCACGGCGAGTTTGAATCATCCAAAAGATTAGGCTTATGAATATAAGAAAGAGAATATATACTATCGGACTCGTTTTGCTTCTCCCTTTGACGGGCTGGATGGCGATGGAGGGTATGTCCCAGGGTGGTCAGCCGAGAAAGGGGGAAACTAAGAAATATAAGACGGAGAAGCCGGATCTCCCTGAGATTCAGCGATCCACTCTCGACCCCAAGAGCGATTACTATTATCCCAAGCTTATGGCCAAGTATGAGCGGAAGGATACGACGATGACTCCTGACGAATTCCGCCATTTTTATTTGGGGTATATGTTTCAGGAGGACTTCGACCCTTACCGCGTGTCCCCTTACGCCAACAAGACCGATTACCTGCGCAGCAAGAAGGAGCATACAAAGCAGGAGATGGACACCATAGAGAAATATGCCAACCTGGCTTTGGAGGATAATCCATTCGACCTGCGGCAGATGTCATTCCTTGTACACGTGCTTAAGGAGAAGAAGAAGGATATGCGTGCCAAGATATGGGAATACCGTCTGGAGAATCTTTTGGGGACGATAATGAGCACAGGAACGGGGAAGGATGTTGAGAATCCGTGGTATGTGATTTATCCGATGCATGAATACGACGTGGCACAGCTTCTCGGTTATGAGGCGGTTGATGTGGAATATCCGCGCGACGGCTTCGATTATCTGGTGGTTCAGCCAGATGAGTCTGACAAGCGTAGGCGTGACAAGTCGGCAAAAGGTTTCTATTATAATGTGATCATCCCTCAGGAGCAATATGAACTCAAGCATGGTGACGAAGAGGAACTCGAGGAGATTGAGGCCAAAGCCCCCGCCGGAGAGGATGAGGATTATGATGAGATTCCTGCTCAGTGAAACTTAAAAATAAGAAAAATAAAAGGAAAATGAGTAATAAAAAGAATAACGAAGAAAAGGTGGGTGCCGGCAAATATGTCGAGTATTCCTACCGTTTGTATGATGATGCCGACGGTTCGCTGCTTTTCGAGACAGAGAAAGACCGTCCCGACTTTATGGTTTATGGTGTTTCGCATGAGATTGTACCCGGCCTTGTGGAGGTGATGCGTGGCTTGAAAGCCGGCGATAAGTTTGAGATTACCCTTCCTCCTGCCGCTGCGTTCGGGGAAGCGAGCCCGGAATATCTCATGGAGTTGGATAAGGAGATTTTCATGCGCGATGGCAAGCTTGCGGATGAGGTTACCGTCGGAGCTTCCCTCCCAATGATGACAGCCGAAGGTTTCCGTGTCTTGGGTCGTGTGCTTGAAGTGGGCGACAAGATCAAGATGGACTTCAATCATCCCTTTGCCGGGAAGACCGTAAGGTATGAAGGGGAAGTGGAACTTGTGCGCGACGCCACGGCTGATGAGCTCAAGCCGACAGGTTGCGGTTGCGGTGGCTGCGGCGGTGGAGACTGTGGCGAAGGCTGTGGCTCCGATTGCGGGTCAAACTGCGAAGGTTGCCATTAATAAATTCCGGTCTCGGACGCACCATGGTGCGTCCCTACAGATGACGGAATTCTGCAATTTAATAAAAAAGGATTCGCAAAAGCGAATCCTTTTTTTCTTAAAACTTAAGTCTTAAAACTTAAAGCCTAAAACTTACATCTTAAAACTTAAAGCCTAAAACTTACATCTTAAAACTTAAAGCTCTCCTATTGCTTATCTCTTTTTCGACTTCTTCTTAGAAGAAGATGACTTGGAAGATTTCGAAGAAGATGATGCAGCGCCACTCTTTGATTTTGAAGAAGTAGATGTGGCCTTCTCAGCCTTTTTCTTTGGAATCTTGAGTTTCTGATCGGGTCGTATCATATCGCTCGTGGCGTTGTTGGCTCTCTTCAGTTCCTCTGTGGTCACGCCATATTTGCGGGCAATGCGGTCGTAAGATTCTCCGCTCTTCACCACGTGCTCCTGAGGCTGGGCAGGGGTGGCCGCTGCTGTGGCTTTCTTCCCTTTCCTCTTTCCGGCTGTTGCTTCCTGAGCCTCCTTTGAAGTTCCTTTCTTGGCTGTGGCCACTGCCTGAGGTGTGTTGGCCTTGTTTTTACGTGGAGTGGATGCCTGTTCCTCGGATGCCGGTTTCCTCTTGGAAGATGCCGGATCGGATTTCCTTGCCTGTTCTGACGGAGAAGAGGCATTGGTAGATTTTCTTGAAGGAGTCTCGGCTACAGATTGGTTGGAACGGGATTGGTATTCACCACCGCTGATTTTTAGCACCTGACCGGTGCGCACTGAATTGCGACGCAGATTGTTCCATTCCTTCAACTGCTCCGGAGCCACGCCATATTTTGCCGATATGGAAGCGATTGATTCGCCCGGTTCCACCTTGTGTGTCCTTGTCTTTGTATCGGATGGTCCGAGTGTCCTGGAGTCGGAGGAAGCCTTCGTTTGTGATGATTTTGATGCAGTGGCTTCAGCCGGTTTCCTCATCTGGGGAGCCTCAGCCATCTCCTGGTATGCATCAGGCTGTATGTCGGCCTCCGCTATGAATGTGTCGGTTGTCTCGACTGCGCCCGATATCTTGCCTGGTTCAACATCGATGCGGCGCGCATATTTCTCTGAATCGTAAGCGAGGATATCCTCTTCGCTCATAAGGTATGCGTGCATCTGCTGCGATGGGAGGATAAGGTTATATGCTTTTGATTCATTTCCGGGGATGAGGTCGGCACGGAACTGAGGGTTAAGCATCCTTAACTCCTCTACCGGTATATTCAGCACCTTGGAAATCTGGTTGAAATGAACGCGCTTGTCTATATGCAGGGTGTCGGTGACAAGTGGGCGCGTGGGAATCACGGGACTGATGTTATGATCTTTGTAATAAGTCATTACATAGTTAGCCGCAATGAATGCCGGCACATACCCGCGGGTTTCGGCCGGAAGATAGTTGTAGATAGCCCAATAGTCGAGTTGAGAGGGGTCGCCACCTGCACGGCGCAGGGCCTTGTTCACGTTCCCCGGACCGCAGTTGTAGGCTGCAATCACGAGATTCCAGTTTCCATACGTATTGTACAGGTCCTTAAGGAATTTGGCGGCGCGATGAGAGGAGATGTAAGGGTCGCGACGTTCATCCACAAGGGAGTTAACCTCCATGTTCAGACCTTTAGCTGTGGCGAGCATGAACTGCCAGAGGCCCGTTGCGCCGGATTTTGAAACAGCGTTCGGTTCGAGAGCCGACTCGATTATGGGGAGATACTTTAGTTCCAGCGGCAAACCCTGTTCTTCGAGAGCCTGCTCGAAGATAGGCATGTAATAATTGCTCAATCCGAGGAGTGAGGCCACCATCGGACGTCCCTTTTTTGTGTAGCGTTCGATATGGCTTTTCACCACCTGATTGAAAGGCATTTCTATAATTGTTGGCAGTTGGGAAAGGCGGCGGCGGTAAGTGTCGTCGGAAGTCGGGACATCCTCTTTCGAGCTGTACCGGTCGTCGGTGGCCATATAATTCTGCATATACCACCCCTCGAGCATCTTGCGGCTCTCGGCTTCATAATTAGCCTCGGGGAACACAATATTCTCGTCGGTTATGCTCTGCTTAATGTCGAGCACATTCTTTTTCTTATCGGCATGTGCCGGAAGCGCGGAAGCCATGGTTAGGCAGACGGCAGCGCATGTTGTAAGGAAAGTCAGTCTATTCATTGCAGTTAGAAGTTAAAAGCCCAGGTGAGTCCGAGGGAAGGCTTGGAAGAGGAGCGCTCGATCATCATCGTCGGGGCGAGGTCTAAAGAGAGTGAGGGTGAGATGTCGAAGTGTGCCAGAGAAGCATCTACGTAGGCATCGAGCATACACACCAGGTATAGTGCCACGACACAGATGATGCAAAGGTCGCGGTTTCTTCTGAAATAATCTTTCCTGCTCTTGAACGTGGCTGTGAGCCATGTGGGGTCGAGGTCGGCCTCATTGGTTGTGGGCGGAAAGAAATCCATGTAGCTCTTTGTGTCGGGGTCGGAATCGGTTATGTCGCGATATGCCTGCACATAATCCTGATACTGATTGTTGTTCCAGGAGGTGGCGTAGGCAAGACCCATGAAACCTCCCACCACAATCGGGAGCTTCCAGTATCGGCGGTTGTATATCTGTCCTAACCCGGGGCAGAGTGCCGACAGCCAGATTGCCCTTTCCGGTGAGGGATTGAAGGGTATCTTTCCGTCGAGGCCGTAGGGATAATCATCGGCTTGAACTATGGTCTGGACCGAATCCGCCTGTTCGACAGGCACTCCGATTTCAAGATCAAGATATTGTGTGGAATCCGGAGGCAAAGTCAGCATTTCGTTATCGGGCATATCCTGAGCCTTCGCTTCCGGCGAGAAGTATCCGAAAGGGAAGAGAAGGAGCAGCGACATTATGATAGCGAAGGTCTTCATCTGTTCAATTGTTCGAAAGTTTTCACCAGCGCGGCGAGCTGGTCGTCGTTGTCGAATCTGATTGCTATGGTTCCTTTCCCGGAGGCGTTTCTGGAAATCTTCACCTGAGTGGAGAAATATTTTGAGAGGTCGCCGGCCAGATCCTGATATGGATTCTCGGCAGGGCGTGCCGGGTTTTTCCCATCGGCATCCCCCTCTGCAATGCGCCTTGCAATCTCCTCGACAGCCCTTACGGAGAGACCCTCCTTCAGGATTCGTTTATACACTTTGAGCTGATTCTTCGGATCTTCGATAGCCAGGATTGCACGCGCATGACCCATGTCGAGCTTGCGGTCGCGCAACCCGAGTTGGATTTCAGCAGGGAGACGCAGCAATCTGAGATGGTTGGCAATTGTAGCGCGTTTTTTTCCCAGACGCTCCGAAAGGCGTTCCTGAGTGAGGTTATAGGAATCGATAAGTTTCTTGAACCCGAGCGCCACCTCAATCGCATTGAGGTCTTCGCGCTGAATGTTCTCAATGAGGGCCATTTCTGTCATCTCCGAGTCGGAGACAGTGCGGACGTAGGCCGGCACTGAAGAGAGGCCGGCAATCTTGGCGGCTCTCCAGCGACGTTCGCCGGCAATTATCTGATAGTCGCCATCGTCGGAAAGGCGGAGGGTGAGCGGTTGCACCACTCCCAGTTCCCTGATTGAAGTGGCAAGTTCCTCAAGGCTCTCCTCATCAAAGGAGCGACGGGGCTGGTCGGGGTTGGGCGAAATCCTGCTGATATCTATGTCGGAAATAGCCGACGAGCCGTCGGTACGTATGTCGCCGAGCGAAATCAGGGAATCAAGGCCTCTGCCGAGCGCATTTCTTTTAGCCATAATCTAATATAGAGTGGGAGGGTTAATGTTTTTTCTTTTTGCGGCCACGCGAATCGAGTTCCTTGGCGAGCTGCATATATGCTATTGCCCCGCGGCTGTCGGGATCGTAAAGAATGACAGGGAGGCCGTGACTTGGCGATTCCGAAAGCTTTATGTTGCGGGGGATGACGGTGGAGAAAACCATATCTCCGAAATGTCCTTTCAGGTCTTCATAAATCTGATTGGCGAGTCGGAGGCGGGCATCATACATAGTGAGCAGGAAGCCCTCTATCTCAAGCTGCGGACGAAGGCGGCTCTTTATGATGCGTATGGTGTTGAGAAGCTGGGAGATCCCTTCGAGCGCAAAATATTCGGCCTGCACCGGAATCAGCACAGAATCGGATGCCGTGAGGGCGTTGACCGTGATTATTCCGAGAGATGGAGAACAGTCGATGAGAATGTAGTCGTAATCGTTCTTCAAAGGCTCGAGACAACGGTAAAGCACCTTTTCGCGCTCATTCCTTGAACGCAATTCCACCTCGGCTCCCACAAGATTCATGTTGGAGCAGATTATGTCGAGGTTCTTCACTGCAGTGTGCATCACGGCATCGCGCGACGGATAATTATCCACAAGGCATTCATATATGGTTGGGTCAGACTCTTCGAGCTCCATTCCTATTCCGGACGTAGTGTTTGCCTGTGAATCGGCATCTACAAGCAGCACTTTCCTGCCGTTCTTGGCAAGACAGGCTCCGAGGTTGAAGGTGGTGGTGGTTTTCCCCACTCCTCCTTTCTGATTGGCTATCGCAATGATTTTTCCCATTATTCTTGATGTCGGTTTTCAGCCCCGGTGCCGCCTACCGAAGAAGGCAGGGAGAGGAGGGAGCGACGGCTCAGGGGAGAATTAATTTGCAAATGTAGCAAAAAAACGCCGACTAACCGCAGGAATTTATATTAAACAAACTTAAAAAAGAGAATTTGACAGGTTTTATTGTCAGAAAAAGCTCATGGATGCAATATTAATTGGTAAAGTGGCTGAGAAGCAAACTTTTTTTGTTAAATTTGCGTATTATTTCTATGGAGACACACATCTCTGCGAAATAATTTTAAATGAGTTCATCGAATAGAAATGAGCAAGGAAAATTCAGAAAATGAAATGTCGTCGGTCCTTCCTCAAAGTGCATCGGCTTCGGCACGCACCATCGAGGAGGCAACCGGCTCCGAATATAAATATGGTTTCACGAGCGATATCGACACCGATATAGTTCCTCCCGGGCTTAACGAGGATGTGATAAGGTTCATTTCCGAAAAGAAGGGGGAGCCGGAATGGCTGTTGCAGTTCCGGCTTGATGCGTTCCGCTATTGGCAGACCCTCACCCCTCCTCATTGGGCGCATCTTAAGATACCTCCCATCGATTTCCAGGCCATAAGCTATTATGCCGCTCCAAAGAAGAAGGAGCTCAAGAAGAGTATGGATGAGGTTGACCCTGAATTGGTGAAAACCTTCAATAAGCTCGGCATATCTCTCGAGGAGCAGAAGCAGTTGGCGGGCGTGGCCGTGGATGCCGTGATGGACTCGGTGAGCGTGAAGACCACACATCGTGAGAAGCTTGCTGAATTGGGAGTGATTTTCTGCAGCTTTTCAGAGGCGGTGAAGGATTATCCCGATTTGGTTAGGAGGTACCTGGGCAGCGTGGTTAGCTATCGCGACAATTATTATGCCGCCCTCAACTCGGCTGTCTTCTCCGACGGGTCGTTTGTTTATATTCCTAAGGGTGTGCGTTGCCCTATGGAGCTTAGCACCTATTTCCGCATCAATGCATCGGGCACAGGACAGTTTGAGCGAACCCTGATTGTGGCTGACGATGATGCCTATGTGAGTTACCTTGAGGGATGCACGGCTCCGATGCGAGATGAGAACCAGCTTCACGCCGCCATAGTGGAGATTATTGTGGAGGAGCGTGCTGAGGTCAAATACAGCACGGTCCAGAACTGGTATGCCGGCGATAAGGAGGGGAAAGGCGGTATTTATAATTTTGTTACCAAGCGTGGGCTTTGTCGCGGTCACCGTTCCAAGATTTCCTGGACTCAGGTGGAGACCGGCTCGGCCATAACATGGAAATATCCCTCCTGCATACTCAAGGGAGATGAATCTGTCGGTGAGTTTTATTCGGTAGCTGTGACCAATAACTATCAGCAGGCCGACACCGGCACGAAGATGATCCATATCGGAAAGAACTCGCGTTCCACCATAGTGAGCAAGGGCATCTCGGCCGGGCGCTCACAGAACAGTTACCGCGGCCTTGTGCGTGTGGCAAAGGATGCCGAGGGGTGTCGCAACTTCACACAATGCGATTCGCTCCTGATGGGCGATCTCTGTGGGGCTCACACCTTCCCGGTGATTGATGTGCGCAACAGCACCTCTACCGTGGAACATGAAGCCACTACCTCAAAGATAAATGAGGAACAGCTTTTCTATTGCCGTCAGAGGGGCATCCCCACAGAGGAGGCAGTCTCGCTTATCGTTGGAGGATATGCGCGTGAGGTGATGAATAAGCTTCCTATGGAGTTTGCCGTGGAGGCCCAGAAGCTTCTTCAGATTTCTCTTGAAGGATCTGTGGGTTAAAGTGGTGGCTTTCGGTGGCAGTGTTATGCCCCTGATCGGGCTGGCACGGCATTTGCAGGGATAGTTGGAAAGAAGGAAAAAAGATGAACGAAAGAATAGTAATTATAGACCGTGTTGACCCCCAGACATTCTATGGGGTTAACAATTCAAATATCAGTCTGATACGCAACCTCTTCCCGAAGTTGCGTATGGCCGCGAGGGGGAATGTGATAAAGGTGATAGGGGAACCGGGGGAGACTGCTGAATTTGAACGTAAGATTGGAGAAATTCAGGATCACGCCTCGAAATATAACAAGCTAACCGACGATGCCATCATTGACATCGTCAGAGGAGAGCCACCTATGGAGGTGAATGCAGAGGGAGTGATCATTTACGGACAGAACGGTAAGCCCATTGCTCCGCGCAATGCCAACCAGACTAAGATGGTGAAGAGTTTTGCAAAGAACGATCTCACCTTCGCCCTCGGCCCTGCCGGAACGGGCAAGACATATATAGCCATCGCATTGGCCGTCAGTGCGCTGAAAAACAAGCAGTGCCGGAAGATTATCCTTTCGCGCCCTGCGGTCGAAGCGGGGGAGAAACTCGGTTTCCTGCCCGGCGATATGAAGGATAAGATTGACCCTTATCTCCAGCCTCTTTATGATGCGCTCGAAGATATGCTTCCCCCTATGAAGCTGAAGGAGTATATGGAGGCCGGCACCATTCAGATTGCACCGCTTGCCTTTATGCGCGGTCGCACTCTCAACGATGCCATAATCATTCTTGACGAGGCTCAGAACACCACGCGTCATCAGATGAAAATGTTCCTCACGCGTCTCGGGCAGAATGGCAAGATGATAATAACGGGCGATACCACCCAGATCGACCTCCCGCGCACCATGCAGAGCGGCCTCTTGCAGGCTCTCCGCATCCTGAGAGGTGTGAAGGGTATAGGGATGATTGAGTATGAGAAGAAGGACATAGTCCGTCACCCCTTGGTTCAGCGCATCGTGGATGCATACGAGAAACGCGAGGCGAAGGATATTGAGGAATTTGACTCGGAATTGAAAGCAACTGACTCAGAAAGCAACTGATTCAGAATTGAATAGAATAACATATAATAAAATAATGGCAAAAACAGGAGATACAGTCCGCTTTCTTAACTCCACGGGAGGAGGACGCATAACCCGGATTGAGGGAAAGATCGCATACGTGGAGGAGGATGGCTTTGAGACCCCTGTTTTGGTGAGCGAACTTGTGGTGGTGCTTCCCGCCGGTCATGAGCCTGCGGTGAAGGGTTCCGCGCTCATGTTCGATCAGAAGGCTTTCGATGAAGGTAAAAAGAAGACCCGCGAGAATCCGAAGGCTCAGCGTGAGGCAGAGGCTCCCAAGGAGGAGTTGCCGGTGGTGGAGACTGAGAGGGGCGAGAGCATCAACATTGTTCTGGGATTTGAACCTGAAAACATAAAGGATCTTTCGCGCACTCGCATTGCCGCCGTGCTTGTGAATGATTCCAATTATTTCCTTTCATTCAACCTTATGGTTCGCGATGACGAGGCAAAGGCATGGAAGAATCTTTATCAGGGAGAGGTCTCGCCCAATGAACTCATTGATTGTGCCGTTTTCTCTCAGGAGAATATCTCTGAGATGGAGCGAGTGGTGTTTCAGGCAATAGCCTACAAGAAAGGAAAGCCTTTCCAGGTGAAATATCCGATCAATGTGTCGCGCAAGATAGATCTGACCAAGTTTTTCAAGATGCATTGTTTCCGTCCCGGGGTCTATTTCGACACTCCGGTAATAGAGGTGCCTATTTACTCTGAGAGGTGATAGGCGAGATGGGCGAGATAGGCATTATAGGCAAAATAGGCAATATGGGCAAATAAGACTATATATGAAAGAGAGATGGTGGACAGCTCCGACTGAGAGCGAGAGCGGCGCGACGGTGCTCGTTACCGGACGTGACTGTATGGATGAGGTGATTGCAGGCGGAAAATATATTTATCGCGTAACTGTCAGCTGGGATTATAACCGTCTTCCTAACGGGATGCCGGAAAATGCTGATGCCGAACTTATGGAGAAGACCACCGATGCATTGCAGTCGGCGTTCAAGAAAGATAAGGTGGCATATATGACCGGAATCTATACCGGCGACGGTCGCCGCGACTGGATTTTCTATACCAAGAATCTGAATATTTTCAATAAGGTGTTCAACCATGCTCTTGCCGATCTTGATCAGATGCCTCTTGTCATAGAAGCGGAGGCCGATCCGGGATGGGAGGAATATAAGGAGATGAAGGAGATTTCCTATATCCCTGAAGATGAGAGCGAGAAATTATAGCTAAATTTGCAGAATAAACCGTGAAAAAATAAGTAATAACATAAAAACCTTAGAATCATGTTAAAAAAATACTTAATCACCATGATGATGGGTCTTGCCGCTATAAGTGTGCAAGCACAGGATGCGGAAGGGCTGACAGTGGCCTACGGCGCTACCCAGACATCTAATCTTCTTGCGAAAGGGAAGAAAGTTAAATTGCGTGGCATCGCCAATCAACCTGCGCTCATGACTATCTCTGTCAATGGCGTCCAGGTGGCTGAAGGCGATGGGGTGCAGTTTGATAACAAAGGGACAATAGAATATCGTCTGGAGTATCAATACACTTTTGATAAAGAGGGCGCGTATGAAGTGCTTTTCACGGCTACTGCAGATGGCAAAACGGTAAGCGATACCACGTATTTTCTTATCGATCCCAAGTCAGCTCAGAGTGCCTCCCAGATAGTTCCCCCCATGGGTGCCTACCGTAACGCTGACGGCACTGTAACTTTCTGTCTGGCCGCTCCTGAGAAGGAATCGGTGGTGTTGGTGGGAGAATGGAATGATTATAAGCTCACTCCCGAATCGGTGATGGACTATGTTGAAGGTCCGGCGGACGGACAAGGATCTTACCGATATTTCACTAAAACTGTTGCCGGCATTCCTGTCAACACTCCGACCAAATATTATTTCTACGTGAATAACGGTTCGTCATTCAAGGCTGTCGGTGACCCCTACGCCCGCATGGTGCTCGATCCCAATAATGATAAATGGATTTCTTCTGAAGTCTATCCCGACATCCCCTCATATCCCTCTTCGCTCTCTACGGGCAGCAATGTTTGTGTGGCAGTGTTCCAGGATAACTATGGCGAATACAAATGGAAGAAGGAGACATTCAAGGGTGCACCGAAGGATCAGTTGGTGATTTACGAGCTTCTTTTCCGCGACTTTACAGGGACAGAAGGGAAAGCATCCGGTAACGGAACTGTACGCGGTGCTATCGAAAAAATCCCTTATCTCAAATCTTTAGGTATCAATGCAGTTGAGCTTCTGCCGATACAGGAATTTGACGGTAATCTCTCCTGGGGTTATAATCCCAACTTCTATTTTGCTCTTGATAAAGCTTACGGCACTCCTCAGGACTATAAAGAATTTATCGACATCTGCCATGAGAACGGCATCGCAGTTATCCTTGACGTTGTGTTCAATCAAAGCGCCGGACTTCATCCCTGGTATATGATGTATGACATCAAGAGTAATCCTTTCTATAATCAGGAAGCTCCCCATGCTTACAGCGTATTGAACGACTGGGTGCAGGAATATCCTCTCGTTCAGCAGCAGTGGCACGACATGCTGAAATTCTGGCTCTCTGAATACAAGGTGGATGGTTTCCGCTTCGACCTTGTGAAGGGTCTCGGTAATAATGATTCCTACGCCGGCTCCGGAAGCATCGACACCCGTACCAACAGGTTCAACCAGAGCCGTGTTGACCGCATGAAGAATCTTCACGATGCAATGCGCGAAGTGAATCCGGATGCTTATTTCATCAATGAGCTTCTCGGAGATGCCAAAGAGGAGAACGAGATGGCAAAGGATGGCGAGCTCAACTGGCTGAATGATAACTATAACGGTTGCGAGTTTGCGATGGGTTGGAAGAGCAATCTCAACTCTATGTGGGCTAAGAAAGCGAGCCGCACAGCGGGTTCTACGGTTTCTTATCTTGAATCTCACGATGAGGAGCGTCTTGCCTATAAGCAGGATATGTATGGTGCCACAGGAATCAAGGGCGACCGTGAAAATTCTTGCTACCGCCTTGCAGGCGCAGCTGTCCAGATGCTTATGACCCCCGGATCTCATATGATATGGCAGTTCTCAGAGATGGGCAACGCGCAGACCACTAAGAGCAAGGATGGCGGCAACGACACTGGAAACAAACTTGTCAACTGGTCGCTTCTCGACAATGAATGGAACGGCGGCCTTAAAGATCGCTATGCCGAGCTTATAAACATCCGCCTTGCTAACCAGGACCTCTTCGGAGAGCAGGCTGATTACAGCCTTGATTTCAACAATACGGCCAATTTCCCGACCGCGCCCAAAAAGCTTTTGTATGCCAAATCATTCTACGGGGATAAGGAGATTCATGTGCTTATCAATGCCGGTGTGAATGTTGAGCTTACTTCTCAGGCGGCTTTCCGCAGTCAGAATGCAGCCGATTATCAGATTCTTTCCAAGTGGGGTGCAACAGATCCGGTGATTGATTACGCTACAGGAAACGTTACTCTCCCTGCAAATGGTTATGTGGTGATAGGAAACAAGAATGTGCTGCCCGATCTCTCTGGTGTAAACGATGTTGAGATTGGCTCGGCTCAGAAATTTGGCGCATACTCTCTTGATGGCGAGCTTAGGACGGTAAATGCGTCCGGCAAGGTTGAAGTGTGGAATATCGGTGGCGTAAAGATAGCTGAATCTAATGGCGACGCCTCATTCTCTCTTCCTTCCGGAATCTATCTCCTGCGCAATGGATCAACGACTATTAAGGTTATCCTCTAAAAATATTTGAAAAAACATTTGACAGCGTGTCCTTATTCAAGGCACGCTGTCTTGTATTTATACCCTAAGAAAGATTAAGTAACGAGTGAATCAGTCGGTCTTGTATATTGTTAAAATACTCAAATATTTTAACAATTAAGTGTTAAAATGTTAAATTTTGCATATAGGATAATAAAAATACCTGCAAAAATTTCGCGGAAAATAAAATTTATATTACCTTTGCACCGTTTTTGATAGCAAAGAAAGAATATTGTTTTATTATTTTAAATTTTAAAGAGATGAAAAAGTTAGTTTATTCACTTGCTGTTCTTTTCAGCGTAGCACTCGTTTCTTGCGGTGGTAACAAAGCAGCTGAGGCTGATTCTGCAAACGATACTGCAAACGTAGAGGTAACTGAAGTTACTGAGACTGTAGTTGATTCTGCAGTTGCTGACTCTGCAGCTCCCGTTGCTGATTCTGTAAAGGCTGATTCTGCAAAATAATCAGTGCTTCAACAGCAAGACGAAAGTCAAAGAGCATAAATCGGTAATTCCATCCGGAATTGCCGATTTTCTTTATAAATATAAGTTGATCGATATTGCCTGCTTACTTGCAGATATAGCATTTTATAATTATCTTAGCGGTGAAAATTGCTGTATAAGTTCATTATGGTAAAACATGCAAATGGATATTCCCTGCTTATCGAGCATAAATAGGATAAAAAGAAGATACCACACCGGAGAGGAGCCGGTTTTGGTGGAGTGTAACGACCGTCATAGTTATATTTGTAAGTATATGCGGTCTTCATCTTCTGCCTTCAAACTGGCTTGTGAATTAGTAGGCACCATTTTAGCGAAAATATGGGGTATAAATATTCCCGAGCCGGCTTTCGTCAGAATAAAAAGGATAGATTGGCCACATTATGGTTCGATCAATTTCTCCGCCCCATCTTTTGGCACCAGGATTATCCCTGAAGCTATCGACATAACAGCAGTGTCTTATGCAAAAATAAAGGAGTCCGATTCTTTGCGTCGCCAGTTGATCCTTATAGCCTTGTTTGACATATGGATAGGCAATGAAGACAGGAATTTTCATAATTCCAATCTACTTTATAATTTGCAGAGTCATAACCTTATTGCAATTGATCATGGGTGTATTTTTAATACTGCAACGTTCGATTATAACTTATCGTTGCTGACTTCGAATGAAACAATTTTACAGTCAGATCTGGCATATCACATATTTAAGGGGATATTTCTGGATCAATTGGTGAGTATGATTGAAGAACTAAGAATACATTACGGCAAATCCGTTTCCCTGTCCCGGGAAGCTTGCAATAGCATTGTTGGCCAACTTCCTTCGGAATGGAATGTTCCTGCAGATATGGTTGTCAGAAAGCTTACTCAACTTTTTGATCCTGTTTGGGAGGAGAATTGTTGGAATGCTTTTTTAGAAATGATAAGAGATTGTAAGTATGTGCAAAATTAAATATAGTATCATTTATGCGGTGATAAGGCCTCAGATAAAAGAGCGTATTAGTGTAGGGCTAATAATCATTGATGGCAGTCACATAGATATACGCTACTCCAATAGAAAACTTGCCGCATTGAAATATCTTTACACAGAATCAGAATTGAATTTTGTGACAGATGTAGTGCGTTCAATTAACAAGGATGGTACAATTAAAACTATCAGCGACATAGAGTATTTGTCGCGATATAGCAATAATCTTATAAGCTTTTCATCGGTTGAAACAATGGATTTGGACGCAACCAAGGAGAATAAAGACTGGCTTTTCAACAGTTATGTTGGGGAAAATTAAATTAAAATTATAAAGAAATATGTCTCAAGGTTATGAATAAGAATCAGAAGATAGTTATTTTTGGAGCGGCCGGGGTGCTGCTATGCCTCATCGGGCTTGTGATTTGGCTTATCGTCTCTAACAATGGCAGCACACAGGCGGCATACGACGCGCAGGCACGTGCCGATAGCCTTGCCGTGGTGAACGACCAGCTTATACTCACCAACGAATTCAATCAGCTCAATAATGAGTTCAGCCAATTCGAGGGGCAGGAGATCAAGCTTGACAATGATTCTCTCGTACAGAAATATAATCAGGCCCGTATGAAGGTTGAGGGCCTTATTCAGGAGCTCAATGCCGAGAAAGCCAAGACAGCCAAGAGTCAGAAGGATATCGCGGCCATGCGCAACAAAATATCGCGGCTTGAAGCTGAGATCGGAACCCTCAAGGGGATTGTGCGCCATTATCTTGAAGAGATAAAGCGTCTGGGCGACGAGAACACCGGTCTCAAGCAGGAGGTGCAACAACAGCAGGCGCGCAACCAGGAATTGAGCACTCAGGTCACCCAGGCCACGGCCAGCAATGCCGAGCTAACACAGACTGTGCAGCGTGCAAAGATGCTTAACATTACGGGCGTCTCTTTCTCTGCATACAATAAGAAAGGGAAGGTTGAGAAAAATATCACCAAAGCTAAATCACTGGGCGTGCATTTCACAGTGAGCCCCAACAACACGGCGGCTGCCGGAATGAAGACATTCTATATGCGTATCCTCACCCCCGAAGGATCGCTCTTGGGAGGAGGCGGCAGCTTCACCATCGACGGTCGCTCGGTGGAAGCCACGGCAAGCCGGAGTGTGGAATATGCCAATGACGAACTTCCCTTGACAATTTATTGGGATGTGAACACCACCCTCACTCCGGGTGACTACACCGTGGAGGTGTTCGCCGACGGCCATCGCCTTGCTTCACGCCATTTCCAGATGAAGAAATAATGTGGGACGCACCCCGGGTGCGTCCCTATTGATAGCCTACGTCTTTTATGATTTGAATCCCGCTTTTTTCAAGATATCGAAATAATCGGGAAAAGATTTTTCAATCACTTGCGGATCGTTTATGTATAGATAGGGGAGGCTTACGGCCGCCACAGCAAAGGCCATTGCAATCCGATGATCGTGATAGGTGTCGATTGCCTCATTCTCACCTACGGGTGTCCGCCCTCCGTTCCAGGAAAGGAAATCGTGACCTGCCTCAAGACTATACCCGATTTTTCCCAGTTCGATCTGTAAGGCTGTTATGCGGTCGCTTTCCTTCAGGTGAAGGTGTGAAATCCCGGTGATGTTAAAACGTATCCCGGCTATACACATCCCCACGGCTAAGGCCGGAACAAGGTCGGGCGTGGCCGACATGTCAAGCTCAATAGGAGATTTCGTGGAGAGGGAGGCAATTGAATCTCGTTTCCTTTTGTCGCAGGTTAGCGAGGCGCTCCCGTCGTCATTGAAGGTTGTCACCACCCCAAGCAAATTGAAAATTTCAGCGCATTTGCTGTCGCCTTGCAGGCTGTCGTGAGGTGGCGTAAGCGATGAGATCTCTATTCTCCTCTCGGGCAACACAAGGGCCAGCTCGTAGAAATAGCTTGCCGCGCTCCAATCTGCTTCCGGGGAGAGCGTCCCTATCCGGCTTGGGATATACTGATTGCGTCCTACCGATATAGTCCGGTGATCGTCTGAGATGCCAACCTCGGCTCCGGCTCGTAGCATCATCTTCACCGTCATGTCTATATAGGGGAAGGATACCGGATGGTCGCCCGTGAGGCTCAGCTTGAGGCCCTCCTTCCAGTAAGGGGCACACATGATCATGGCCGACACGAACTGTGAGCTGATGGAGGCGGAAATTTCCCGTTCCCCTCCCGGAATATGAGTCCCCTTTATGAAGAGAGGAGGGTAACCGGGTGTGCCGAGATAACCTATCTCGGCGCCGGCTGTGTTCAAGGCTTCGCACAAGGGTGCCAAGGGACGCTTCTTCAGTGGCGCGGCGCAATCAATCTCCATTTCCGTCGAGGGAATGGAGGAGGCCAGCGCAGTGAAGAAACGCAGGGAGGTGCCCCCCAATCCGAGATTGAGGTTCAGGCATACCGGCTCCGGGTTGCTCATCCCGATTCTGTCGGCAGGGGAGGAGATCACGTCAAGCAAGGAGTTTATGGAGGCGGTCAACTCGGTGGTGTCGGTGCAGACAGGAAGATTGCTGATTCCCGAGGGTCGCACGCCGGCAAGTGCCCCGATTATCAGCGCGCGCGCCGCCATACTTTTCGAGGTGGGGAGCGTGACAATGATTTCATCCTCTCGCTTCCGGTCGTAAACTAACTGTATTCCTTTCATTGGGATATTGATTATCATTTGTTTTTTTCTTTCTTATTTTGCGAATTTTACGAACCTCTCTTTTCTTTCTTGTCGGGCTTTCTTGTTTATTTTAGGGGAAAGAGGAGACAGGCATCACCGTAGGAGAGGAAGCGGTAGTCAAGGCTCAAAGCCTCTTCATACATCTTTTTCCAATGAGGCAACCGTGCCTTTGAGGGGTTGAAATCGCGCTCAAGGAAAGAGGAGACAAGGAGAAGGAGAGTTGACTGAGGCTGATGGAAATTGGTCACCATAGTGTCAACTAACCTCCATTCAAACCCCGGTGCAATCATTATTGAGGTGGCGGCAGTGAGTGAGGGTATGCGTTTGACATCCATGTAGTCTGCAATGGCTTGCAGGGCATCCACCGTGTCGGCAGGGGGATTGGGGCAATTGTCTCCGTATGGCCACCACTGCTTCACATTTAGCGACAGGTCGCCCCCCTTTAAAGCGGCGCCTAAATATGGGAGTGATTCGAGGGTGCGTACACTCGTGGTGCCAACAGCGGTGATGTTCCTCCCCTCCTTTTTGGCAGATATGAGATTGCCAATAAGTTGGCGTGTCACCGAAAAAGTCTCAGTATGCATCGGGTGGTCGCCGATCTCTTCCGATTTAACAGGCTGGAATGTGCCGGCGCCCACATGGAGAGTAAGCGGAAGCATGGTGATGTTGCGTTCGCGGAGATTGTCGAAAACGCGTGAGGTGAAATGAAGCCCGGCTGTCGGAGCCGCCACTGAACCCTTGAAGCGGGCATAGACCGTCTGATAGTCATCAGCGTCCGAAGCCTCGGAGTCTCTTTTGAGATAAGGGGGGATGGGGATGTAGCCGGCGGCATCCACAATGGAAGCGAAAGTGAGTTCGGGATCATCCCAGCGGAACTCTATTTCATGGGCATTCCCCGGTCGTGGTTCGCCACGGTATGCGGAGAGCGTAACCTTCCGGCCGTCGATTTCAAGTTCCTTAACCAAAGGATTATCCTTCCACCTTTTGAGATTTCCTACCAGGCAACTCCATCGGCAAGAGCCGGTGGATTGAAACATCAGCAGGTAATCTTCGGGCGCAATAGGCTCGAGAAGGAAGATTTCGATTCGAGACCCCGTGGCTTTGCGGAAAGCGATGCGCGCATTTATCACCCGCGTATCGTTGCACACCAAAAAAGAGTCCGGCGGGAGCAACTGCGGAAGGTCGGAAAAGGATTTATGCAATATTTCACCATCGGGAAGCGAGACCAAGAGGTGGCACCTGTCGCGCTCAGCCAAGGGATGACGCGCTATCCGTTCGTCGGGCAATGGATAGTCGAAGTCGGCTATCCTTATGTTTTTGACATCGTTATGTGACATAACCATAGTGAATTTCGAATTAAAAATGAAGAGGAGAAGGGGGAGGAGTGATGTGTGGAAAGAGAGTGAGATAAAAATTTTTGACAAAAATAGCAAAAATTTTTGTGTGTTTTAAAAAAAAGATGTAACTTTGCACTGCAATCGGGCGTTTAGCTCAGCTGGTTTAGAGCATCTGCCTTACAAGCAGAGGGTCGGCGGTTCGAATCCGTCAACGCCCACACAATACGGACTGTTTTCGTGAGAAAGCAGTCCGTATTGTTTTAATCCTGTCATGATAAATCATGTTGCATTATGTTTCATCATGATGCAATAATCTAAACTAATTCCTGAAGCATGATGAGCAGCTCGTCGCGAATCTCCTGTGGTGGACGTATGTTGCGACGGTCAAGGCTTCGCGCCCATCCGGGCACATCCTGCGGAAGGAGTGTCAGCATAATTTCGCGAAATTCTTCCGTTTCCTCGGCATTGTAATCCTCCGGATTCCGGTTTGCAAACCGATCCAGTTCCTCATCATCATAATATAGTGTCTGATCATTGGCAATGGCCTCAAGTTCCTTCTCGCAAACAAGATGAAGACCGCAACATTCACCGTTCCCTGTGGTCTCGGCAGGTTCATCAGAAGCGGTCTCTTCGCGGTTCTCCGTGCTCAAGCGAGGATTATGAGAAGGTGGTGTCACATCGGCTTCTCCCTCATTTGCCGGAGCCTTGGATTGGTTCCTGCGGTCAAGAATATATAGGATAATGCCGGTGAGCACAGTCACAGCAAGTATGATTAAAGCGCCTTTCATTGTAAAAATGCCTTGAAAAGTTTCGAAATTTATTGTAAAAGTAAAAAAAAGTTTGTAAATTTGCAACTGCTTTGAGATTTGAACCCCTTCGGGGCGGAGTCTAAGGCCGGAAGATTGTCTTATGGTGTAATGGTAGCACTAAGGTTTTTGGTTCCTTCAGTCCAAGTTCGAATCTTGGTAAGACAACATTGGAAGACCGCGTAGAATTCAGGTTCTACGCGGTCTTCTTCATTATGTCTTGAATACTCTCATTAGCTGCCCCACCGTCCGCTCGACATTGGCGGCAGCTATTTCCGGGCGCATGGCCTCTTTAACTGGGATAGGTCCTGAAACAATAGGGAAGGCTGCACGGAATCCTGCGTGCATCAATGTTTCGATTGCATCCGGCTCTATCGCGCCCCCGATGGCTATTACAGGAATCCCTTTAGTTTTGGCGCGTTGCAACACTCCGTAAGGGGCTTTCCCCATGCAGGTCTGTCGGTCGAGCTTCCCTTCCCCTGTAATAATCAGAGAAGCTCCCTCAATCCTGCTGTCAAAACCGACCGCATCAAGCACCATCTCAATCCCCGGGCGCAAGTTGCCGTTCAAAAATGAGAGGAAAGCGAATCCGAGCCCTCCCGCCGCTCCCGCTCCCGGATGGGTGGAGAAATCGCTGCCAAGAGTCTTTGCGCTTATCTGGGCAAAGGAAACAAGAGCCTCATCAAGTTCCTTCACTGACTCTGAATCCGCCCCTTTCTGTGGTCCGAAGATTCGGCTTGCTCCATTCGGTCCAGTCAGGGGATTCGTTACATCGCAGGCAACGGTGAATTTGGCTTCTTTAAGTTCCGGCATGGCATGAGAGAAATCTATCGATGTTATTTTACCCACTTCTTCTCCGCAGCCTCTGATTATCTTCCCCTCATTGTCATGAAACCGGAACCCGAGAGCAGAAAGCATGCCGACTCCGGCATCATTTGTGGCACTGCCCCCTAAGCCTATAAGAAAATTTCGGCAACCTCTTGTGAGGGCATCGCGAATCAGTTCGCCGGTGCCGAACGAGGTGGTCAGACGTGGATTGCGTCTTTCGGGAGGGATGAGCGTCAGGCCGCTTGCCGAAGCAATCTCTATTATGGCGGTGTCGCCGGAGATGGCATATTCAGCGGTTATTACATCCCCGTGGGGATCCGAAACTTTCACTCTAACCTTCTCACCGTTCAGGCAACAGCACAAGGCATCCACCGTTCCCTCCCCTCCGTCGGCTACAGGCACAATTTCCACCTGCGCATCCGTAAGAGCAGTTTTAATTCCCTTGCCGGCGGCCTTTCCTACCTCCTCACTTGTAAGCGATCCCTTGAACGAATCTGAAGCAATGATAATTTTTATGGGCATTGATTTGCAAGTTGAGAAAGTGTAAAAATCGGTTTGTACATCCTTTCTGTTTCCACGGTATATCCCTCTCTGATGTGATTCAGATTGCTTATACGCCCCGCCTCACTTTCTACAAAACCGCTTTTTTTATAAAATCCAACTGCACTATAATTTGCTGTGTGAAGTGCATCCACGCATAAAAACATGGTTGCAGACAATTCGTCTGATAATGTTCGCTCTATTATTGCCTCCAGAATTATGGATCCTATATCTTGTTTTCTTTTATCTTCTCTGACTGCTAAATAATCTATTTCAATGCTTGGAAACAGGTCTCTTTCTTGAATGATTGTCTCATAAACAGGTATTCCGGATTGATGTAGATGCCTTCTGTCATCGGAGTTAATTCTTAAGGATCCTTTGCTTAATGCGAAAAAGGCTACGGCTTCCTCTCCGCTATCCTTAACAATCCATAATTTAGTCAGACCCATTTCAACATATTTAGGCAATCCCTCTTCCTTATTCTGGATAAATTCATCCATAGCGTTAATGCCGCATATAAAATTTGAAAGGGCTGATGTGTTATCGGCCCTTTCAAAGTATAATGATATCGGTGCTTGGTGGCTCATTTCCAAATCACATTATATTTTTGTCTGACAGCTTTAAGGTGCTTGATTGCTCGCAACTCTTCTTCAGACGGTTTTCCTAAAGCAACACGCAATGCAGCTTGCCTTATTCTTTCAGCATCCTGCCCTTCAATCGGCTTTATGTTCTGCTTGATTCCTAACATATTTCTAATATTGTTACTGTTTATGAAGTTGTTCAGACAACCTCATAAATTGAATAAGCAAATATAATAACTTATTATAAGAAAAACAAATATTAAAATAAATATTAAGAAACAGTAATATAACGGAAGCGGCGGGTCTCACGACTCGCCGCTTTCACATGTTTTCCATAATACTTTACTTGAACTAACCTAACATCATGAAACGAATTTACTTTCTACTTTCTGTCTATATAACATCCCCGGGGCGAAAAAAGTTTTGAAAAAATATGTTTTTTAGCTCTTTTTTATGTCGTTAGCCCCTCTACTTTAACCGCGGTTTATAAGGGTTGGAAAGCAAAAAGTTAATAAATTGCAACAAAATATCAGCAAAATGTTGCATATATGAAAACTTTATTATAATTTTGCAACAGATTAAGGCGATAAATAGAGCGATTGAATTTGCTCCATTACAGGTAAAAAAGAATCAGAAAAAATAGAACGCTTATGAAAGCAACAGAAGTGATGGCCGATTTGCGTCGTCGTTTTCCCAATGAACCCGAGTATCTTCAGGCAGTAGAAGAGGTTGTGAGCACTATCGAAGACGTATATAACGAGTATCCCCAGTTTGAGGCTGAAAATCTTATCGAACGTCTTTGCATCCCCGACCGCATTTTCTCATTCCGCGTGAGCTGGGTGGACGATAAAGGTAAAGTTCAGAACAATATGGGCTACCGTATCCAGCACAACAACGCCATAGGTCCCTATAAGGGAGGCATCCGTTTTCACGCGTCGGTGAACCAGTCCATCCTTAAGTTCCTTGCTTTCGAGCAGACATTCAAGAATTCACTCACCACTCTCGCCATGGGTGGTGCCAAGGGTGGGTCCGACTTCTCACCGCGAGGCAAGAGCGACATGGAAATCATGCGTTTCTGTCAGGCCTTCATTGCCGAGCTGTGGCGTCAGATCGGTCCCGATACCGACGTGCCTGCCGGCGACATAGGCGTGGGTGGCCGTGAAGTAGGCTATATGTATGGTTATTACAAGAAGATGGCGCGCGAGTTTACCGGCACATTCACCGGCAAGGGGCTCGACTTCGGCGGTTCCCTTATCCGTCCCGAGGCCACAGGTTATGGTAACTGCTACTTCCTCCTCAACATGCTTGAGACACGTGGCATTGATATCAAGGGTAAGAAAGTTGCAGTCTCCGGCTCGGGCAACGTGGCCACTTACACTACCCGTAAGCTTACCGAGCTTGGTGCAAAGGTTGTGTCAATGAGCGACAGTGGCGGCACAATCATCAAGCCCGAGGGCTTCTCGGAGGAACAGCTCGACTTCATCTTCGATCTCAAGAACTATTATCGCGGACGCATCAGCGAGGTAGCCGACAAATATCCCGATGTTCAGTATCTCCCCGGCGAACGCCCCTGGAAACATGTGAAATGTGATATCGCCATGCCTTCTGCAACCCAGAACGAGCTTGACGGCGACGACGCACAGGCGCTTCTCGACAACGGGGTGATTGCAGTGAGCGAAGGTGCAAACATGCCCTCCACCCCCGAGGCAATCAAGAAATTCCTTGAAGCGGAGATCCTTTACGCTCCCGGAAAGGCTGCCAATGCCGGCGGCGTGGCAGTGTCAGGCCTTGAGATGGCTCAGAACTCCCAGAAGCTCTCATGGAGTGAAGAGGAGGTGGATGAGAAGCTCAAGAGCATCATGAAGAATATCCACGAACAGTGTGTGAAATACGGCAAGGTGGAAGGGAAGGACTTCGTGAACTACGTGAAGGGTGCCAATGTGGCCGGATTCATGAAGGTGGCCCGTGCCATGATGGCTCAGGGTGTGCTTTAAGCCATTCTTCATCGGAAAGTCTTAGAGAATGACTTTGCTGTCATAACTTAGAATAATTTTGCTATTATATAAGGAGGCCGGCAATCCGCGAGGGTTGCCGGCTTTTTCAGCCGGAAGATAGTTCTGTTTTTGAAGATTTTTAGTAAATTTGTGAAAAATTGAGATAATGACTTGGGAAGAGTTAGTTAATCAGATAAATGCGATAGAGGTCAATACGGTTTCCTCGATGTTTAAATTGGGGCTCAGCCTTATCCTGGGCTGTGTGGTCGGTGCAGAGCGTAAGCGCAAGGGGCAGATAGCCGGCATACGCACCTTCGCCCTGATATCGATGGGTGCTACCCTGGCCATGATTCTTTCGATTTATGTTCCGCAGGAATATATGGGGCTTAAGAACGGCGACCCTGGACGAATTGCCGCACAGGTAGTTTCCGGAATCGGTTTCTTGGGCGCGGGTGCCATAATACAGATGAAGGGGTCTGTGCGCGGACTCACCACGGCCGCCGGAATCTGGATCATAGCCGCCATAGGAATGGCCGTCGGGCTCGGGCTTTATTCCCTCTCCATCTTCTGCACCCTCCTCATACTCTTCATCCTTGTGGGCATAGAGCGGTGGGAGCATAAGATTCACAATGGAGCCGAATCGCGCATAGTGCATATAAAGCTCTCGGAGATAGTCACCACCGAAGAGAAGTATATCGAAGTGCTCAACAAGCACAAGATACACCTCAGCAATGCCTATATGGACTATAATTATACCGACAATAAGACAGTGATAAATCTCGTGATCCTCGCCCGTGAGACCACCGATTTCATGGCCCTGTTCGAGGATATGCGCTACCTTTATCCCACCGACTCAATCTCCCTCGCAACGCAAGTGCGTTGATTCATAGTCGCGAATGTTAGTCCGAAAGTGCGTTGATTAATTGTCGCGAAGCTGTTTCCATCGGGAGCGGTGAGAATAATTATTGTCGCGAAGCTGTTTCCGCCCGGGGCTGTGCCCCGTTTAAAAAAAGAATTATGGATAGAAACAAAAGAAAAATAGTATATCTTCACGGCCTGGGTTCCTCCGGCAGTTCCACCACAGCCCAGCGTTTGCGCCGCTCCCTGCCGAAACAGGAGGTGGTGTCGCCCGACATACCGGTGCAGCCCGAACTTGCCGTGCAGGCGCTCAAACGACTCGCCACCTTCCTTTCGCCCGACGATATCATTATCGGCACCTCTCTCGGAGGACTATACGCTCAGCTCTTCCGCGGATGGCGACGGATCCTCATAAATCCATCTTTTCACACCTCGCGGCATCTGGAAGAGAAGGTCGGCCAACGGGCTCCGTTCCATAACAAGAGGGAAGATGGGGCCAAAGACTATGAAGTGACCGAAAAGCTTGTGAAGAAATTCAAGGCTATGGAGGCGAAGCAGTTTGACCCCAAGTTCGGCATTCTCGGCAAGGGGAAGGACGACCCCTCACAGGTGCAGGCATTTTTCGGCACACGCGACACGGTCGTCAACTGTAAGGATGAATACCTGGAGCATTATTCCAAGTATAAGGATTTCGATGGAGAGCATCGTCTTGATCCCGACACCACCCTCAAACTCATAATCCCGGCCATAAAGGAGCTGCTTGGCGAAAAGGAAGAGGAGTAATTGAAGTTGTTTTGAATTATTTGTGAAAGTTTGCATATAATTGGCAAATTTTCTGTAAATTTGCCAATTAAAAAAGAGAAAATCATGAATCTTTTTGATAAAGTAAGCGAAGATATAAAGAAAGCGATGCTGGCGCGCGATAAAGTGCGTCTCGAGGCATTGCGTGGTGCAAAAAAGGAATTCCTTGAGGCCAAGACTGCCAAGGGAGCCAATGGCGAGCTTTCAGATGAGAACGCCACCAAGATTCTTGTGAAGATGGTTAAGCAACGCAAGGAGAGCGCGCGCATCTATGAGGAAAACAACCGTCCGGAGCTCGCGGCAAATGAGCTTGCCGAAGCTGCCGTGCTTGAAGACTATCTCCCCAAACAGCTCAGTGCCGAGGAACTTGAGGCCGAGATCCGTGCCATCATTGCCGAGACCGGTGCCACCGGTCCCAAGGAGATGGGAAAGGTGATGGGAGTCGCCACCAAACGTCTTGCCGGAAAGGCGGAAGGCCGCGCCATCTCCGAAACAGTAAAGAATATCCTCAATTCTCTATGATAACCTCATAACCCATAACTTATAACTCACATCTTAAAGAATGCTTACCCTTCAGACAATAAAGAATGATCCTGAATTTGTGATCAACCGTCTTGCCGTGAAAGGCTTTGATGGCCGCGGCGTGATAACCGAAATATTGGAAATCGACGCGGAGCGTCGCCGATTGCAGCAGAAATGTGATTCCGACGCTTCCGAGCTTAAGAAACTCGCCTCTTCCATCGGTTCCCTTATGAAGGAAGGTAAGAAGGATGAGGCCGAGGCGGTGAAAGCTGAAGTGGCCCGCATAAAGGGTGCCACCAAGAGGCTTCACGACCGCCTTGCTGAATGTGAGGATAAGATGCGCGACCTGCTCCTCACTGTGCCCAACCTCCCCTGCGCTGAAGTGCCCGAAGGACTTACGGCTGAAGACAACGTGGTGGTTAAGGAGGGCGGTAAGGTGCCTGAACTCGGTGAAGATGCCTTGCCTCACTGGGAACTTGCCAAGAAGTATGGCATAATCGACTTCGAGACAGGCGTGAAAGTCACCGGTGCCGGTTTCCCGTTCTATGTAGGCAAGGGAGCGCGCCTGCAGCGTGCCTTGATTCAATTCTTCCTTGATGAAGCGTGGAAGGCCGGATATGTGGAGGTGGAACCCCCCTTCGTGGTGAACCAGGCTTCCGGCTACGGCACAGGCCAGCTTCCCGACAAGGAAGGGCAGATGTATCATGTCACTGCCGATGACCTCTACCTCATCCCCACGGCAGAGGTGCCTGTCACCAACATATACCGCGACGAGATTATACCCGCCGCTGAGTTGCCGAAGAAGAACTGCGCCTATTCTCCTTGCTGGCGTCGCGAGGCCGGTAGCTACGGAAAGGACGTGCGCGGTCTCAACCGTCTGCATCAGTTCGACAAGGTGGAGATTGTTCGCATCGAAAAACCGGAAAATTCATACGCCGCTCTTGAAGAGATGAAAGATCATGTGCAGGGGCTTCTCGAGAAGTTAGGGCTGCCGTGGCACATTCTCCGTCTCTGTGGAGGCGACATGAGCTTCACTTCGGCCATAACCTACGACTTTGAGGTGTGGTCGGCCGCTCAGAAACGTTGGCTTGAAGTTTCCTCCGTATCCAATTTCGAGGCTTATCAGGCCAACCGTCTGAAGTGCCGTTACCGCGACGAGAACAAGAAGATACAGCTTTGCCACACACTCAACGGATCGGCCCTTGCCCTTCCGCGCATCGTGGCCGCTCTTCTTGAGAATAATCAGACCCCCGATGGCATTGTGGTGCCCGAGTGCCTACGGAAATATACCGGGTTCGATATAATCGATTGAGATAGGCGGGATGGGCGAAATAGGCGGAATAGGTGGAATAGGCGAAATGAGCGGAATAGGCGAAATGGGCGAAATAGACGCCCATAATGCCTATAATGCCTATAAAGCCTACACTGCCTATAAAGCCCATAAAGCCCAAAAGAAAGAAAAGAAAAATCAAAAGTAGAAATCGTGGAATATATCAGCAAAAACGAGAAAAAGATTGAGATCGACGATCCCTCGGGAAAATGGACCGAACTCACTCTCCTGCCCGAATGGGAGGAGAAATACTATGATGTCTATACCGTGCGCAAGCATGGCAAATGGGTTATGCTGAAAGCCTTGAAAAAGGAATATGCCGACGATCCCAAGTATCTCGCCATGCTGGAGCAGGAGTTCGACACCCGCTATAACCTGGCTCATGCCAACATAGTGATGGTGAACGATTTCGAGGAGGTACCCGGTGTGGGTAAGGCCATAATCACCGATGATGTTTATGGATATTCGCTCCGCAGGCTCATCGACGAGAAACGCCTCACCCCCAAGATTGTTCACCGTCTCCAGACACAGCTTCTCGATGCCATGGAATATATTCAGGAGAACCATATAGTGCATACTCCGATCACCCCCGACACTATAATCTTCACCGAATATAACGAGAACCTCAAGCTTATCAATGTAGGCTACGACCAGGTGGGTTCCCTTTCGGCTCAAGACACCAACGAGGATATCCACAGCTACGGCCGGGTGCTCAATGAAGTGCTCGATCATCTTCCCACCACGCTTCCGCGCCTTCGCCGCATTGCCAAGCATTGCGAGGAGAATCCCTCCCCATATCGTTCCATTGCCGATGTGCAGTTGGCTATGGAGAAGCGCAACTCCGGCCAGATTTTCATCTTCATCTGCACCTTCATCGTCCTCATGGCCTGCCTTCTCCTCTGGCTCGTGACTAAAGGATAAGGGAGCCAAAAAAAGAGTCATCCCACCTAAATTGCCTACTGCGCCTAACGCGCCTAAAAAGCCTAAATAGAGAAAAGCTATGTTAGAGATAAAGGAAATAACCCCTACCAAGGGTAATCTCAAGAAATTCACGAAATTTCAGATCGACCTCTACAAGGGGAATCCTTATTTCGTGCCGCCATTGATTTCAGATGATGTGGCCACATTGAATCCTGAAGAGAATCCTGCGTTCGAGTTTTGCGATGCGAAGTACTTCATGGCCTATCGCGACGGCAAGCCTGTGGGGCGCGTGGCCGGAATCATCAACCGCCAGGTGAATGAGAAATCTAAATCCAAGACAGCGCGCTTCGGATTTATCGATTTCATCGACGATCATGAGGTGTCGGCCGCCCTTATGGAGGCGGTCGAGGACTGGGCGCGCAAGAAGGGTATGAAGAAGATTATCGGGCCCCTCGGTTTCACCGACCTTGACCACGAAGGCATGCTCACCGGAGGGTATGAGGAACTCGGCACAATGGCCACCATCTATAACTATCCATATTATGTGGAACACATGGAGCGCCTTGGCTACACTAAGGAATCCGACTGGCTCGAATTTGTGATGGAGGTGCCGGATGCCATACCTGAGAAATATGCACGCATTGCTGAGATCGTGAAGAAGAAATATGGGCTCAGGGTGCTTAAATACACCAGCCGAAACCGTATCAAGAAGGAATATGGCCACGCCCTTTTCCACCTTATCAACGACGCGTACAAGGATCTCTACCAATATTCCACCCTCACCGAGCGGCAGATAGAATATTATATCGACATATATCTCGGCTTGCTGAATCTCGACCTTGTATCCCTCGTTATCGACAAGGAGGGGCGCCTGGTGGGTGTGGGTATATCGATGCCCTCAATGAGCCGTGCGCTTCAGAAATCGCAGGGCGCACTCTTCCCCTTCGGCTGGTATCATCTCCTGAAGGGACTGAAAGGGAAGAACGACCGTGTGGATCTCCTGCTTGTGGCTGTGGCTCCCGAATATCAGAACAAAGGGGTGAATGCACTGCTTTTCACCGACCTTATACCATATTTCCAGAAATATGGCTTCAAGTATGCCGAGTCGAATCCGGAGATGGAGACCAACTCCAAGGTGCAGAGTCAATGGGAATATTTCGTTACCCGTCAGCACCGTCATCGCCGTTCATTCCAGAAGAAACTTTGACCATCCTCATTCTTTCTGAGGGTGAGAATGTAACATATAAATTATAATGAGCCACAAGGAGAAGCTTTCAGGTGCTGAGCTGATAAATCCGTATGGTGACACCGACCATAAGGGGATGCAGGTGGAGCAGATGTTCGATTCCATCGCCCCTGCCTACGATTTCATGAACACTGCAATGACTTTCGGCCTTCACCGTTATTGGCGAAACCGGGCGTTGAAAGCCGCCGCCGGGCGTAGTGTGTCACCATCCGACATACTTGATATTGCCACCGGAACGGGAGATGTGGCTTTCCGCCTGGCCTCCAATTATCCGGAATCGGCCGTGACCGGGGTGGATCTTTCGCGCGGCATGCTCGACATTGCAAAGGCAAAATTGAAGGAGATGCCCGAAAAGATGCAGCAACGCATTGCCTTCGAGACGGGCGATTCGCTTGCCTTGCAGTTTGCCAACGGCACTTTCGACCTCATAACCGTGGCTTACGGAGTGCGCAACTTCGAGCATCTGCGTCAGGGGCTCGACGAGATGTATCGCGTATTGCGCAAGGGTGGAACACTCTGCATCATCGAGTTGTCGGTGCCTGCGAATCCCGTCCTGCGATTTGGCTATAATGTGTATTCGCGCCGTGTCATCCCCTTCATCGGGCGTCTCGTGTCGGGCGATTCACGTGCCTACACCTATCTTCCGGAGAGCATAGCCGCCGCCCCTCAGCGCGACGACCTGACAGCCATACTGCGAGAAACCGGCTTCCGTGATTGCGAATGGACCTCCCTCACCCTCGGTGCCGTGACATATTATTTGGCATCTAAATAGAAAAAAAGCCTAAAATGACCCGCAAGGATTTTGAGATAATGGCTCCCGTGGGGAGTCGCGAATCACTGGCCGCCGCCATCGAGGCGGGGGCTGATGCCGTCTATTTCGGCATTGAAGGACTGAACATGCGGTCGCGGTCGAGTGCCAACTTCACTGCCGACGATATGGCCGAGATTGCCGCCTACTGTTCGGAGAGAGGTGTCAAGACCTACCTCACCGTTAACACCGTCATCTATGATTCCGATATGGAGACCATGCGCACCATCATCCGGCGCGCAAAGGAGGCCGGCATCTCCGCGATAATCGCCGCCGATATGGCCGCCATACTCTATGCACGCGAGATTGGACAGGAGGTTCATATCTCCACGCAGGTGAATGTGAGCAATGCCGAGGCGGTGAAATTCTATTCGCAGTTTGCCGATGTGATGGTGCTCGCGCGTGAGCTGAATATGGAGCAGGTGGGCGAGATTTCGAAAGTGATCCGCGAGGAGAATATATGTGGCCCCTCCGGCCGTCGCGTCGGTCTGGAGATGTTCTGTCATGGTGCCCTTTGCATGGCCGTGAGTGGCAAATGCTACATGAGCCTTCACGAGATGAACTCCAGTGCAAACCGCGGTGCCTGCAACCAGATTTGTCGCCGTTCCTACACCGTGCGCGACCGCGAGACCGGTGAAGAACTTGACATAGAGAATCAATATATAATGTCGCCCAAGGATCTGAAGACCATCCATTTCCTTAACAAGATGATTGATGCCGGCGTCACCGTGTTCAAGATTGAGGGACGTGCCCGCGGGCCCGAATATGTCTATGAAACCGTGAGATGCTATTCCGAGGCGATCGAGGCAATCATTGCCGGCGAATTCACCGAAGAGCGGATAGCGGGATGGGAGGAACGCTTGAGGAAAGTGTTCAACCGCGGTTTCTGGAACGGTTATTACCTTGGTGAACGTCTTGGCGAATGGAGTGCCAAATATGGCAGTTCCGCCACCAGGGTGAAGAGGTATGTGGCCAAGGCAATACGTTATTTCTCCAAGATTGGGGTAGGGGAGTTCTATATGGAAGCCGGCGAATTGAAGGTAGGCGACGAGATTGTCATCACCGGCCCCACCACCGGTGCCATTATCAGCAAAGTGGAGGAACTGCGCTTCGACCTCAAGCCTGTGGAGAAAGTGGAGAAAGGACAGCTGTTCTCAATGCCGGTGCCGGCAAAAGTGAGACCCTCCGACCGATTGTATCTTTGGGCAGAGACTGACTTGGCATAATAGGCAATATAGGCAATATAGGCATAATAGGCAATATAGGCATCATAGGCATTCTGCCTATCCCGCCTAAATCGCCTACCTCGCCTATCCCGCCTAATAAAGAAAAGACTATGAAATCAATCCGTGAAATATTCCGTATCGGCAGCGGCCCCTCCTCTTCTCACACCATGGGTCCGCGTAAAGCTGCCGAAGAGTTCCTGCATCGCTCTCCCGAAGGAGCGGTCGCTTACGAAGTTGTGCTTTATGGTTCATTGGCCGCCACAGGCAAAGGTCACCTCACCGACGAAGCCATACTCGACGTGATTAACCGCACCGGGAAGCCCGTGAAGATCACCTGGCTCCCTGAAACGTTCCTCGAACGCCATCCCAATGCCGTCACTTTCCGCGCTTTCAACACCGAGGATTACACCCCCGACACCGCTCCTCTTTACGAGATGACAGTCTATAGCGTCGGAGGGGGTGCCATCGAGATTGAAGGCGATGCCACTTCGGAGAGTGCCGAGATATATGCGCTCAACGAACTTACCGACATAATGAATTATTGCGAGCGCACCGGCCGTGGCTATTGGGAATATGTCGAGGCATGCGAGGGAAAGGAGATCTGGGATTATCTTCGCGAAGTGTGGAAAACGATGCGCGAGGCAGTGGAGCGCGGCATCAACCGCGAAGGTCGTTTGCCGGGCCCGCTTAACCTGCGTCGAAAGGCACCACAGTATTACGTGAAGGCCACCGGCTATCGCGATAATCTCAAATCGCGTGGTCTCACCTTTGCTTACGCCTTGGCGGTCAGCGAGGAGAATGCCTCGGGAGGTGTGATATGCACCGCTCCCACCTGTGGATCGTGCGGTGTGTTGCCGGGCGTTCTATATCATATATGGAAGAGTCGCGATCTCCCTGAAGAGAGGATACTTCGCGCCTTGGCCACTGCCGGACTCATCGGTAACGTGGTGAAGCAGAATGCCTCTATCTCCGGTGCGGAGGTAGGTTGTCAGGGAGAGGTAGGAGTGGCATGTGCCATGGCCGCCGCTGCCGCCAACCAGCTGTTTGGAGGTTCGCCGGCACAGATAGAATATGCCGCCGAGATGGGATTGGAGCATCATCTGGGAATGACCTGCGACCCTGTGTGCGGATTGGTTCAGATACCTTGCATCGAGCGTAATGCCTATGCGGCCGCCCGCGCCTTGGATGCCAACATCTACAGCTCCTTCTCCGACGGCACACACCGCGTCAGCTTCGACAAGCTCGTGAACGTGATGCGCGAGACAGGCCACGACCTCCCCTCGCTCTATAAAGAGACCGGCGCCGGCGGCCTCGCCAAAGACTACCGCCAGATGTAATTAAATTTAAAGATGGAGTAGTTATGAAATTGATAGAGATAAATCTTCATCGAATTTTTGACATATGTAAAAAATTCCATGTCAAGAAACTTTGGGTATTCGGCTCAATCCTCACATCGCGTTTTAACAAAGAAAGCGATGTGGATGTCTGCGTGGATTTTGACTGGACCAAAATAGCCTTGAATGATTCGGCAGCTAATTTTTTTGGATTTCAGGAAGCTTTGGAGAATATCTTAGGAAGGAAAGTTGATATTACCGATGATAGCGCAGTGCGCAACCCATACTTTCGCGAAGAGTTGAATGAAACAAGACAACTGATCTATGGATAGAAGAGTTAAGAAGTTGTTATTCGATATATTGGAGCGTATATTAGAGATAGAATCCTATTTCGATGTTTTGCCACGACTGTTTGAGGAATATAAGAATAATGCATTATTAAAGAGTGCTATTCACATGAATCTCTCTATTATAGGGGAAGCTACAAACAGGATATTGAAAATTGCTCCTGAGATATCAATTTCTAATGCGAGGCAGATTGTGGGCACACGGAATTATATTATCCATGGCTATGACAGCCTACGTCCTGAAATGATATGGGCTATCATAATAAATGATTTGCCTAAACTGAAAGAGGAGGTATCAGCGTTTTTGTCTCTTTGATTGAGCCTCCCCGTGGCGGGAGCCTCCGAGCTTCCGCAAAAGCAAATGCAGCTCGAAGCCACTTTTGCTTTTTCAGAATAAAATACTAAGATTATTTACTCCTTTTAACTTATAATTATAAGGCAATAAGAAAATCATTTATGGCATCCTTTTTCCTCGACAAGAAATCTCCGATTGAAAAAAATAATAATGGAGACCTCCCTCACTGGTTCCAACCTGAAAAAATACAATATGTCACCTTCCGACTTTCCGATTCCCTCCCTGTTGTGAAAATAGATGAATTGAATGAAATAAGGAAAAGGTTTATGGCAGCTCATCCTCAACCATGGGATGAGAAAACTATGAAAAAATATAACATGGTAACTGGAAACCATCAGGAAGATATACTTGATAGAGGATATGGGGAGTGTCATTTAAAACATAAGGAATATAGAAAAATTGTATCTGACTCACTACATTTTGGTGATGGCAAGACTTATCAATTAATCGCATTTGTAATAATGCCCAATCATGTTCACTTACTTATTCAGCCCTATGGAGAAGAAAGAGTTGAGACGATAATAGGATCCATAAAAAGATTTACGGCCAGAGCCATAAATGAAAAGCTGGGCAGGAGTGGTGCATTATGGCAAAGGGAGGTATGGTCAAGGATAGTGAGAAACCCAAGCGGCCTTACAAGATACATAGAATACATTAAGCAAAACCCGAGGAATCTGAAAGAAGAGGAATACGAGTTATACATAAGAAAAGATTTTATGTAAAACCACTTCCCATGATTTTAATTGCGGAGCCCCCGTGGCGGGAGCCTCCGAGCTTCCGCAAAGCAAAGTTGGACCTAATGCGGAGCCCCTCTGTGGCGGGAGCCTCCGAGCTTCCGCAAAGCAGATTTTGACTAAAGCGGAGCCCCGTGGCGGGAGCCTCCGAGCTTCCGCAAAGCAAAGTTGGACCTAATGCGGAGCCCCTCCGTGGCGGGAGCCTCCGAGCTTCCGCAAAAGCAAAGGTGGTTCGAAGCCACTTTTGCTTTTTTGCCACATGTAAAAATAAAGAGTATAAAACTTGCAGGGAGGATTTACCTCCCTGCAAGTTTGCGGAAGCTCGGAGGCTCCCGCCCCGTTGCGATCCCGTTGGTGGGGGCCTGCCACAGTATTCCCTCAGAAAAGTATGCCCTTAAAGCGGAGCCCCCCGTGGCGGGAGCCTCCGAGCTTCCGCAAAAGCAAAGGTGGTTCGAAGCCACTTT
>CAMWIH010000004.1 GCA_947174305.1 uncultured Porphyromonadaceae bacterium | reverse complement strand
GGATATATACGCTCAACTTTAACTTAATACAAGATCCCCAACTTACAAACACAAAAGATTATGACAAAGAAATTATTAATGGTCGTGAATGTTGACTGGTTCTTTCTTTCTCATCGCAAAGAGATTGCGGTGAAAGCTAAAGAAGCCGGTTGGGATGTGACTATTGTGACAAATGACACCGGGAAAAGTGATGAAATTAAGAAATTAGGCCTGAAGTTCATCAATCTTCCCATGGAAGCCACTGGGATGAATCCTTTCAAAGAGATTAAGACACTTTCCTTCCTTATAAAGCTATACGGAAAGAACAAAGACGCGATTATACATCATGTCGGATTAAAAAGCATACTTTGGGGGGGATTGGCTGCAAAATACAATAATGTAAAGGGAGTAGTAAACGCTGTAAGCGGTTTGGGATCACTTTTTACCAATGAGAAGTCTCTTTTAAGCAAGTCGCTGCTGAAAGTAGTGAAAATTGGTCATAAGCACAAAAACCTAAAAGTTATTTTCCAGAACCATGATGATGAGGAATTATTTTTGCATAAGAATATTATAGAACCTTCTAAAAAAGAATTTATTAAAGGGTCGGGAGTCGATTTAACCAAGTTTAATTTCACCACTCTGCCGGAGACTGGAAAGGTTCGCATAATCTTTACAGGCCGCATGATAGAGGAAAAAGGTGTGTTAGTACTCATTGACGCCGCAAAAAAATTGAAACCTGAATTTAAGGACAAAATTAAATTTATCTTGGTGGGCGGTCTATGGTCGAATCCCTCTGCTTTAAAGAGGGAGGAGATTGAGGCTCTTTGCGATGGTGACTATGTTCAATGGCTCGGTTACCGAACTGATGTAAAAGAGCTACTTACAAAATCATCTATCGTAGCCTTCCCGAGTTATTACCGCGAAGGATTACCCAAGTCTCTGATTGAAGCAAACGCCATAGGGCGCCCAATAATTACCACCGACTCCATCGGATGTCGCGACACTGTGGAAGATGGCGTAAATGGATTTATAATCCCCATTAAGGATAGCGAGAGGCTGGCAGAAAAAATCAGAATCTTAGTAAATGATCCCGATTTGAGAAGGAAAATGGGCAAGGAAGCCAGAAAAATTGCTGAACGAGACTTCTCTATTGACAAAGTGGTGGAGAAGCATATGAAAATCTATAACGAACTCAATATGTAAGCTTGGCATACAATAATTATTGATTATAAGCATATATTATGAAAATACTTGTAACCGGAGCGGCCGGATTTATTGGATCTGCGGTAGTAAGACGTTTAATGGAGACGGACTATAAAGTAGTTGGGCTCGATAACATTAATGACTATTATGAACAAAACCTGAAATTGGCACGCCTTAAGGATAATGGTATTTTCATATCTGACAACATAATTGATTTCCCCTGGTATAAATTTATCAAGTCTGATCGATTCGGCAACCACTTCCGCTTCATTCGCATGAATCTTGAAGATACAAAAGCAATGGCAATGTTGATGGCGAATGAGGAATTTGATGTGGTGATCAATCTTGGAGCCCAGGCCGGAGTAAGGTATTCAATTACAAATCCTCATGCGTATATCGAGAGCAATGTTGATGGTTTCATTAATATTCTGGAGGGCTGTCGAAATAATCAAGTTAAACATTTAGTATATGCCTCTTCTTCCAGTGTGTATGGACTTAACGGCCAGGTACCTTTCTCTGAACATCATGGCATAGCCCATCCGGTAAGTCTATATGCTGCCACTAAGAAGAGCAATGAACTCATGGCCCACGCCTATTCGAAGCTCTATAACCTTCCCACTACAGGATTACGGTTTTTCACCGTTTATGGTCCGTGGGGACGTCCTGATATGTCACCATTCCTTTTCATAGATGCAATCCTTCATAACCGATCAATAAAAGTTTTCAACAACGGAGATATGCTCAGGGATTTCACTTATATTGATGATATAGTAGAGGGAATTGTAAGAATTATTAATGTTATTCCGAAAGGGAACGAAAATTGGGATGAAGAGAATCCAGACCCCGCCACATCTCCCGCACCATATCGTATTTACAACATCGGTAATTCTCATCCGACTAAATTGATGGACTATATCCAATGCATCGAAAAAGCCGTTGGCCAAGAAGCAAAGAAAGACTTTCTCCCTATGCAACAGGGAGACGTATATCAGACATATGCTGACTCATCAGCGCTGGCCGAGGCTACCGGGTTTAAGCCTAATACAGACCTTCAGGAGGGTATTAATCGGACAGTGGCATGGTTTAAAGACTACTATAAGCTCTCATAAACCTTCAATATAAGGAATGCATGAAAAAGTATCGAGACATTTTACGGCTTATCGGGGCAATATTATGCTTTTGGATATACTTGCCTCATATATTGATATTTTTATTGGTTAGAAAATCTAAGAGAATTTATATGGAAAGTGATTTGAATATTTTAAAAACTCAACTTTCCATTAATATATCAACTTCCTTAGGATTATTATTGTATTTCCTTCACAACAATCGATATTATCGGAGCGTCTTCTATCATAGAATAGGAATTATACCTTCACTGCTGATAGGGTGGCTTAGACCTGGCGATAGATATTTTTCTATTTCAAAAACAACCAAAATAGGTTATTCTTTTTGGTTTGCCCATCCTTATGGGACAATTATTAACGCTGAAAGCATAGGGGATAATTTCAAGTGCATACATTTAACTACGATTGGAGATAATGGAGGTAAAAGACCCATCATCGGCAATAATGTAAATCTTGGGGCAAACGTAACCATAGTTGGAGATGTTCACATAGGGGACAATGTGACAATTGGGGCAGGAAGCGTTGTTGTAAATGATATTCCATCTCATTCTATTGCCGTAGGTGTCCCTGCACGAGTTGTTAAGACTATTTCCATATCAGATGATGAAAGCATGTAAAAGAGAAACTTCACAAAGATGTGAGTCAATGCCGAACTTTAAATACCCTTTTACTATTCTTATCCAGTTATTATAGTAATCCAAAAAATTGAGAAGACAAGCCATCAAGCAAAAGAGGGATTCATCAAGATTGTATAATCCGAAACGTTTTTGTTATTCACTTGTTCAATATCCATTACATTTAAGCAGCATTTGATATTGCCAAATTGAATAAATTATTTTAACTTTGCATTTGAGGTATGATTTATCAGAACTGAGGATCAATGAAGAATATAAAGATTAAGATAAACCGTTTAGGAGCAATTAGGAATTCTGAAATTGAGGTCTGTCCTTTTTTAATTTTTACCGGTGAATCAGGTTTAGGGAAGAGTTATGCTGCTTTCTTAGCTCATTATGTGTTTGCCATCTTAGGAGGCACTCGCCTAACTCATTATTTTGATTATCTCTCTTCTGATAGACTTCCTCAAACTCCCCAAAATGGAGATGTTCTCTTAAACGTAGAAACTCAAAGCCTTTTCTCTTGGATTAATTCCGATGCAATCTATTACATCGGATATATGATTGGTCATCAAACATTCGCTGGTGAAATCGAGATTGAATGGCCTATTCAAAAAAAGGAATTTGTTTTCCGATATCAGGAGGAAATGATTGGGATCGCCAACAAAGAGGAAGTGATCAGTAAAATAAGTTCAGAGAACTTTACATTCAACCTTTATTCCGCCGACCAAACTGAAATGGGGAGGCGAAATATGTATGTCAATGCCTTCCAATCTTTAATTCGTGCTGAAATTTCTAAGGCAATTTTTGGAGAATTCCAGGGATTCATCAATGAATTTATATTACCTCCCTCCAGAGGTGCTTTGATGGAATTAAACGAGCGTCCTCCTTTTATGTCGGGGATGTATAATGAATTTTTTGATTTCAAGATAAATCTTTTCCAACCAGTAAAAAAGGCAACAATCCCTGATCTCTCTTTAATCTCTCTTTTACAACGACTAATCACCGGTGATATTAAGCAATCGGGGGCTACTTTTACTTATCAAACCACAGACGGTGTGATGATGCCTCTTACTGCAGCAGCCTCATCAGTAAAAGAATTAGCTCCTTTTATTCTTTTGATTAGCAAATATAATTTAGCAAACACATCCATCCTATTTGAAGAGCCGGAAGCCCATCTTCATCCTAAACGTCAGAATTTTATGGCTGATCTTCTTGGGGTCGCTCTTAATCAAGGTTGTAATTTACAAATCACTTCCCATAGTGATTTCTTTATTCGAAGATTAAATTTGCTCGTAAGATTATTCTCCATCAATAATGGATCTGTCGAGTTTTACAATTTGCTAAACAAATATCAGATACCGTTTGATTCACTTATTGACCCATCCAAAATTAAAGCCTACGTTCTGCGCAAACAAGATGATGGCTCTTCTAAAATTGAAGAAATGGATGTGTCTGTAAAATCTGGAATACCTTTCGAGTCCTTTAATCCTGCTATCATTGAGAGTCTAAATATTGAAGATGATATTAATAATTTTGAAGAAAGGGGTAACATATAGTTTATGCTCACATTCTTTCAAAATATTTTCCCTAATATCCTACCACAAGAATTTAAGGGTTCTTGTGAGGTTCTGGAGCATGATGTAAATCAATCTACAACTGTCCGTAAAGTATGTTGGACAGGTATAGATGGTTTATTTTTTGATCATGCTCTTGCTCAGAAACTTACCTCTATATTTGATAAGGGAGGTTCTCCTGAAATACTTAGAAAGGATTGTGACGGAGTATTAGTTTTTGAGCACAATGGTATTAACTATATTTTCCTAACCGAATTAAAGTCTGGTTTTGGAACCGAACGCGCATATAAAGCTAAAAGACAATTAGTAGGAACTTTCTTAAAATTAAATATGGTCTTAGGACTCGCAAATTTCTATGACCGCAAAAATTATGTAATCAAATTCATAATCTGCGGACATCCTCCTAAGCAGGATTTCCTTCAGAAATTGCACATGATGACCAATTTACCTCTCGAAGATCCTCGAACACCTGAACGTAGATTTTCCAGAGGGTTATTTTTCCCTCCGAAAAATGAAAAGATTCACCATTTAAGTTGTGATACATCCGATCTGCTGTGTTTGAGCAATTTCGGTATTGGTATGAATTCCCTTGGAAATGTCTGTGACTTCTATTTTGTTGAAGTTCCGGAAGGATATTCTTCCATAAATCTCAATGTTAATGACTTTTTATAACGTATTTTTAACATGGATGAGCAAGAAAGAGCCGCTTCCTCATATATATGAATCTCTTGCATCTTAAAAGATCAAAGATATCTCCGAGAATTTTGATAATTACGGAATGTATGGATCGTCTTATATATCTCCTCCAAATATCAAATGGTGTGGTCGCGAACTTATAGACAGGGTGGATTATTAATCGCAACAGCACAATAGTAGTTTTTTTAACCCTCCACTCTGCTTGATATCAATAATCTCGAAGATCCTTTTATCTCATCACTCTCTTATCCCCCATAACTTAATAAAACTCTCTATGAAAATCCTTATAACCGGAATCCACGGTTTCGTGGGTTCCAATCTTGTCAACGCTCTTAAAGATCAGCATGAAATTTATGGGCTCGACATTATCGCACCTGAAAAGGAGGGCGTAATAAAAACATTCTCCTGGGAGGATTTAGATGATGATCAGATTCCTTCCGTAGATGCAATCATCCATCTTGCCGGTAAAGCTCACGACACTAAAAACAAGTCTGGAGCTGACATATATTTCAAAGTCAACACCGACCTTACCAAGAGAATTTTTGAATACTTCACCAATAGACAGGAAATTAAAAAATTCATATTCTTCAGCTCTGTCAAAGCCGCTGTGGATAAGGTGCATGGGGAAATCCTCACGGAAAATGTCACTCCCTCCCCCGTGGGTCCTTACGGAGAGAGCAAAGTAAAAGCCGAAGAGCATATATTGGGTAATTTGGAGACTACCCCCGATGCGTATAAAGGTCGGGATGTCATAATTCTCCGCCCTTGCATGATTCATGGGCCGGGGAATAAAGGAAACCTGAACCTTCTCTATGGCTTTGTACGAAAAGGACTCCCGTGGCCTCTCGGGGCTTTTGAGAATAAACGCACTTTCACTTCTATTGGTAACCTCACTTTCATCATCTCAGAACTTCTCAGGAAAAAGGTAGAAAGCGGAATTTATAATATGGCCGACGACCACGCGCTTTCCACCAACGAACTGATTCAGGTGATGTGCAAAGCTATGGATAAAAAAGCTCGTATTTGGAAAATAAACAAAGGGTTGATTAATCTCGTAGCCGGGACTGGCAACCTTCTACACCTCCCTCTCAATACTTTTCGCCTTGAGAAGCTTACAGAAAATTACGTGGTCTCGAATGCAAAGATCAAGAAAGCTCTCGGGATTGATAAAATGCCTGTTGATGCCACAGACGGCCTGACTTTGACAATCAAAAGCTTCTCAAGCCACTAAAGGTCTCCCCGCATTCTCATCTATTATAGCTCCACAAGGCAAATTTTGGGCCTCATAGCGCTGATTCTATTATATCTTTTCCCCAATGACTTTACTGATAATCTTTCTTCTGCTGATCCTGATGGAATTGGCTTACTTCCGCGTCGCCGACCGGCTTAACATAATCGACAAACCGAATCAACGGTCATCACATTCCTCTGTCACACTGCGTGGCGGAGGAATTATTTTTTTATTCGGGGCCTGGCTCTTCTGGTTCTTCTTCGGTTTCCAATATTCCTGGTTCATGGCAGGCCTCACAATTATCGGTGCTGTCAGTTTTGCAGATGATGTCCGCTCCTTACCCGACAGTTGGCGGTTGGTGGCACAATTCATAGCAATGTTCCTCATGTTTGAGCAATTCGGCATACTGAACCTTCACGACTGGTGGATGGTGATCGTTGCACTGGTGGTGTGCGTTGGCATAATAAACGCCTATAATTTTATGGACGGTATCAACGGAATCACCGGAGGTTACTCCCTTGCCGTTATCATTCCGCTGATATATCTAAACTCACGGACCGGCTTCATATCCATGGATTTCCTCTTTGTAGCCGGATTGAGCCTGCTGGTTTTCTGCTTCTTCAATTTCCGCAAAAGGGCGAAATGCTTTGCCGGTGACGTGGGTTCGATCTCTATGGCCTTCATCGTGCTGTTCGCTTTAGGGAAGCTGATTCTCGCCACAGGTGATTTTGCCTACATCGTCTTCCTTGCAGTTTATGGAGCTGACACTGTGCTGACAATCTGCCATCGCATTCAGCTCCATGAAAAACTGGGAGAAGCACACCGCAAACACGCCTTCCAGATTATGGCCAATGAATTAGGAATCCCTCATGTAACAGTCTCCTCCTTTTACATGGCTCTCCAGCTTCTGATTTCTGCCGGAATGATATGGCTCCCCATCAATCACTACCTCTATCTGGGAATCGTGATACTCCTGCTCGCCACGGCCTATCTCCTCTTCATGAAGAAATTCTACCATCTCCACGAAGAATATCTTGCCCGCATAAACTTTCCTAAGATAAAAAATTAAGCGAAGCCGTTTCCACCAGGGGCTCTGCCCCGCTCCTGCTATCGCGAAGCCGTTTCCCCCTGTGGCTCTGCCCCGCTCCTGCCATCGCGAAGCCGTTTACGGCTGGGGCTCTGCCCGGTAAAAAATTTTTAAATCATTTGATATGCTCATAAATTCCCAGCTTCTTGATAAAATCGAGCACGAGGCTTCAGAAAGCCTTCGCCTCCGCATGAACTACAACTTCCACGAAAGCCTTGATTCCAAGGCCCAGCGTCTCGTCAATGTGCTGCTCCCCGGCACAGCCATCCCCATCCACCGGCATCCGCACACTGCCGAAACCTACATACTGCTCCGCGGAAAGATGGTGGTGGTCTTTTACAACGATATGGGTGCACAGACAGAGCGATTCCTACTTGATCCCGCCATGGGGAACTATGGCGTGCAGATTCCGAAAAATCAATGGCACGGAATTGAAGTGATTGAACCTTCCGCCATTTTCGAAGTCAAGGATGGTCCATACACTCCAATCCAACCCGAAGACATGATGGATTAACAGCTCCCCCCGACAGAAAATTTTAAAACCCCTTAAATAGCCGGAGCCAACTCCTCCTTAACGCCAAGGGTGGGTTAAAATGAACTGCACCCCAAAAGTTAGACAAAAAACTTTTGGGGTGCAGTTCAAATTTGACATACCCTCATTTTTTCTTCTCCTTTTTCAGTTAAAATACCTTAAATTTTAATTTCCTTCCAACTTTTGCTCACAATTTCACAAAGAAATGCTAATTTTGCAAGTTGAATAACATTATCCGCGTAGATGGTAAGAATGAGCAATCTCACTCTCACCATCCCAACGGATGTAATGAACTTACTGAATGAACGTAAAGGTGAACAAACCATCTCTTTTGAAACTCCTCCCCATAGCTTTGATTTCAGCAGTCATGGTTATGGGAATTGCATCGTGTAACAAAAAGGATGACGACCCCGACGATGAGACGGCGACAATTGTCTATCTTCCCAATGTAGCTGTCACTTCTTTCAAGCTAAAGGCCGACAAGAATGTGATGGCTAATCTTGATTCCGTATTCTTTACCATCGACCTTGAGCACGGCGTCATATATAATGCAGACTCCCTGCCAAAAGGGACACCCATCAATAAACTGGTGCCAAGCATCTCCTATTCCTCCTACATAACTTCCGCCTCGATAATAATGAAGGGAGGCACCACACGTAATGATACGGTCAACTACGTGAAAAACCCGGGTGACTCAATCGACTTTACAGGAAATGTGAGTCTCGTAATTGCAACCGCAAACGACGAGATGAAAAAAACATATACGCTTAAAGTCAATGTTCATAAACAGGAACCCGACTCTCTTGTCTGGAATGAGATGGCTGTCGCACAACTCCCCTCGCGTCTCTCCTCACCGAGAAATCAGAAAACAGTGGAGCTCAATGGCACTGCGGTGACGCTTATCGAGGAAAAAGATGGCTCCCTCACCATCTCCACTTCCGGCGACCTCTACAATAATGTCTGGACCAAAAATGCTGTCACCCTCCCATTCCAGCCCGAAGTGCGCTCTTTGACAGCTTCTTCCTCGGCACTTTATCTTCTTGACAGCACGGGATCCCTATACACTTCTTCCGACGGCCTTTCCTGGACATCAACAGGTGAATTCTGGAATAAAATCATAGGTGGCTACGGCGACACAGCCATTGGTTTAAAGACAACCTCTTCCGGACTGTGCTATGCCCAGTATCCCCTCAAGAATCTTGAAGAGAAGGCTGTCGATACGGATTTCCCGATTGGAGGCCATTCAAACTTCGTGGTTCACTCAAACAAATGGACCTCTTCACCTGTCGGTTTCTTCTGCGGCGGTGAAATGGCTGACGGCTCCCTTTCCGATGCCGTATGGGCCTTCGACGGGTCAAACTGGATACCCCTTTCCGAAGGCTCGTTCCCTGCAATGAAAGGAGCATCTCTCATACCTTACTATGCTTTCCGCACGACCACAACCTCTGCCTTGAAGCCGACTGAGCTTGAAGTATGGATGATCTTGGGAGGGGAAACTTCGGATGGCTCATTCAATCGCACCCTTTACATCTCATACGATAATGGGGTGAACTGGCGCAAGGGAGACACCCTGCTTCAGCTTCCGGATGTGATCCCTGCAATGACCGAATGCGACAACATCGTGCTTGACACAGAAAAAGACACCCAACTTTCCGATGCCTGGAAAGTGATGGCTTCAAATAAACCGGCCAAAGTGAAATGGAACATCGACGGCAATACGCTTTATTGGGACTGTCCGTTCATCTACCTTATCGGTGGATTTGCCCCCGACAGAAGCCTCTATGACACCATCTGGCGTGGTGCTCTAAACCGTCTTCAGGATGCCCCGATAATCTGACAGCTACCGATGGCATAAGTATAATCGAACAGAACTTCCTGCGAATTGATAAGAGAATTTAAAATAATCATTACATTGCTTCTTGCAGTTTTGTCGTCCTTTGTCGGCAAAGCACAGGAAGACTATCGCTTTGATATCGGAGGAGGCATAGGCATGACGGGATATCTCGGAGATGCCAACACTGCCAACCTGTGGAGCCAACCAGGATTTGATGCGGAATTGCTTTTCCGCTATCTTCCCGGCCCCCGCTGGGGAGTAAAGACAAATTTCTACGTTGGCACACTTGGAGGAGATTCCGCAAAGATGACCAATGTATTTCCTGATGGCAATACATTTAAATTCTCCACCACATTCTTTGAATTGGGGGAACTCGTGGAATTCAACTTCTTCAACTACGGCATAGGGGAAACTTACCGGCACCTTAAAAGGATAAGCCCCTACATCGCTGCCGGCCTTGGAGTCACGGCATGGTCGGTAGGTGGGAAATTCGGTGCCGCCCTGAATATCCCGGTGGGTGTCGGAGTGAAATATAAGCTTTCGGAGAGATGGAACCTCGGATTCGAGTTTCTGATGAAAAAGACCTTCTCCGACAAGCTCGACGGCGAAGTGCTTGCCGATCCCCTTGGGATAAAAAGCTCTTTCATGAAAAATACCGACTGGTATTCCACCATGTCGGTAACAATCAGCTACGAGTTCAGCAAACGCTGTGCCGTATGCAACTATAAGGACTGACCGATGAACGAAAAAAAGGATAAAACAGACCTTCTCGATATGAACAGGCTTCCGGAGCATGTGGCCATCATTATGGACGGCAACGGACGCTGGGCGCGTCGTCGTGCAATGATGCGCAGCGAAGGGCACGCGGAGGGTGTGAACAGTGTGAACAGGATCACGCGCCTCTCTTCCGACCTTGGTATAAGATATCTAACCCTTTATGCATTCTCCACTGAGAACTGGAAGCGTCCGCAAGCCGAGGTTGACGCCCTCATGCACCTCATCGGATGGACCATTCGCAAGGAGACCCCCGATCTGGTCAAGAATAATGTCAAGATTCATCTTTTGGGCGAGATTGACCGTCTCCCCGAAAGCGTCCGCGAGGATCTTGAGGCCGGACGCCAAGCCACAGCACATTGCACAGGCCTCAACCTCATGATATGTCTAAGCTATTCGTCACGTTGGGAGCTTACCAACGCAACCCGTAGGATTGCCAAGAAAGTTAAGGCCGGTGAGCTGTCGCCCGACAATATAACCGAGGATACGATAGCTTCCGAACTCTCAACATCAGGCATTCCCGACCCCGATCTTCTCATACGCACCGGCGGCGAACACCGCATCAGCAATTTCCTGCTTTGGCAATGCGCCTACTCGGAACTATACTTCACCCCCGTGTTATGGCCCGACTTCGACAATGATGCCTTTGTCGATGCTCTCCTTGATTATCAGAACCGCGAACGACGCTTCGGAATGACATCCGATCAGGTGTCGGTTGCACATCATAACGATGAACCGGGCAACGATTCCACGCCCGTCAACAATAACTAAATTTGAAACCCGCCTTTAACAGGATATGAAACATTTTCTGAAACTCCTTCTCCTCTTCATAGCTGTAGCTTCCTCACCCAAAGCGATTGCGCTCGACATAACACCGGTTGCGGAGGTTACAGACACTATATATAACCCGGATATCATATACACTCCCATTCCCCGCTCATACGAAATCGCCGGCATTTCGGTGAAAGGAATTCCCGAAGAGGAGCAATATCTCATAATAGGTTACTCCGGACTCTCCGAGGGAGACCGGGTGGATATCCCGGGCGACGAGATCACCCAGGCCGTCAAGCGATTCTGGAGGCAGGGTCTCTATTCCAAAGTCCAGATCAATGTGGAAAAGATGGCAGGCGACAAGGTCTGGCTTCAGATAGACCTTCAGCGTCAGCCCCGCATGTCGGAACTGCAGTTTGAAGGCCTCAAATCGGGTGAGAAAAAAGATCTCCAGCAACGTCTCGGCATGGTGCCGGGGCAGCAGCTCACGCCCAACATCATTGCCCGTGCAAAACAGGTCACTGAGGAGTTCTTTGAAAAGAAAGGGTTCAAGAATGCGCTCGTATCCATACGCGAAACTCCCGACCTTTCAAAAGAAAACCAGGTGATCCTAACCATCGTGGTTAATAAGAATTCGAAGGTGAAGGTTCACAAGATCCATATCGAAGGAAATGAAATGCTCTCCGACAGGAAGATCAAAAACGCCATGAAGAAAACCAATGAGAAGAGCGACCTTCTCAAGATCTTCAGTCAGAAGAAATTCGTTGATTCCGATTTCGCCGACGACCGCAACCGAATAATTGAGAAATACAACGAGCTCGGTTATCGTGATGCCCGCATAGTGAAAGACTCCGTGGCACGTTACGACGACGGCACGGTTGACATCTTCCTTGATATTGATGAAGGGAAAAAATATTATATCAGCGACATTTCTTGGGTCGGTAACACCATCTACCCCACCGAGACACTCTCGCAGGTATTAGGAATCTATCCCGGTGAGGTTTATAACCAGAAGAAACTCACCAAACGCACCACTGACGATGAGGATGCCGTGTCGAATCTCTATCTTGATAACGGTTACCTTTTCTTCAACCTTGTGCCGATCGAGGAGAAGATTCAAGGTGATAGCATTGCCCTTCAGATGCGTGTCATCGAAGGTCCGCAGGCGCGCATCAACCGCGTTGACATCAATGGTAACGATCAGCTTTACGAGAAAGTGATACGCCGCGAACTACGCATTCGCCCGGGTGCGCTTTTCTCTAAGAGCGACATCATGCGCTCCATGCGTGAGATTGCGGCCGGAGGCCATTTCAATCCTGAAACCATGAACCCCGACATTCAGCCCAACGAGAATGACGGAACCGTTGACATAGCCCTCAACCTCGAGCAGAAAGCCAATGATAAGGTGCAGGTCTCTTTCGGTTGGGGACAGACGGGCGTGACCGGACAGCTCGCTCTTTCATTCTCTAACTTCTCGATGAAGAATCTATTCAATCCGAGCAGTTACAAGGGAATAATACCACGTGGTGACGGACAGACCTTCTCAATCTCAGCCCAGACAAACGCGAAGTATTACCAAAGCTACAACATATCGTTCTTCGACCCCTGGTTCGGAGGAAGCCGACCTAACTCTCTCTCCGTATCTCTTGATTATAGCCGTTCCACCGGTATCAACTCGGCGTTCTACAACAACAACTGGGCGAATGCCTACCAGTATGCCTACTACACCAACTCAACCTATAACCAGAATTACAACTCTTACGCAATCCAGAATGCCTACGACCCCAACAAGGTGTTGCAGCTGGCGGGCGTGAGCGTCGGATTCGGCACACGCCTCACATGGCCTGACGATTATTTCCAGTTCCAGGCGTCTCTGGCCTATCGTTGGTATTATCTCAAGAACTGGGATTACCTCTACTATATGAGGAACGGTACGTCAAACTCCATCACTCTCGGGCTTAACCTGTCGCGCACAAGTATCGACAATCCCATTTATACGCGTCGCGGTTCCCAATTCTCGGTTGACCTTACAATGACTCCCCCCGCATCCCTTTTCGGAAAGAAGAATTGGGCCGCACTTGCTGAGGAGGCAAGCTATGCAAACACCGACCAGACTTCACGCGAACGTGCACGCGCCTCGCTATACAAATGGATTGAATATTGGAAACTGCGTTTCAAGAGCAAGACATTCACTCCCCTCACCTCGCCCGACAACAACTATACGCTCGTGTTGATGACCCGTGCCGATTTCGGTCTGCTCGGTTCGTGGAACAAGAATATCAAGACTCCGTTTGAAACATTCTACTTCGGTGGCGACGGCATGACCGGCAGCTACACCTACGCAACAGAGACAATCTCGATGCGAGGTTATGAAAACGGCCAGTTCACTCCCTCCGGATATGAAGGCTATGCCTACGGCAAATTCACTCTGGAGCTTCACTTCCCGTTCCTGCTCCAACCCACCACCACCATTTATGCCATAGCCTTTGCCGAGGCAGGAAACTGCTGGACAAGCGTAAGCGACTTCTCCCCCTTCAACATGAAGAGAAGTGCCGGAGTGGGTGCTCGTGTGTATCTTTCCGTGCTTGGTTTCCTCGGAATCGACTGGGCTTACGGTTTCGACAAGGTTTGGGGCACGCGCGGTGGCTCACAGCTTCACTTCGTGCTCGGTCAGGAATTCTAAAGATGAGGTTAACATCAATTTATGACCAAGGCGTTAAAATCATTTAATACTCCTGAAATAAACCTTTATCCGAATTTAATGTCTGTTCTGTAGGAGCAACAATAAATATTAATCGCAAACAAAACTGAAAAGATGAAGAAAATATTTTTTACATTAGCCTTTGTCATGGCATGCATATTCGGAGCATCCGCTCAGAAATATGCTCTCATCGACATGGATTATATCCTTCGCAACGTTCCATCCTACGAAATGGCAAACGAGCAGTTGAACCAAGTGTCGCAACGTTGGGAAAAAGAGGTAAGCAACCTTTCTAAGGAAGCGGAGACAATGTATAAGAATTATCAGTCGGAAATGGTATTCCTAACCGACGACCAGAAGAAAAAACGCGAAAGCGAGATAACAGCCAAGGAGAAAGAGGCAACCGACCTACGTTACAAATATTTCGGTCCGGAAGGGGAACTATACAAGAAACGTCAGAGCCTTATCAAGCCCATTCAGGAAGATGTGTATAATGCAGTTAAAGCTGTGGCGGAAGAGAAAGGGTATGTCACAATCTTCGACCGGGCGTCCTCACAAAGCATCGTTTATGCAAAACCAAGCATAGATGTCAGCAATGAAGTGCTCGCCAAGTTGGGATATTCCAAATAAAATTGTAATTTTGCGTAGTGAAAATTGATTAAGTCACCTATCGATATTTGTGGATCCCTTTTTCATCCGAAGCATTCACATAGATTGATGTGGTTAATCACTGTTTCAGCATCGAATTTGAATACAATAACAACTATACAGAAATGATTAAAAAAATTTTACTTGCCGTAGCGCTTGCAATTCCAATGCTCGTTTCGGCACAGACTTTAAAGGTAGGTGTTGTTGATACCAGCACTATCATGCAGGCAATGCCCGACACCAAAACTGCCGAGACCAAACTTGCCGACACTTCAAAGAAATATGAAGATGAGTTTGCAAAGCTCCAGCAAGAATTTGGACGTTTATACGAAGAATTCCAGAAAATGCCGGAATCTGAACCGCAGGCTATCCGTGAACGCAAAACACGCGAATTGGCCGACATGAATCAGAAAATCGAGACTTTCCAGCAGAGTGCTTCTCAAGACCTTCAGAAAATGCAGCAGGAATTGATGGCCCCCATCGTTGCCAAAATCAAAAGCGCAATCGAATCTGTCGGAAAGGAGAATGGATATGCCATGATTCAGGAGGCGGCCGCCCTCATTTATTATGCCGCTCCCGTGGAGGATATCACTCCTAAAGTAAAACAGAAATTGGGTCTCTAATCGAGCTTCGCCCGACAATGCAACGGTAAATTGACAAATAGCTCGAATTTTTCAATTTTCCATAAGATAAAGGAAATGCGGAGTCCTACAGGATTCCGCATTTCAATATCCCGCCATCTCTCCCGATATAAACCACCTCTTTTCATAATGTAAATCTCCCCCCTCATGCTAAAAATGACACAGATTGGAGTTTTTGATTCTGGTTACGGAGGACTGACAATCCTGAGGGAGATGCGCAAACGTCTTCCCCGATACGACTATCTATACTTAGGCGATAATGCACGCGCCCCATACGGAACGCGAAGCTTCGATGTAGTGCTCGACTTTACAAGAGAAGCTGTCGAGGAACTTTTCTCACGGGGCTGCCGGCTCGTAATCTTAGCCTGCAACACCGCTTCAGCCAAAGCATTGCGAACCATACAGCAAACCCTCATCAAGGATAAGTATCCTGACCGAAGGGTTCTCGGGGTGATCCGACCCACTGCTGAAATCATAGGTGAAATAACAAAGAATCGTCATATCGGTGTCCTTGCCACTCCGGGCACCATCCAGAGTGGTTCCTATACCCTGGAGATAGAGAAACTGTTTCCTGATATCTGCGTGAACGAACTGGCTTGCCCCATGTTTGTGCCCTTGGTTGAGAATGAAGAAGCAACCGGCCCGGGAGCAGACTATTTTGTAAACAAATATATCAACATGATAATGGAAAAGGACCCCGACATCGACACGCTCGTATTGGCTTGTACCCACTATCCCCTGCTGTTCCCCAAAATACGCAAATATGCTTCGGAGAAGATAAGGGTGATAGCACAAGGAGATTTGGTGGCCGATAGCCTGGCCGATTATCTGAAACGCCATCCTGAGATCGAAGGGAGATGTTCCAAAAACGGAACTGTGGAATTTCTCACCACGGAGAATACAGAAAAATTCAATCATCTCGCTTCAATCTTCATGAAGGAGCGGGTTGATGCAATAAGAATAAGATTATGAGTATGGAAATGACACTTGAAATGCTTCGTATGGAAATAAAGAAAGCTTCTTCACAGGAAGAAGCTATTGAGATACTGTCTGTCTATATTGAGTCACATCCCGAGAGCGACGAAGCATATACGATGCGAGGCATGAAATATTGGGGATCAGGGAAGCGTTCCCTTGCAATCAACGACTATCTTGCAGCAATCCGCATAAATCCTGAATCACGTGCACGTCTTGCTCTCCAAGCTTCTCAGGAAATTTTGGATTACCGCAATAAAGACCTCTATAATCCCTGATATATTCTTAATTCGGATTATACAGGTCGCAACATTAATCCAGATAAAATCTGTTCGGTTGTAACATTAATTAGACGTTAATATACCTTACTTCTCCAATCATGGAAACTACTTTTTCAGGCGTCGAATCTCTTCAATGTTAAGACCGGTGGCCTGCGCTATAATTTCATCAGAGAGCCTCAGCTTAATCATATTTTCAGCCATCTTTAATTTGGCCTCTGCCAAACCTTCTGCACGACCTTCCGCACGACCTTCTGCACGGCCTTCTGCTAAGCCTTCCGCACGGCCTTCTGCTAATCCTTGCGTACGGCCTTCTGCTAACCCTTGCGTACGACCTTCTGCCAAGCCTTCCTCTCTACCCTCTTCGCGCGCCGTGTCGAGCACATCATTCTGAACCATGATGTTGTCCATGTGGCGGTCGTATGCACGACGTTCCTCTACACTCATCGACATCAAACGGAGTTTCTCTTTAACCTGCCGGAGACCCGGAACACGGGTGTTCTCCTTTACCTTGCCGGTCTTCAGATAGGTCATCCATTCATCAAGAGGTGAATCAGGTATCTTGTCGTAGGAGTTAACCCTGACCAGATAATATTCCGGAAAAACTTCTTTGGGAAGATGAGGCACAATCACGCCTTCCTCTTTGGTATTGACCAACAGATCGGTGCCGGTGTGAATCCCCTTGAACCGGGTCTCGCCATGATACACGTAATCGTCTCCCTGCCCGTATTCACAATACAGAAGGCTTATCGAATAGACTTTCTTGACCTGATCATATTTATCCCCTATATTGATATGTTCAGTAATGGCCTTGCAAGTGCCATAAAGGATGCGTTGCAGATAATAAAGCTGACGCGTAAGTTGCACCTCCACAATTATGATATGCCCCTTACTGTTCTTTGCCTTTATGTCAACACGGTTAAACTTATCATCATCCGATTCCTGATTCCCTTCGCTTTCGAGGATCTCCTCAATCTTCACATCCTCTCCGAGCAGAACGGAGATGAAACCTTCAAGAATTTCAAAATTAGACTTATCACGAAGCATGTGCTTCATGAACCAATCAAATCGTATATAGCTGTTGTCATCCATATCCTATCTTTAATTTGCTTAATTCTTTCTTATTTCCTGAATCTCTTCGACACTTAAACCTGTAGCCTGCGCAATTATTTCATCAGGTAGATTCATACTTATCATGTTCTTGGCAACATTTAATGTTCCTTGAGCAAGACCCTCCGCCAAGCCTTCCTCGCGACCTTCCTCGCGACCTTCCTCGCGGGCGGTGTCGAGAACATCATTCTGAACCATGATGTTGTCCATGTGGCGGTCGTATGCACGACGTTCCTCTACACTCATCGACATCAAACGGAGTTTCTCTTTAACCTGCCGGAGACCCGGAACACGGGTGTTCTCCTTTACCTTGCCGGTCTTCAGATAGGTCATCCATTCATCAAGAGGTGAATCAGGTATCTTGTCGTAGGAGTTAACCCTGACCAGATAATATTCCGGAAAAACTTCTTTGGGAAGATGAGGCACAATCACGCCTTCCTCTTTGGTATTGACCAACAGATCGGTGCCGGTGTGAATCCCCTTGAACCGGGTCTCGCCATGATACACGTAATCGTCTCCCTGCCCGTATTCACAATACAGAAGGCTTATCGAATAGACTTTCTTGACCTGATCATATTTATCCCCTATATTGATATGTTCAGTAATGGCCTTGCAAGTGCCATAAAGGATGCGTTGCAGATAATAAAGCTGACGCGTAAGTTGCACCTCCACAATTATGATATGCCCCTTGCTGTTCTTCGCCTTTATATCGACACGGTTGAACTTATCATCGTCAGACTCCTGGTTCCCCTCGCTCTCAAGTATCTCGACAATCTTGACCTCCTCACCGAGAAGAACAGTGATGAGGCCTTCGAGTATCTCAAAATTCGATTTGTCACGAAGCATGTGCTTCATGAACCAGTCAAACCTAATATAGCTGTTATCATCCATATCCTAATTTCATTATTATATTACAAATTTACAATAAAAAACAGCAATTTGAAATAAGATTAAAATTTTTGTTGCAAAAATCAGAAATATAATTTAACTTTGCCTCCGCATATCGTATTCAGAGGCCCGATATGGGCTTAGGGGTGGGTATGATAATTTTATTAGAAAGCGTATATCGAAACTCTTTCTTGGCTTTTAGGAATCTCGCAAATTCATAACTCCGTCAAGAATTAGCAACGTTAGACGCCTTGTGGATATGTAAGTAGATGCTATGGCATAGCCTTCGTGAGAAGGTATATGCTTTTAAACGCATATTTACATATTTGCGTGAGGCCTCTGCGTTGCTCGTTCTACGGAGTAAGGCAATGCGAGAGCCTCTAAAAGCGGAACGAGCAACAGGTACAGACCCTCACGTTTTTCGTTTTATATACATAAAGTTCTCACAGGAGAGTCGGGAGGACATCATAAATTCATCATGAAAGATAAGAGAAACGAAGAGCTTCAGTCACGTCGCCAGTTCTTCAAGAAAGCTGCAAAATCGGCTCTCCCTATCCTTGGTGCTATCGCTATTGCAAATATGCCTCTACTTGGGAAAGCATCTGATCTGCCTTCAACAGGATGTAATGATGGATGTACTGCCGCCTGCTCAAGAATCTGTGCCGGCTGTCAAACATCATGTCATTCCGCTAACTGTTATTACACATGCCACACTGGTTGTGATACGACATGTAAGGGCAGTTGCTACAGATCATGCTCAGGCGGTTGCGACACAAGCAGCAATCGTTACTAATTCCTTAACTTATTGATTGGAAAGATTGTATCATTCCTTTAAATATCTCATTTCCCTTATGGAAAATAAAGCTTCCGACCTGACTGCCATGCTAACAAAAGATTGGCAGTCAGGTGCAGCAAAAAATATTACGTTCATTGTTACCAAGGATTGTCAGCTTGCTTGTAAATATTGCTATCTGGTAGGAAAGAATGAAAAAGAGCGTATGTCGTTTGAGACAGCAAAAAAAGCTATTGATTATATACTTAGCAATCGCACTCTATTTCATCAACCAGCTGTTATATGGGACTTTATAGGAGGCGAACCATTCCTTGAAATTAATCTTATTGAAAAGATATGTGATTATATCACAGCTGAGCTTTATAGGTTGAATCATCCCTGGTTCACCAACCACATGTTCAGCTTCTCCACTAATGGAATAAATTACGATTCCCCTAAAGTGCAGAATTATATTAATAAATATTACCATCATCTTTCAATAGGAATCACAATTGACGGAACAAAAAGAAAGCATGATCTAAACCGAATATGGAAAGGAGAGGAAGAAAGAGGAAGTTATGTTGACGTAGTAAAAAACATTCCTCTGTGGTTGAAACAATTCCCCGGCGCAAGTACAAAAGTTACAATCAGCACTGCTGATATCCCATATATCTATGAATCAGTAATCCATTTATTCTCCTTAGGAATCCACGAAGTCAATATTAATGTTGTATTTGAGAATGTATGGTATCCCAGTGATGATATACGCTTTGAAGAACAACTCATGAAACTTGCAGACACCATTATCGATGATAATTTATACATAGATAATGCCTGCTCTTTCTTTAAGGAAGATATTGGCAAACCTCTTGATCCGGTTGAAGATAACCACAACTGGTGCGGTGCCGGGAAAATGCTTTCAATTGACGCGGCCGGCAATTTCTACCCATGCACTCGTTTCGCTGCATATTCTCTTCGAGAAAAGAAACCGATAATAATTGGGAATGTCAGAGATGGAATTGACCAGAATAAACTGCGTCCATTCCTTACCCTCGACCGGACAACTCAGTCTCCACAGAAATGTATCGACTGCGAGATAGCCTCGGGCTGCGCATGGTGCCAAGGAGAGAACTATGATGCTGCCGAAACGGATACCATTTATCAACGTTCAACCGCCATCTGCAAGATGCACAAGGCGCGTGTAAGAGCCAATAACTACTATTGGAACAAACTTTTCCGCAAACTTGAACTCGAAGGGAAACGTGAGGAATTTGAATTGAACCGTCCTAAACACCAAAGTCCGATATGCTGAAATACCTGATAATACTTCTCGATGACTCCTCCGTCTCTTTCTGTCACTATGACAGCAAAAGAGAACGAAAACTCATTTCAAAGGAGGATCTCAAAAAGGGGGTCAGATTCGCCATGATAGAGAATCTGAATGTCCAGTTCGTTTGGCCTGACTATGAATTGCCGGAAGACTACAAGGAGATAATCTCCTCTATCGACCATGTGAATATTGTTCCTGTGTCATTAACAACGGACGCGGATGTTATCGTATCTGAGCCTAGGGATTATGGTCTATGTCCGGAAGCAGCGACAGTAGTTGCAAGGATTTCTTTATCTGATATTCTTGAAAAGCCTGAAACCCTATCCCCTCTTTTGGAGAAAGCAGCCCGTGTAAATGTGGTGATAACCGATCCTGAGAATTTTTATGATTCGGATATAGAGACTTATCGTAATTCCCTTTCCATACTGTCTGATAAAGTGTTGGAGGAAATGAAATCAGGCCATGATCTTCAGGTCAATATCATTACCGACCGTATGGTTTTGACGGAGATGAATAATTGCAATGCCGGATGGGAGTCACTGACTTTGGCTCCCGACGGGAATCTATATATCTGTCCCGCTTTCTATTACACCGGTGAGAAACCTGTTGGATCGATTGAACAAGGACCGGATGTGAAGAATCCTCAACTGTTCCGTCTCGACCATGCCCCTATCTGCCGGAATTGCGACGCATGGCAATGTCGTCGTTGCGTTTGGCTCAACAAGAAATACACTCTCGAAGTCAACACTCCCGGTCACGAACAATGCGTCATGGCTCATCTCGAAAGAGAGGCTGCAAGGAAAATCATACAAGAATTAAACAAAGAGGAAGTAGATATTAATGCAATGAACATTGATGAAATATCTTATCTTGATCCTTTTGAAAAAATTATAAACAAATGAAAAAGATACTTCTTATTATAGCTTTACTTATTTCTACCCTAACTCCGGTTGGTGCTCAACAAATAGGTGGGAACTTTGATTATGTTTGTTCCTACGAAAATGGGAGTCGGATTAATCGTAATGTAACAAGTTTAGGAACCACCTCGTTAAAAATAACTCTATTTGAGGTACCAGGGATGATGTCTAAACTTATTGTAACCGGCACAACAGTTACCCCTTGGGGTGCAACAAACGTGTACGCTCTTCCAATGGCAGGAGATAATAATTACAGTTATTCCGGCACTAATAATGGCTGGTATGTATTTACCTGGGGATCACAATCTTTGCTTATAAACAATTCTAACACGGTTGTTCGATTAGTACCAATAAACAATCGGAATTGCTATGCTGAATTCCATAAACGATAACGACAGATGAAAAAAGAGATTGGACGCGTCACAGAAGCTGAACGCGATGAGATACAGACTTTGTTTGAGCGCAGAAATGGCCTCAACGAATTGGCTAAGATTCTAACCGTTGATAACACAGAGCTTTATGAAAAGCTTGTGAAAGATATGGGAGAAACAGGAACCAGGTTCCAGAACTGGTGGGACGCTATGGCCACCAAATATCAATGGGAGTCAGCACCCGATGGCCACTGGGAGATTGATTTCAATGATTGTGCAATCTATTTAGTTACACCGGAATGATACTATGCATGATTGGGGCAACGGAGATTATACTTATCTCCGCTGTCATCCTCCTTATCTTCGGAGGTAAGAAACTTCCCGAGCTTATGAAGGGTATGGGAAAAGGTGTGAAGAGTTTCAAGGAGGGCATGAGCGAGCCAACGGAGGAGGAGATGAACCGACGCGTAGAAGAGGAGATACAACGCCGTGCCGACGCCCATCTCAGCAATACCGGTTCCCTCCCGGCATCAGAAACTTCCAAAGAGATGGGAAATGAGTGAGCAGGAACAGAATGGCACCCTTTTAACTTTTGGAGAGCATCTTGACGTGTTACGCAAGATGCTCTTCAGAATACTACTTGTGGTGATAATCCTCGCCATAATCATATTCTGTTTCAAAAACGAGACCTTCAAGATTCTCCTCGCACCCCATAATTCCGATTTCTGCACCTTCCAATGGATAGAAGGAATGCTCAGGAGGATGAACATCGACTTCAAATTTGATGAATACAGCATCCCCCTCATAAGCACCGAACTATCGGCCCAGTTTATGACTCACGTCACTGTCTCCTGCATTCTGGGCGCACTGTTTGCCTCACCTTATATCCTGACAGAGCTCTTCCGCTTCATCTCTCCGGCACTTTACGATAGCGAGAAGCGCTATTCCTATCTTGTGGCCGGCATAATTTATCTGCTCTTCATCATAGGTCTGCTTATGACCTATTTTATCCTCTTCCCCATCTCCTTTCAATTTCTGGCTACCTATCAAGTGGATAAGGAAATCACCAATACCATTACGCTCGACTCATATATATCCACCTTCACCACTCTGGCATTCATGATGGGGATAGTGTTTCAGCTCCCCGTGTTCGCGTTCATATTAGGAAAGATGGGATTCATCGACGCCATGATGCTTAAACGATACCGTCCATACGCATTCGTGATAATCATGATCATAGCCGCCATAATAACACCGCCCGACCTCTTCACCCTTGTGATGGTAACAATCCCTATTTATGCACTCTATGAACTGAGTATTCTGGTATTGAAAAAATGGGCCAAACCTATTGAAGAGGAATCGGAATAATCCATGGCTTAATGCACCTCCCAGGGGAAAAGCATCCTCCTCTCAGGCTGAGCCACTGTTGTGCCTTCCGGCATCCCACCGGAGAACAAATCAGATGGAAATTCGGAATTAGAAGCCGGAATGTTTCGCTGACATGAAGAGGCATAAAGCATCAAAGGCTGCTCCATGCTCCAGCCTCGGGAATAATTGCGTACATACACCTTGGCCAAGCCACGCAATCCTTTCACTTTTTTACGGAGTTCCCCTAACAATTCTGTCATATCGCTCACCTGGTTCAACACGAACTCAACCACCGTGCGGCCACGCATCACAATGCGTGCAAACAAACGGTCGCCATATCGTATCGGCTTTCGGCTACCGAACGGGGTGTTGAACCGCTCGCGAGAATCTGCATAAACATGCTTGTAATAACTATCTCCATGAACTCCCTCTCCAAGACGTAATGTCGCCACTCTATCCATAGTTGTCATTTTTTAGTGATACTTTCCTTATTATTCCACAGGATCGGTTTGTAGTTTTTTCATTCCATATCCTTATCCGCTTACAAAATTATATATGCATAATGCCAATTAATTGCAGTGAAATATAAAAATTAATTAAACAGCAACATAATTCCGACATATAATCCTCAATTCGCTCCGAATTATGTAATTTTGCAAATCAAATACCCAGAATGAGATAATATGAAAGTCTTGAAATTCGGCGGCACATCCGTAGGTTCCCCCCAACGGATCAAGGAGGTCGCAACGCTTGTAAACGACGGAGAGCAAAAAATAGTAGTTCTCTCCGCCATGTCCAAAACCACCAATACCCTGATTGAAATTTCGGATTATCTTTATAAGAAGAACCCGGAAGGGGCAAACGACGTGATCAACCGTCTGGAACAGACATATCTCCGTCACGCAGAAGAATTATATTCCACCGAAGAATACCGCGAACAAACCATCGATGCCATACGCGGACATTTTGACTATATACGCACCTTCACCAAGGATGTCTTCACGCCTCATGAGGAGAAGGTGATTGTTTCGCAAGGGGAATTGCTTTCAACCCGAATGATGCTCAACCTTATGCTTGAACGCGGTGTCAACGCCTGCATGATTCCCGCCTTAGACTTCATGCGCACCGATGAAAATGGCGAACCCGACACAGCCAAGATAAAGGATAAACTGGCGCGTCTTCTCCGCGAGCTCCCGGAGGCCGACATCTACATCACTCAAGGATTCATCTGCCGGAATGCATACGGAGAGGTTGACAACCTCAAACGCGGAGGCAGTGACTACTCCGCATCGTTAATCGGGGCGGCCGTGAATGCTGATGAAATCCAGATATGGACTGATATCGACGGTATGCATAATAACGACCCGAGATTTGTAGAAAAAACCTCACCTGTGCGCACCCTCCATTTCGAGGAAGCCGCCGAGCTGGCATATTTCGGTGCGAAGATCCTTCACCCCACCTGCATACAGCCCGCAAAGTTCGCCAACATACCGGTGCGTCTGCTCAACACTATGGAACCCGATGCCCCGGGCACAATAATCTGCAATAAAATAGACAGCAAGCGCATAAAGGCAGTGGCTGCAAAAGACAATATCACAGCCATAAAAATCAAGTCGAGCCGTATGCTATTGGCTCACGGCTTCCTGCGCAAGGTGTTTGAAATCTTCGAAAGCTACCGCACTTCCATCGACATGATATGCACCTCGGAAGTGGGAGTGTCGTTATCAATCGACGACACCACTCATCTGAAAGCAATTGTTGACGATCTGAAAAAATATGGCACCGTGACTGTCGATACCGATATGTGCATCGTCTGCGTAGTGGGCGATATGGAATGGACCCACGCAGGCTTTGAGGCAAAGGCACTCGATGCAATGCGCGATATCCCCACACGCATGATCTCTTTCGGAGGCAGCAACTATAACATATCCTTCCTGATCCGTGCAGAAGATAAGGAACGCGCCCTGCGCTCTCTGAGCAGCCATCTTTTTAATGAAGAGTGAGACACCCTTCGGTCAATGCCCCCTGCCGGAAGCAGGGACAAAAACATACCCTATGATTTTAAGAGGAAATTTCCCAATTGATAAATTTGAGGAGCTGGAGACTCCCTTCTATTATTACGATTTCGATCTGCTTCGCGCCACGTTGCGGGCCATCGATGAAAACACCCGACGCGATCCTGATTTCTGTGTCCACTATGCCGTGAAGGCAAATGCCAACCCCCAGTTGCTCCGCATCATTGCCCAGGCAGGTCTGGGAGCCGATTGCGTCAGCGGCGGTGAGATATTGGCTGCCATAAAAGCCGGCTTTCCGGGTCACAAGATAGTTTATGCCGGTGTCGGAAAGACCGACAGGGAGATAAACATCGGCCTGGATAACGACATCTTCTGCTTTAATGTGGAATCGGAACCGGAGTTGCGCGTCATAGATGAATTGGCAAGGGCAAAAGGGAAGCTCGCCCGCATTGCCATACGCGTAAACCCCGATGTGGGGGCGCATACCCATGCCAATATCACCACCGGACTGGCTGAAAATAAATTCGGTATCGCCATGACCGACCTCGACCGAGTGATTGCCTTGGCCAAAAGTCTTGACAATATAAGCTTCATAGGCCTTCATTTCCATATCGGCTCGCAGATTCTCGATATGAACGATTTCACAGCCCTCTGCAATCGTGTCAATTCACTTGTGGAGCGCCTGGAAAACCGAGGCATCGATGTGCCCAATATCAATGTCGGTGGAGGATTGGGAATTGATTATAAGCATCCCAACCACCACTCGATTCCAAATTTCGAAGAATATTTTGACACCTACCGGCGCCATCTCAACCTCCGGCCGGGTCAGAGACTTCACTTCGAGTTAGGGCGCGCCGTGGTGGGGCAATGCGGCTCATTGATAAGCCGGGTGATTTATGTAAAGGAGGGAACCAAGAAGCGATTCGTAATCCTCGATGCCGGCATGACCGACCTCATTCGCCCCGCCTTATACCAGGCCTATCATCGCATTGAGAACATCTCTTCCGATTCGGAAATTGTGGAGCGATACGATGTGGTGGGTCCCGTATGCGAATCCTCCGATGTTTTCGGTAAAGCGGTCGATCTCCCTCTCACAAAGCGTGGTGATTTCATAGCCCTGCGCTCGGCTGGGGCATACGGTGAGATAATGGCCTCACAGTATAATTGCCGCGAACTCCCGAAATCCTACAATTCCGATAATATATGATTTCCGGGGGCGTTATAAAATGAAGTTTGCATATCAACTTCGGTAATTTTAAGTAATCACTATGGTTAAAGCATTATTCTTTGATATCGACGGCACATTGGTTCCATACGGCTCAGGTCATATTCCGGAGGAAGTTTCGAAGGCCATTGCTGAGGTAAGAAGCAACGGTGTGAAGGTCTTCATCTCCACCGGACGCCACCTTGCCTGGATAAACAATCTGGGAGACACCCAATTTGATGGGTTTGTGACTGTGAATGGAGGGATGTGCGTGGCTTCCGACCGCAAGACATGTATTCATAAGCAGTGTATCGAGCCGGAAGAGATAGAACGGCTCAATGAGTTCTCAAAGAGATGCGACATACCATTAGTGATTGTGCCGGCAGAGGGTGACATATTCATAACCTCCCTCACACCCGAAGTGGAGATGGTGGCCGAAGAACTCCACATACCTCCCATTGCCCTGGACAAAGTGGAGTCGGCCATTGGCAAGGATGTGGTTCAGCTTATGGCTTTCGGTTCGGAAACGGAGCGACGCGAAAGCGGACTATTTGGTGAGGTGTTGAAGCATTCCGAAGCCACCAGCTGGAATCCTTATTTCTGCGACATTATCCCTGCAGGGAGCGATAAAAGTTGTGGGTTGCGCGCCATGGCTGAGCATTTCGGGTTCGATATGTCGGAAACCATGGCATTCGGCGACGGCAGCAATGATATCGGGATGCTTCGCGCCGCCGGAATAGGAGTGGCTATGGGGAATGCTGAAGAGAAAGTAAAAGCGGTGGCGGATTATACCACCACCGCTGATACGGATCACGGAATTGTGAATGCCCTGCGTCATTTCGGACTAATAAAATAAACAATCCTGCCTAACCGGGTTTCATTGCTTATTTATGAATCAAGATCTGATGCGCTGTTCTTTTCCGCGGTTATCTTTTTTATGATTCTTCTGGGCAAAATCTCTTTTATCGCCACGCGGTGCCTGCTTGATAGCCTTGTTATGTCCTCCTCCGTTGCCGTTGATATAGAAGTTTTCAAGGAAAACCACATACTGCTCAGGACCAACAATGGCTTTCACCTCCTCAAGGTATGATTTCTTGGCGGCACGGCGTTCCACCATCTTCAACGAATCCTTGCGCATCTTGTTCTCCTTACGGGCCATCTTCTGCTGCTCACGCGCCGCCTTTCGGTTGGCATCAAGCTGCTGAAGCTTCTGCTTCTGGGTTTCAGTGAGGGTCATCCCCTCGTAAGGGTTTTTCTTATCGAATTTCCTGTCACCTTTCTTGGCAGCTTTCTTTCCCTTAACATTCTCCACTCTCTCCTTACCGATTGAAGTCTCGGAAGAAGTATTCTGAGCCACACCGGAGAAGGCTATAAACGACATAGCGATAATTGCTAAACTTAAAATTTTCTTTTTCATCTTAATTGAGTTTTAATTATTCTTTTTTCATTCTTTTCGAAGCTTTGATTAGAATAACAACTCAATGTTTAATAGCAGAAGAGACTTTAACTTGATTTTAACAAATTATATTTCAATTCCTTAACTATTGTATATTTTTTAAAATAATCCTTATTTCCTGTTTTCTTCCCCTATTTTTTATGGATAACCTTCCACACAATCGGAATAAAAGTATGACGGTGTGTCAAATTTTCATAATTTGACACACCGTCTCTGATTTCTATGTTAGCTCAATATCTATCCTATTATTTTCTTATCATCGTTTTCTTACCATTTACGATATACAAACCGTTCGGGAGGTCTTTTTCATTTGAGTTCATTCGTGTTCCCTGAATGCTGTATATCTCGGTTTTTGCGTCAGCTTCTTCCTGTGAAACTGCTTCAATACCACTGGAGAAATTAAGGTTGTATGTAAGCGTTATTGGCCCGCTCCCTTTTCCGATGCCATTGGAAACGAATCCGGCATCGCCAAACTGACCGGCAAGTACAGTAAACAGATATTTTCCTTCATCGGTAGGCACCGGGAATGTCACCGTATAACCACCGTCAGGATTAGCGCTGAAAGAGGCAGTTTGACGATAGGTGTTATCCACACCGGCGAGTGTGGCGGAAGCACCCGCCACCATCTGCACCCCATCTTCAAACGAAAGCGTAATCTCAGATATGATTTTACCATTCACATACGTTCCCTCTTCAGGATCCACCGACAAGGGACGAACACTGAAACTGGCACGATCCGGGCCACCAACCATCTCGAAACGCAACTCTATCTTGTCATTTGAATGTCCGTAGTTGGGATTTTCTCCCCATATAGCCGTTCCGAAAGCTCCCTTATCAATAGTCACTATATAAACTCCATTATAATCTGGCTCTTTCCCGAAACTTGCAGAGAAATAGGAGTAGTTGGGATTTCCTCCTACCGCCGTCTGAAGGTGAGCGGCTGCCACAAAATCTCCTTCTTCAGATCTTATGGTTACATTTGCAACCGAACCCTCAGCGGCTACAAGATCCTTCTCCTGACACATAAAGAAAAGCGATTCCACCGATTTGCTGAAATCAATCTGACCCTCATCATTCAGTTTAGGCGTGCTTATTGCTAAGGTAAGATCATATTCCACGGGAGTGGCCATTGTATATGTAATCCTGATCTCCTCGCTGTTTGAGGCTGTCACATCCCCGGCCACCGCAGTCAAGGCTTCAGGAGCAATTTCCACCTCCACTTTTGCATCTATAAAATTAAGTGCCTCCTTGAGGGTAAGGTTCAGTTTGTTGGCCTCAGCTTCCACCTTGACATCTTCCAACGGCTCTCCATCCTTTTTCACAGTAACGCCACTGCCGGAATACGCCACCCTTTCCACTTCAGTGAACTCAAGGGTGAGGGCGCCGAAATATGCCAGGTACTCATTCTCCGGGAGGGAAGATTTGTATGCAAACGATAATTCATCAGCGGCGCGTCCTGCATAAGCCTCATTGGCTGCAAAGGCAATGAATGCCATGACTATGGCCGCAATTGAAGTTAAGAATTTTTTCATATCAGTAATATTGGGAGTTTAACTTTATGTAATTGAAATCGATTAGTTAAAACAACTCAATGTTATCTTGTTGGATTATCTTATAAATTTTATAGCTTTATTACCTCTGGGAGTGGATAGGGTCACTATCATCAGGCCGGTCATATCCGGAATTTCGAATAGGTCGCACCCCGTGCCCAGACCGGTCTTTAAGTCTATCCTGATTCCGGCCACATCAAACACTTCAAGGCAATATTCCTCGCCCGGCAAAATTGAAGCCTGAATCATACCATCTGAAGTAATATGGAACAGAGATTCGGTAGAGATGACAGCAGCTTCATTGACAACCGACTCAGTCGAAGCGTCCAATGCACACGCATTCATCAACTCCCCGGTAACTGTATCGATCACAAAAGCCACTACCCGTGCATCCTCAGGAGAGTCGAGGAGGGTCGGTGTAACACATTCCCAGCTCACCTCATAACTTTCTCCCGGAACTAAGGAAGCCGGAAGCGACCCTTCAATGCCTGTAAACGCTGTTTCACTTGTAAGGGTGACATTCTCATAATGCATCAATGCCGAAGGAATTTTACCGGGCAAGTAGTAATACGCTCCAAAAAATGGATTCGTACAATTGTTTTCCTGTATATACTTATTATCACCCGGCTTGTAGAAATTTCCAGTGATCACATAACCCACCCTGTAACGTTCACCGGAATTATCAATACTCTCCGAAACCTTAACACGAGCCTTCACCTTCAGGTTTCGCTCAGCAATCTCAACCGGACCATCTATACGTATTCCGAAAGAAGTGGGTTGATCGTAATACTCTTCAAAATTTGCGTCACCTCCTCCCTGGGAAGCCTTTATGCGGTTAAGCATCATTCGTGGCACGGAATTATATTCCAATGCTTCCCAGTAACCCGGATTATCCAATATGTCTCGCACATGAGTTACAAGCATTATAAGGCGCGAACCGAAACGATCTTCCAGATCATCAATCACGACTTCACGCGAAGGGCAGTTTACGCACCACATACCCGTACCCTTATCTACCACCAAGGCACGCACAAAATCCGGATCAGAGTGATCAGGTGCATCAGAAGACTGCAGCTCCGTCGTGGGCGCCACATCCTCCGCTACCCTTATTCCCGTCAATGCCAGCATATAACCGCCTTGGCTTGTGCATAGGAATCCTATCTTCACTTTCTTCCCGGCAAAAGCGGACAGTGACAGTTTTCTTTTTTTCCAATTGTAATCTTCCGGGTTAACTTCTGCAAGCAGGACCGGTTCCCCGCCATCTGCCGGATAGGCCATCACACGGTAGCTTTCCGGAAAATGTCTGTACACCGAGCGCGCCTCCCAACAGAGAATATAGCCATCCCCAATTTCCAATTCAGGAAGCGACAGGAGATTTTCACATCCACTGTCGGTGCCAGTGTATGTAGGAGACAACGCCACATAGCCACGGGTCTCGATTCTGTCAACAGTCCAACCGGTTTTCACAAAACCATGCTTATAGCCGCTGATGTCAGGGAGAACACCATTTAAATTTGCGGTCTCGACCCCGCCGGGGAAAGCCCCCCGGCTGAGATCGAGCTCGTAAGTGGATGCAGAGGCAACAAGTGCAGTTGCACACGTTATCAGTGATGATATCCAAAATCGGTTCATTCCCATTATCTTACCATTACCTTATATACCGAATTGCCGGCTTTTACAACATATATACCGGCATTCACGTATGTAATCTTATCCGTGCTTATCAAACGTCCTTCAAGGTCATAAACAGCAATCTCTTCAGCATTCACAACCTCAATGCGACCCGGGGATGTGATCACAAGCCCCTTGTCGGGTGTCCCCACGATATTCTGCACTCCTGAATATCCCTCTGTCTTAACAAAGAACGGGAAATACATGTCGTCGTTGATAATCTCGCTGAATTCAGAGGCCACACCTCCCAACACGCTGCCATTGGCCGAAATCTTGTTAATTCCCTCAACTTCACACGTTGTTTCAACATTATAGGTCTCAGCCACAGAAGATACGACACCGTCCATTATCACGTCGCCACTGTCAGTGAAAAGCAGGCCTTGGCCAATACCGGCAGAGAAGAAGTAATAATTGTCATCTACATACCATGTGTCGGTCTTATAATTATAGATACATGCTTCAGTCACGACCTCACCGGCACCATCTTCAGTAACATTCAACGCGCGGCTCCTTGATCCATAAAGGTTGCCGTTTCCGTCGCAATTGGTAAAGAAACCCACAAGCGCTCCATTTGAGGATGAATCCCTATAGCCATTAATATATACAGTGGGATAATACTCCACTCGCGGATCATTTACATCATCAACCCATACCTGTATTTTTTGGCCGTCTTTTTCTTCCCAGCCGGCAAAATATTTACCATTGTAAACGAAGGGTTCGAGTTTTGTTTCCAACTTATCGAAAAGAATCAACTCCCCGTTTTTCACAATAGCATCGATGGTGCTCTGCACTCCGCAATATACAGCACCGGCCACAACCTCTCCATCAGGCGACTGAGTCATGGGGAAGAACCCTTGGTGATTTGGAAGCTGGATATCACTGTACATCTTGAGTTCATACGTGCCATCGTCATGCAAGAACCATTGGCAAGGATAATATTTGCCGCCTATATCAGAAGTGGGATCACTAAGGAACTGATAACCGGCAATCACTTTCGCATCGGGAGTGATGCACACAGCCTCGTTTGTATTTCTTGACATCGGGTCAAGGGGAAGGAACGTCCACTTACCATCCTTATAATAAGCCGGTACGCTTTCGTATCCAAGCAATATGCTTCCCACGACCACTCCCTCATCTGAGACATCCATTGCGGTGGTAATCCACATCTCATCTTCTCCGTAGAAATTATCGAATGATTCTGCTGTGACTGTGATGTTTATCAAGGATTCGGGATTTTCAGAATCCCAGAGATAAGCCATACCAAAATCAGGATCAGTCACAACGCCATAACGGCCATTATCAGACACGCCGTTAATTTCTCCCAAAGTATCAAAAGAATAAACTTTGCTCTCGGCGTTCATGCCAAGACACACACCGGCTGCCAAAGCCAGGAATAGTATAGATTTTCTCAATGCAGTAAGGTTTAAAAGTTAAACAATTTTCGGAATTTAGAAAAAGGATGCAGAATTTATACACATCCGTTTCGTGAAATTAGAAAAAAAATTTCATACTATCAAGCAAAGGAATCTGATTTCTTTCATTTTTTTATTTTTAACCCCCATTAGCCTGATATTTGCCATGAATAAATATCTGAGCTGTAACTTCGATATTTATGGAACACTTTTTGTTATACAATAAAGGGTTCTTATAACCTTATAACCCCATAACCTTATAACCTAAAAAAAATGTCAGAATCAAAAGAAATTCCGGTGCTCTTGCTTACCGGCTACCTCGGAAGCGGAAAGACTACGCTCCTGAATCATATACTCACCAATAAGAAAGGGATCCGCTTCGCAGTAATTGTCAACGATATAGGCGAAGTCAACATTGATGCCGACCTTATCCAGAAAGGGGGAATCGTAGGCCAGGACGACTCCGGTGACCTTGTGGCTCTTCAGAACGGCTGCATCTGCTGCACGCTCAAGATGGATCTCATGAAGCAGATTGACGACCTCCTCGCCACCCGGATGTTCGATTACATCGTGATCGAGGCCTCCGGTGTATGCGAGCCGGCGCCTATAGCCCAGACCATTTGCTCCATGGAACAGATGATTTCGCCTCAGGGTGCCGTGGCGGAGCGTCCGCGCCTTGATGCGATAGTGACTGTAGTTGATGCCCTCCGGCTCAAAAGCGAGTTCGGATGCGGAGGCGATCTTCAGAAAGAGGATATAGACGAGGAGGATATCGAGAACCTTATCATAGAACAGATTGAGTTCTGCAATATCATTCTTCTCAATAAGGTTTCGGAAGTCACTCCCGATGAGGCCGCACATATCAAGAGCGTGATACGCGCTCTGCAACCCAAGGCTCGCATCATTGAATGCGACTATTGCAATGTTCCTCTCGATGACATCATCGACACTCATTCTTTCGACTTTGAGGATGTGGCCACCTCCGCCACTTGGGTTCAGAAAATAGAAGGCCCAGCAGAGGAACAATTGGAAGCAGAGCATCATCATCATGATCATGAGCATCATCACGAACATGAGAATGAGCATGAGCATCATCACCACGATCATGAACCGGCCCATGGCGAACCGGGGCATCACTGTGACGAGCATTGTCATCATCATCATCACGGAGAGGGGGAAGCAGAGGAGTATGGCATCGGGACGTATGTGTATTTCCGTCGTCGTCCTTTCGACTTCCATAAGTTTGACCGCTTCGTCAACCTTCACTGGCCTAAGAACATTATCCGCAGCAAGGGCGTGATCTATTTCAGTCATAACCGCGATATGTCGCTCCTCTTCGAAACTGCGGGAACACAGGTCAACCTCAAGGAGGCCGGCTACTGGTATGCAACAGCGCCACAGGAGGAACTGGAGATAATGATGATGCGCGATCCCGCTTTACGTCGCGACTGGGACGAGGAATATGGCGACCGCATGATCAAACTCGTATTCATCGGCCGCGACCTCGACCGCGAGAAGCTCGCCCACGACCTCGATGACTGTTTGGCTTAAATAGTAATTTATTGATGTTTTAAACAGAATAAAGCAACGAAGTTTCCTCTTGAGGGTGACACTTTTGCTCAAAAGTGTCACCCTCAAGAGGAAACTTTAATTAAAAATCTTCCCCCTTAAGGGGAAAACGGCTTTATCGTAAAAGTCTTCAACCGTTGCTTCACAATCAGTTCAATATATTATAGCTCGATTATGCGCAATTCTTAATCGTCATATTTTTTTATGTACCATATATCAGATTTAGCCTAATCTCCAAACAGATAGTTAATATTTAGAACGTGTACGCTTTTACATATAATAAATTTTTAGTAACTTCGCCAACATAAACGAGTCTTTAAGACTTTCCCTTTAATCCTGACGCTACTTTATATTAAGGCTTGGCAAATTTGTCTCATTGAAAGGAGGATATCAAATCAGCCTATGCCTACTACACCAAAACAGAACTAAAAAACGGGAAGCAACTCAGAAATGAGAAAAAATTTTAAAATTTTGGGGATTCTCTCATTGGCCGCTGTAATCTACACTCTTGTCTTTCAAGTTTTTTATAACTGGATGAGATATGATAGTGTATTGCCCGTGCCGATTCCTAATATGGTATTAAGTCTATGTATGAATGCTGTTCCTATATGGATGTTAGTAATTCTCAACTATATAATAGTCTGGAAAATACCACATGGCAGAAAGGCCTTCCCTACCTATGCGTTTGGTCTTACCATCTCAATGTGTTTACTGATATTGATTAATCTCCTCTTCAAAGTTGTGATGGGCAGGGGGGTTGAATGGGCTGGCACTATATTTAGTAATCTCTTATTATATTTAAGTATCGAATCCATTTATCAACAACATGTTTCCAAACTTGTATTAAAGCAACAGGCTTTGGCCAAACAGCAAATACTTCAATATCAATATGAAGTTTTAAAAGCCCAGGTCAACCCGCACTTTCTTTTTAATTCATTCAATATTCTTTACTCGTTCATACCTCCATATTTTAATGAAGCCCGGGAATACATTTTAAATTTATCTCAAATATATAGATACACCCTTAAACATGGTGAAAAGAACCAAGTAACCGTTAAAGAAGAACTCCAATTTCTAAAGGCTTATAATGAAATCTTGAAAATCAGATTCCATAATAATTTTCAGGTTGAGATAACCGGCACGGATAACTTTGAAGACAGAAACATTATTCCTTATTCGCTGCAGATGCTTGTCGAAAATGTTACCAAACACAACGTAATCACCTCCATACAGCCTATGACAGTGAAAATAACTGCAAATGAAAAAGGTATAACGGTAAGCAATCCAATACGCCGAAAAGATACCGACGTTGCAACTAATTTCGGACTCCAGTATCTCAGTCGGCTCTATCAATGTCACAAAAAAAATTTCAGCACTACCTGTGATAACTTAACATATACAGCCCATATACCCTATATTCAAATGATATGAAATATGCCATAATAGAAAACGAATACCATTGCATGGAGCATCTTAAAAATATGCTTCAGGATTTACGCCCTGACTGGGAACTTGTGTTTAGGGGAGAAACTGTTGAAGAAACAATAAACATGCTCGCCGGCGAACAACTGCCTGAGCTGATATTTATGGATATCGAACTCAACGATGGCAATAGTTTTTCAATTTTCAAAAAAACTAAAGTAGATATCCCTATCATTTTCACGACAGCATATGATGAATATTGTCTTCAGGCATTTAAAGTCAATAGCATTGATTATTTGCTGAAACCTATAACTATAAATTCATTACTGTATGCCATTAGGAAATATGAAAACCTTAAAAACACTCGCGGTGGAGGATTGCCAATATCTGAAAAACTTCCAATTCACCCTGAATCTTCAATCCCAAGGCTCGATGTAAGAATACTTATATCCTATAGGGACACCTATAAGTTCATTACCGCCGACTCCATTGCCTGGTTTGAAAGCGAAGATAAATGTGTGTTTGCAATTGACAAGGGGGGAGACCGACATCTCACAACCTTCTCCACTTTGAATGAAGTTGAGGTTTTACTGCCCTCAAAACATTTTTTTAGAGCATCGCGTTCGTGTATAGTATCGATTGACGTAATAACAGATGTTAAGAAGGCTTTCAATTATAAACTATATATTGTGGTAAAAGCCGCCCAAAAGACACAAAAGATAGATATAAGCATGGCAAAGAAAAAGGAATTTCTTTCATGGTTCGGCCATGGTAAAGTATGATTTTATTTAGTTAAAGTGTGATTTTCCTAAGTTCGTCATTTTTTTGTTTTCATTTGCCAAGGCACAACATACCTTTGCGATATGAGATCAAAAGAAAACATAAATTGCCTGATACTTGAAGACGAGTTTTATACGGCCCGTGAGATCATGCGCCTGCTAAAAGAATATGACGGCAACTATAATGTTACACATATACTTGAATCATGCCAAGAGTTTACGCATTATATGGAAATCGGAGAACTGCCTGATCTCATAATATGCAGTGTGACTCTTGCTGACGGTTCCATATTCAAAACACCGGCATTCAGTTATAATACGGCACCTCTAATTTTGACATGCGTTGAAGAAAGTATAAGTGATCACACATTGCCAAATTTGGTAGGGACAATTATAAAACCAATTACTGCCGGTCTTTTATTTAAGTATCTTAGACTTTACGAACATAGGTATTCACATTTAATAAATCATTAGTTATGAAGAAACTATTCTCTTCGCTCATGCTTGCATGCATATCAATTTTCTCTTGCATGGGCCAAAGTTTCTCTTCTGGAGGTCTCAATTTTGAGATTGTTTCAGCGGAAAACAGAACAGTTGCAGTGACTGGAGTATCCGGTCAGTCTCCTGAGAGTCTGGTTATCCCTGCTTCCGTGACAAATGAAGGAGTGGATTATACGGTCGAAGCCGTTGGTGATTGGTCATTTTTGGAGAATGAAACGATTACCAATCTAACTATCGAAGAAGGCGTAGCAAAGATTGGTGACGGAGCTTTCTATTTATGCACATCTCTTAACCTGGTTGCATTGCCTGAGTCGCTTAAATCAATCGGAAGGTCTTCTTTCTCAAGTTGTGCGTTTACGGCCATTACCATCCCCGATAATGTTACGTCGATCGATTCGGATACATTCAGCGACTGCGCGGCTTTAAAAACTGTTGTTTGGGGAAAGGGACTGGATATTATACCAGAAAGCTGTTTTTATAATTGTGGGAAACTAAAGACCGTAAAACTATCAGACGGACTTGAAACTATATCCACCAACTCATTTTATGGTTGCTCTTCATTAGAAAGTCTTTCTCTTCCTGCATCTTTGACAGAGATTAAAGAAAATGCTTTTTTTAATTGTGAGGCTTTGAAAACCTTGACCGTGGCTAATGGTAACCCATTGTTTAAGGATATAGATGGCGTTGTGTTTGATAAGGAGGGAACTACTTTAATATGTTTTCCGCCGGCAAATTCTTTGTCCTATACAGTCCCGGATGGCACTCTTGAAATCTCACCTTATGCATTCTGCACCTCTGTCATAGAATCTTTGACAATTAGTCCTTCAGTAGAAAAAATTGGAGACAAAGCTTTTATGAATTGTCGTAAGGTAAAAGAAATTAAAGTTGGCAATAAATGGCAGGGGTCAGCTCTCACCACAATTGGAGAGTATACATTCGCTTTCTGCGCGGAACTTGAAACCATTCATTTTTATGGCCAAAAAATTGAAAGTTTTGGAGCTTCGCCTTTTGAATCTTCTTTAGCTATAAAAGAAATATACATTCATACATTAACCCCTCCAGTGATCACTGATTATCAGTATGGCATTGGTGGGAATGGCAAGGAAACCCGTCTATATGTTCCTCAGGCAAGTGTAGAAGCCTACTCAGAAGCGAACGGATGGAAGGGATTTAGTGTTGTAGGTGATCCTGCACAACCGGTAGTATTTGAAAATGATATATATACATTCACTGTTACATCAGAAGATGAAATGACCGTAAGTGTCACAGGTGTAAATACAGAAGGACAAAACACCTTGAAAATTCCTGCTACAGCTAACCTTGCTGATAAGGAGTATTCTGTGACAGAGATAGGACCGGATCTGCTTTTCAGTAATGGTAACATTAAGGAAATAAATATACCTGAAAGTGTCAAAAAAATATGCGATAACGCATTTTGTGAAAGCATTCTTGAGAGAATAACCTTAAGCGAAGGTCTTGACTCCATTGGAGCTGGCGCGTTCTGTTATACTCCGATTGAAGAAATTATCCTGCCCTCTACTGTTAGGTATATAGGCGGTTCTGCATTTGCAGATTGTGCAAAATTAAAACGGATTGTTATTTCAGACAAGGTGGAAACACTTGGAAGCTGCATGTTCTATGGTTGTTCCGCCCTTGAAGAAGTGGTACTCGGTAGTGGCTTGAAATCGCTTGATTCAGCTTCTTTTTATGAATGTGTAAGTCTAAAGTCCATTGAACTTCCGGAAGGTTTCACAACAATTATGGGGAATGTTTTTTACGGTTGCTTATCGCTTGAGAATATAAAATTACCATCAACAATTGAGGCAGTAACAGGAATTGCATTTGCCAATTGTCCCGCCTTGTCCACCATCACAGTTGCACCGGGATGTGCAGACTATAAAGATATCGATGGTGTTCTGTATAACTATGACGGTAGTGTGATAGTACGATATCCAGCTGCTAAGGGCACTACATATGAAGTAGTTGACGGAGTAACACAGATAGGTGAACATGCGTTCTCATATTGTACTGAATTAAGTTCTGTGAAACTTCCCACATCCATTACCAATATTTATGGTTATGCATTCTATGGCTGCTCGACGCTGCCTTCCATAGAGCTCCCCGAAGGATTGCTTTATATTTTTGATGGTGCTCTGCAAAATTGTTCAAGTCTTGAAGAAGTACGTTATCCTGATAGCCTTCGTGAAATTGGTTACTGGGGTTTGGCTGAAAATCCTTCCCTGAAAAGAATATATATGGGCTCTCAACTCCATTTTATATGCGACTATCTATTGGAAGGGAGCGATAATGTGGAAGAAATTCACATTACTGCAACTGTTCCACCAGAAGCAATGAATTTCTATGCTATGGGAAATAATTATTCGTCGATTAACCTATATGTGCCGACTGAGTCAATTTCGGCATATAAATCAGTTTCTCCTTGGAAGTACTGCAATGTCTTGAGCGAAAGTTCTAATGTAGCAGATCCCAATATATCGACAGATGGTAAACTGGAGATTTATGATATTAGGGGAATACAGCAGAATGAAGGCTCCAAACTTTCCAACGGTCTCTACATAATTAATGGCAGAAAGGTACTGATTAAACAATAAAGTTTATAAATCTTTTATACTTCCCTTCCTCTTCAGGGTGACATTTTAGTTCAAAAACGTCACCCTGAAGAGGAAACTTTTATTAAAAACCTTCCCCTTTAAGGGGATTTTTATTATGCTACTACCCATTCTCCTCACAACCGGGATATGAGATACGCCTTCAGCAGGTGGTGAATCAGACCATAGAGGGTGATATCCCACAGTATGCCGGAATGAACGTGGCTACCGGAAGGAAACTCAAGCAACTTCTTGTAATCTTAAGTAAATCGGCACCCTGCAAACCCAATATGGCAAATCTCTGCACAGAACTTAAGGTCAGCAAAAACGATCTGCCCAATTATCTCGCCTATCTTGAAACAGCAGGGATGATTGGCCAATTGCGCGACGACACGGGAGGATTAAGGGGATTGGGGAAAGTCGAGAAAGTGTTCATCGACAATCCCAACCTTATGTATGCATTAGGAAACAGCGGAACCAATGTCGGGAGTTTGCGCTAAACGTTCTTCTACAATCAGATGAGGGTGAATAACGATGTCACATCCTCAAAAATCACCGACTTCCGCATAGGAGATAACATATTTGAAGTGGGAGGAGCCGGCAAAGGTAAAAAGCAATTGGAAGGTTCCGAAAACGGTTTTGTCATAAGGGACGATATTGAATATGGCCACGCCAACTTCATCCCCCTCTGGCATTTCGGATTGAATTATTAAGACTGATATTTCTGACAGGGGAACAAGAGAAATAGGAAAAGCAATTTTTAAATTCAACATATTATAAGAAGTCCTTATACTCATCGCCCTCTCGCGTCAACGTGGAGGGCGATGATTTTTTTATGACAAAATTTTAAACTCTTCTCCCCTTCCCGATGTTATAATATCAGAAAAGTAAATTTGTTTCATGATGTTAGGTTAGTTTGAAAGTATTATGGAAAACACGCGAATGCGGCGAGTCGTGACGACCCGCCGCATTCGCGTTATGAGCACAAATTTTTTAAAGAAGCAAAAGACGGGATTAGAGGTTATAATTTATCACGGAATATATTTTTTCATTATCTTTGTAGATGCTACGACATATCTCATCTATTAAATAATATCTTATCGTGAAAACTGACGCCTTGAAAATATCTGTCGGCATACCGACTATCGGAGCCCCTGTTTTGGAAAAACAGGGGGATCTTACCCTTCTGAAGAATATGCTTATAGGCAAAGATTTTCATTGGCAGAAAACCATCGAGGCTTTACTGCCGGGAGAAATAGAGATAACAGAAGATGAAGTGTTCAAGGTGATTAATCGGCTTCCATTGGAGGAATATCTTAAATGTGTGGTTGGTAGTGAGATGAATCCGGAGGCCCCACCGGAATTCCTCAAGGCTCATTCGGTAATATCTCGCAGTTGGGCTTTGGGTAAAATCATCGGTGTACACGACCATTCGGAAGAGGGGAAGGTAAATCTCCCTTATGCAATTATCACCTGGGAGGATACGTGCGATCACAATGGCTTTGATGTCTGCTCAGACGACCATTGCCAACGTTACCAAGGGATACAACCAATACCTCAATCGGTGAGAGATGCACTCATGGCTACTGAAGGGGAAGTGCTGATTTCACCTCATGGAAGATTGGTGGATGCACGGTTCTCTAAATGCTGTGGTGGCAAGACAGAAGTTTTTCCCACCTGCTGGCAACCGAGAGATGAAGAGTGTCTGGAAAGCTTCGAGGACCCCTGGTGTAATCTTGATGCGTTAGATAAGGAGGAAAGAACAAAGGTGCTGAAGGCCATTCTCAAGGATTATGACCTTGTCAATTCGGGAGGATTTACATGGGAAACCACTGTAACGTCAGAGGAGATTGAACGGAACCTTTTGCAAAAATTCAAAAGGAATATCGGAAAAGTTATTGATCTCATTGTCATTTCCCGTGGTTCATCAGGAAGAGTATCTGAACTTCATGTCAAAGGTTCAAAAGCCGATTTGCTTATTGGAAAAGAATTGATGATTAGGCGTCTTTTAGCCGACTCCCATCTATATTCCTCCCGGTTTGACATTGAACCGATTGCATACGGTAAATGGATGTTAAGAGGACACGGATGGGGGCACGGAGTGGGCTTATGCCAGATTGGCGCGGCCCGAATGGCTCTTGAAGGCTATGATTATAGAGAGATTCTCGCTTTCTATTACCCAGGCTCGCGCATTTCTAAAGAAATCCCAACAAATAATTGACTCTCCTGCCGAGGCACATCTGCGACCCGGGCATAAAGAAATTTTAGTGGATGGAGCCTAAAAATAGGCTGCCTTCTCCCGAAGGCAGCCTTAACTTCGTTTCTTGTATTAAATTAGTCAATAAGATTAGAGTTGTAAATGATATTGATTTAAAAGTTAGAGAATGTAGCAGTTTATTATAACTTCAACTCATGGTAAGGAAGATCGAACGCTTCGGCCACAGCCTTGAAGGTGATCTCTCCATCAACCACGTTTACGCCATTTGCGAGACCCGGGTCGCGACGACAAGCCTCTTCCCAACCAAGGTCGGCAAGACGAAGTGCGTATGGCATCGTGGCGTTTGTAAGCGCCAAAGTTGAAGTGTAGGGAACGGCACCCGGTATATTGGCTACGCAATACTGCAGCACGCCGTCAACCTCGAAAGTGGGTTCTGAGTGGGTAGTAGGATGAGAAGTTTCGAAGCAACCGCCCTGGTCGATTGCAACATCAACCATAACTGAACCCTTACGCATAAGCTTAACCATATCAGCTGTGACAAGATGTGGAGCTTTTGCACCGGGCACGAGCACTGAACCGATAACGAGATCAGTTGTGGGAAGCTCGCCCTCAATATTATGGCGTGATGAATAAAGTGTCTTTACGTTCTTAGGCATAACTTCTGCACAATGACGAAGCGTGGGAAGCGATATGTCGGTTATGGTGACATCCGCACCAAGACCGGCTGCCATAAGAGCTGCGTTGCGTCCTACCACACCTGCCCCAAGCACAAGCACTTTTGCCGGCTTCACTCCCGGAACACCACCAAGGAGAACACCGCGTCCGCCTTGCGGTTTTTCGAGGAAACGGGCACCTTCCTGAATCGACATCCTTCCGGCCACTTCGCTCATAGGTATGAGGAGCGGAAGACGATGATCGCGATCTGTAACAGTTTCGTATGCTATACATACGGCACCTGATTCAAGCATTGCATCGAGAAGTGCGCGTTCGGAAGCAAAATGGAAATAAGTGAAAAGGACCTGACCCTTGCGGATAAGCTTATATTCAGGTTCGATAGGCTCTTTTACCTTTATAATCATATCGGCTGTGGCATAAACATCCTCTATAGTAGGAAGGATGGTGGCTCCGGCGGCTGCATATTCTTCATCTGCAAACCCGCTGCCTTCTCCGGCAGTGTGCTGCACGAAGAGTTCATGTCCGTGAGCTACAAGCTCTTTTACTCCGGCGGGAGTTGCGCCTACGCGATTTTCATTGTTCTTAATCTCTTTTGGAATTCCGATTTTCATGGTAGTATAGATTTAAGTATATGAAATACTAATAAACTTCCCTTTTGAGGAATATTTGTTTTTCGAGTGTAAATATAGCAACTCTTCTCGGAGTCAACAATTATTTTTTTATGTTAGAAAACACATTTTAACTTTTTCTTATTTTTATTTATCAACCGTGTGCCGTAGAGTTATGTTTTACTTATACAGATTATGAAAAGCACTATATAAA
>CAMWIH010000003.1 GCA_947174305.1 uncultured Porphyromonadaceae bacterium | reverse complement strand
AAGTCGGCGTATGCGTCTTTTGTGTTTATGTGTGAGTTTTCTGGATATTGTTATTTAGGCGTGATAGGCGGGGTAGGCGTGATAGGCAGGATAGGCGAAGTGGGCAAATAATAATGGGCGGGATAGGAATGCCTATCTCGCCCATAATGCCTATTCAGCCCATCATACGCCTATTCAGCCTACAAAGCCTATTCAGCCCATTAAGCCTACAATGCCGGCTTTTATTCTTCTACGTCTAATTCGAAGTCGTCGCCGAAGAGGTCTTCTGCGGGGGCTTCTTCTTCGGGCTCGTAGCCGTCGTCGATCGGTTCGTCGTCATCGGTTTCGGAGCGTGTGGTTTCACGGTCGGGGAGAGCCGGATTCTTTTTCGCTTTCTTAGCTTTGGCTGATGTCTTGCCCGATTTGAGGGCTTCCATCACTTTTGCAGCCAGCTCTTCCATAAGTTCGGGCTGAGATTCGATTACGCGTTTCACAGCATCGCGTCCCTGTCCGAGTTTCTTGCCATTATAGGAGAACCAGGCGCCCGATTTCTTGATCACGTCGTAGTCAACGCCAAGGTCGATGATCTCACCTGAACGGGATATCCCTTCGCCAAACATTATGTCGAATTCGGCACGCATGAAGGGGGGCGCAACCTTATTCTTTACAACCTTCACCTTTATCAGTCGGCCGATTGATGTGTCACCATCTTTGATGAAGGTAGAGGGGCGTATGTCGATGCGGACAGTGGCGTAAAACTTGAGCGCGTTACCTCCGGTGGTTGTTTCGGGATTACCAAACATCACGCCGATTTTCTCGCGTATCTGGTTGATGAAGATGCAGCATGTGCGGGTGCGTGCGATTGTGCCCGTGAGCTTACGCATGGCCTGAGACATGAGTCGGGCGTGGAGGCCGACATTCTTTTCTCCCATTTCGCCTTCGATTTCGGCTTTCGGGGTCAGGGCTGCCACAGAGTCGATGACCAGTACGTCGATTGCTCCGGAATTGATGAGCTGTTCCGCGATATCGAGGGCCTGTTCACCGTTATCGGGCTGGGCAATCCATAGGTTGTTGACATCCACGCCGAGCTTTTCGGCGTAGAAACGGTCGAAGGCATGTTCGGCGTCGATGATTGCGCAGATGCCACCCTGTTTCTGGGCCTCGGCAATTATATGTATTGCGAGGGTTGTCTTACCCGAAGATTCGGGGCCGTAAATCTCTGTGATTCGGCCACGTGGTATGCCTCCGACTCCGAGGGCGTAGTCAAGGCCGATGGAGCCAGTGGGAATAGTCTCGATATCCTGTACAGCCTCATCGCCGAGTCGCATCACTGTGCCGGCACCGAAGTCTTTCTCGAGGTGCTGCATTGTCACGCCGAGCGCTTTGCGCTTCTCTTCCGCATCTGTGATGCGGACGCTGGGCGATTTCGTTGCTGATTTTTTCTTTGCCATAATTCTTTTTCTTATGCTGATTAATTTTCTGATGCAAAGATAATATGAAAAAGAGCGGAAAAGAAATTTTTCCCTTTTTTATTTTTATAAAAAAACAAAATTTACTGCAAAATTTTTGCAGGGTAGGCGAGGTAGGCAGGATAGGCGGAGTAGGCGAGATAGGCGGGATAGGCGGAGTAGGCGAGGTAGGCAATGATATGGGCGGAATAGGAATGCCTATCCCGCCCATAATGCCTATAAAAGCCTATTTCGCCTATACTGCCTATTTCGCCTAAAAAGCCTATTAATATCCGGGCTTTTTGAGGAGCTTGAACATATTCTTTTTATAAGCCTCAACACCGGGCTGGTTGAATGGGTTCACACCGAGCATATAGCCGGAGATGCCGCAGGCTTTCTCGAAGAAATAGATGAGCTGTCCGAGGCTATATTCATCGAGAGAAGGGATCTCTATCTTGATGTTGGGAACGCCTCCGTCAACGTGTGCCATCTTTGTGCCGAGCTCAGCCATCTTATTCACTTCGTCGATGCGCTTGTCGGCAATGTAGTTGATTCCGTCAAGGTCGGAAGCATTCATGGGGATGCGGTGGGTGAGGGCAGGCTTCTTCACTGAGATCACAGTCTCGAAGATGGTGCGCTCGCCATCCTGGATCCACTGACCCATAGAGTGGAGATCGGTGGTGAAGTCAACAGATGCCGGGAAGATACCCTTGCCATCCTTACCTTCGCTCTCGCCGTAGAGCTGTTTCCACCACTCAGAGAAATAGTGGAGCTTGGGATCGAAGTTAACGAGAATCTCGATCTTCTTGCCGCTCTGGTAAAGGGCGTTGCGGAGGCGGGCATACTCCTGTGCGGGGTTTTCGGGCGAAGGATGGAGAGTGGTGCGCTCCATATCCTGTGCACCAGCGAGGAGTTTCTTAATGTCGTGTCCGGCGCAAGCGATGGGGAGAAGGCCTACGGGAGTGAGCACTGAGAAACGGCCGCCAACATTGTCGGGGATGATGTATGTTTCGTAACCCTCTTGATCTGCCATTGTGCGGAGTGCGCCTTTCTTTTCATCAGTGATAGCCACGATGAGGTCTTTGGCTGCATCCTTGCCGGCCTGCTGTTCGAGCTGGTTCTTGAGGAGACGGAAAGCGATGGCGGGCTCGGTGGTGGTGCCGGACTTGGAGATTACCACGATACCGAATTTCTTCCCTTCGAGGAGCTTCTGAAGCTCAGCGAGGTAATCTTCACCTATATTCTGGCCGGCGTAAAGCACTTTCGGCTCTTTCGGTTTGGGTGCATAGAAATCGGCGAATGAGTCAGCGAGGGCGAAGTTTACGGCCTTGGCTCCGAGGTATGAGCCGCCGATGCCAACGCACACCACGTAGTCGCAGTTTTCGCGCAGACGTTCAGCTGTGGCGTTGATGCGGTCAACAAGGGTTTCGGGAGTTTTTGAAGGGAGGTCAAGCCAGCCGAGGAAATCGTTTCCTGCGCCGGTGCCTTCTTCAAGGGTTGTGATTGCTTCTACTGATTTATCTTTCAGGGCTTCATATTCCTTTTCTGCGAAATAGACTGCATCCTGAATGTTAAGATCAATTGTTTTCATAGGGTTATTTATTTTTTTAGTAATTGCTTTCTTTTTTTGGTAGGCTAATTAGGCGGGGTAGGCTAATTAGGCGGGATAGGCGGGATAGGCGAATTAGGCTGGGTAGGCGGAAAATCCTGCGGGGCATCGAGCCCCTCGGATTTTGCGGAAGCTGCAAGCTCCCGCCCCGTGGCTCCGCATTCGGAAAGCCTCTCTATAATTGCCTACAACGCCTACATTGCCTATAATGCCTACATTGCCTACATTGCCTACAACGCCTACATTGCCTATAATGCCTACAATGCCTACAAAGCCTACAAAGCCTATAATGCCTATAAAAGCCTATCGGCTTATAGTTATAACGTCTTGGGTGGGCGTGCGGTTTAGGTGAAGGAGCCGGTTATGCCCTTGAGGGCGCGGTGAGGGTTCTTCCCTTCGTAGAGTATCTCATAGACACAGTTGAGGATGGGCATCTCCACGTCGGGACCCGAGGCGTTGATCTCGTGGATGCACTTGGTGCCGTAGTATCCCTCAGCCACCATTGCCATCTCCATCATCGCGGCCTTCACGCTATATCCCTTGCCGATCATCGAGCCGAAGTTGTGATTGCGCGAGAAGCGGCTGTAGGCCGTCACGAGGAGGTCGCCCAGATATGCCGAGCGGTCTATGTCACGCGAAGGCATCGGGGCTATCGCATCAATGAAACGGTCCATCTCGCGAATGGCGTTGCAGACCATCATCGCCATAAAGTTGTCGCCTGTCTTCATGCCGTTGATAATGCCTGCCATTATGGCATACACATTCTTGAGCACAGCGGCATATTCAATGCCATCCACGTCGGTTGAGATGATAGTCTTCATCCTCTTTCCCGCCAGGAATGCGGCGAATTCGCGGCTCTTGGCAATGTCGTGGCAGCCGATCGTGAGATAGCTGAGGCGTTCGAGCGCCACTTCCTCAGCGTGGCAAGGGCCTCCGATTACAAGCATATTGTCGGGGTCGCACCCGAATTGCTGAACAATATAATCGGTGATTATCATGTTGTGCTCAGGCACGATACCTTTCACCGCCGACACCACATTCTTCTCCGAGATATCGACCGTAATCTTATCGGCCGTGTCGCGGAAATAGGGGGAGGGGGTCACGAAGAGCAGGGTGTCGGCCTCGCTGCAGGCGCGGTCAATGTCGGCAGTGAAATCTATGCGTGAGGTGTCGAAACTCACATCGCTCAGATAAACGGGATTATGCCCCGACTTGATGAAATCGTCGATGCGGTCCTGACGGTGCATGTACCACACTATGCGGTCGCAATTGGCCAAGAGCAGTTTGGCGAGAGCTGTTGCCCAGCTCCCGCCTCCAATCACTGCTATTTTCTTTATGGCTTCCATTATTCTTGATGGGAATTATTGGAGCTGTTCGAATTATCCGACTCCGTTTCGGCATCCTCCCCGGCATTTTCTGCCTTGGCCTTCACCTCGGGACGCATCTGCGGGAAAAGGAGCACCTCCTGGATGGTTGACTGTCCGGTGAGGAGCATTGCGAGTCGGTCCATTCCGATACCCATGCCCGAAGTGGGTGGCATGCCATATTCGAGGGCACGGATGAAATCGGCATCGATGATCATGGCCTCGTCGTCCCCTTTGTCGGCCAGGCGCATCTGCTCCACAAAGCGCTCATACTGGTCGATCGGGTCGTTAAGTTCCGAATAGGCGTTGGCAAGCTCCTTGCCGTTGACCATCAGCTCGAAACGTTCGGTGAGGTCGGGATTGTGGCGGTGACGCTTGGTGAGGGGCGACATCTCGATAGGATAATCGGTCACGAACGTGGGCTGAATGAAACTGCCCTCGCAGGTCTCGCCGAAGATTTCATCGATCAGCTTACCCTTGCCCATCGAATCATCCACCTCGATGTTATTCTGCTTGCAGAAAGCGCGAAGCTCCTCCTCGCTCTTGCCGGTGATGTCGAAGCCGGTCTTTTCGAGTATGGCATCGGTCATGGTGATGCGGCGGAAGGGTGCCTTGAAGCTTATCACGTTGTCGCCCACCTTCACTTCGGTTGATCCGTTCACGTCGAGGCATATCTTCTCAAGCATCTTCTCGGTGAAATCCATCATCCAGTTGTAATCCTTGTAAGGGACGTAGATCTCCATACAGGTGAACTCCGGATTATGGGTGCGGTCCATCCCCTCGTTGCGGAAATTGCGCGAGAACTCATACACACCGTCGAATCCGCCCACGATGAGGCGCTTGAGGTAGAGTTCATTAGCGATGCGAAGGTAGAGGGGTATGTCGAGGGCATTATGATGCGTGATGAAAGGACGCGCGGCGGCACCTCCCGGAATCGACTGGAGCACGGGTGTCTCCACCTCGAGATAGCCGTACGAGTTGAAATATTCACGCATGGAATTGAACATCTTTGTTCGTTTCACAAAGATATCGCGCACTCCGGGATTCACCACGAGATCGACATAACGGCGGCGGTAACGCTGCTCGGGGTCGGTGAAGGCATCATAAGCCTTGCCATCCTTCATCTTCACGATTGGAAGGGGACGCAGGCTCTTGCCAAGCACTGTGAGCTCCTGGGCATGGATTGAGATCTCTCCCGTCTTTGTGCGGAACACATAACCCTTCACGCCGATGAAGTCGCCAATGTCGAGGAGTTTCTTGAACACCACGTTATAGAGGTCCTTATCCTCTCCGGGGCAGAGGTCGTCGCGGCTAACATAGATCTGGATACGTCCGTCGGCATCCTGAAGCTCCAGGAATGAGGCCTTGCCCATTATGCGGCGGCTCATTATACGTCCGGCCACCGCCACCTCGCGGGGAGGGGTAAGGTCGTCGGAGAAATTCTCCTTGATTTCGGCCGTGTGGCCGGTCACTTTATATTCAGCGGCAGGGAAGGGTTCGATTCCACGGTCGCGGAGGGCCTGCATACTGTTGCGCCTCACAATCTCTTGTTCTGTCAATTCCTGATTTGCCATAAGTAAAAACTTAACTGCATGATTTTTCGCAAAATTAATAAAAAAACGGGGATTATGCAAAGGGAGGGGGGTAGAAGGCAAAAGCTGAGCTTTTGAACAGTACAGCTCCGCGAGAGGAAGGGGAAGAGGAGGGATGTATGAAATAAAGGGAGTGGGGAATCGTTAAAGAGAGAGAGCGGATAAACACACAGAATTGAAGGGCTTGCAAGCAAAATAACACCAAGTATGAAGAAATAATTGCTATAATTCACCGAACTTAAACTATGTTAAGAATTTTTCCATAGATAATAGATAAATTTGCTACAAAAGTATAGAGACGGGTCGAGCTTTTAGGAAGTTCAGTAAAGAGACAGGCGACCTTTTAGGCAGTTTAGGCCGAATGTGCGATTTAGACCGGATAGGCCTCCTTTGGCGCGGAGCCACATGACGGGAGCCTCTGAACTTCCGCAGAGAGAGAAAGGGCCAAGTATGCTTGACAGTTCTCACACAGGAAACAACAGGGGAGCATTCGCATGGATGCCCCTATAATAACCAATCATATATGAGAAAACGATTACTACATTTATTTTCAGCGCTCTGCTTGGCTGGCCTTGCGGCCAATGCGGAGGTGATTCAAAATTATGAGTATAATTTTGATGACGAAATCAACACAAGTGACAAATACTTTCATCCGGCAGGATGGATTCATAGTGTAACCGGTTCATACGGCACTGCTGGAAGTTCCAGTTCTTTTGGATCCTATACTTGGATATCAGATGGAGGCCGAGACGGAAGTGGATGTATCGAAGGAAAACAAGCGGCATCTTATTATTATGATATTCTTTACACTCCTGCGGTTACCGGAACGGCATCAGTTTATGTAAAACAAAAAGAAAGCACCGGGAGCATATTAATCTACTCTATTGGAAAAAAGAACTCTGAAAATGCGTATTCCTTTACCCAGATGGAAGTAGATATCCCTGCTCTCTCCACAGAAGAATGGGTGAAAGTTGAAATCCCTGCTCAGGAAAATGCAAGAATCGGTTTACGTCTTGACAAGGTTTATATAGATGACTTTTCAGCTGCTGAGGTAAATCTTGAATTAGCAAAGTCTTTTGTTGTAAGTAATCCTCGTGTTGCTGATAAAAACGCATATTCAGATGAAAATGGAGTTTACCACATTACATACGATATTGATGTCACCAATACGGGAGATGCTGCTTTAATCGCTGGTGAAACTGGCTATGCACTTAATCATTGCTATGATCCCAGTGGTGGATACGCATTTAGCTACGATGATTATACATTTGTGGGTTCAACTAATCTGCCCGAGTCGTTGGAAGTAGGAGAAACCAAAACAATGAATATTAAAGCGGCAATTACCCGACCTGATAGTTATTCAAGGAAACAGATATCAGTTATTGACGATATGAGCAAGGATTATAAGAAAGAGGTGAAACTTGCAGAATTTACCTTTATTCCTTATGAGCCGAAAGCAGGGTTGTTTATTACTGGTACTGAGGAGGAATATTGGGTAGCAGGGTGGAACTCAAACACTGCCACATTAACAATGGGCGTTGTCACCGAGGAAAGCCAGAAGAAAAAAACTGTCACCATAAAGAATACCGCTCCTCTTGCCCCTGTAACCATCGAAGATATAACACTTGATGGCACGGATTTCAGTGTGGATTTCACAGGGTCAAAGACTTTGGCACCCGGAGAGAGCCTTGATGTCGTCATCAGCTTGGTTAATGAACATCCCGGAGTTTTTGTAAATAAAATGACGATTACTGCGAAAGGAATCGACGATATAAATGCAAACGTAACGGCTGCCGTTCCCGCAGAGGGTGTTGCTGAGATTGGTTTTGAGGATTCTTCGGTTCCAGTCGGATTTATTGCAAGCGGGGTCTGGAAATTTACAGAGATGCCAGAAGAATATGCGACAGATGGCCATAAGACCGCTATTACCTCAGATTCAGAAGAATCTTGCTTAACCACATCAAAGATGAGTGTAGAAGCAGAAGAGATATTAATGCTTAGCGGCTACGCTGAAGATAGGTATTATAACGTAAAAGTCGAATATTCCAATGACCGTTCAAACTGGAATATCGCGTATAATTCAGACGATGTTGATTATGCATACAGACCATCAGAGGATACCGGGGTTGAAGGAAAATATCAGAGAAGTTTTATTGCAGTAGAGAACATTCCTGCCGGTGAGTGGTATGTGAAAGTATCTGCAAAAGGATTCAATATTGATGACATATATGGCTTCACTATCCTGCCGGTTGAACCTGAATTAGTAATTGCTTCTTCCAACATTCCGGCAACAGCAATGGTTAATAATCCTTTTGTTGTTAGCGTAGATGTTTCCAATGCGGGTGATACGCTTGAAGCTTCTGATTATACGGTAACCTTGTTTGTGGATGATGAAGAATTCTGTGTAGCAAAGAGTGAAGATATGGCACCCGGAGCCACTCTATCATTCGAAATGTCCGGCATTTTACATGAAGCAGGAGAATACGAAACATATATTGAGGTTAAATTGGGAGATAAGGTAACAACAACTGATTCTATTAAAGTTACAGTACGGGAGGAATCAGCTGAGGGGTCACAATATGTTATCGGCCCAGATACAGGAACCTCAAACGGTCCCATAGGAGCTTCTTCTTATAGATGTTACATTGTTAGAGAGACGACATACTCAAAGGATAGAATTGCTTCTTATGCTGAAGGTCTGACCCCAAATACCAAAATAAAAGCTTTATCATATTTCGGGAAATATACGGGAGAGACCCCTATTGAAGCTGAATTCAAGGTGTATATTCAGAATGTAACAGAATCTTCCATAAATGGAAGGACCTCTTTCTCGGATGTAGAGTCTATGCAGAAAGTTTATGATGGTAATGTAAATATCAGTAAACAGGATGGAGGTGTCTTATTCACTATAGAATTTGACGAACCATTTGTTTATGAAGGAGAGGGAATAAATGTGCTGACACAATCCTTTATTCCCAACCCTCCCACAGATTATCCCACCTTGAATTACTGGAATCTGTATGGTGGAAGTGGCTCTGCGATTGAATACAAGAGTAGTTCCAAGCTTGAAACTTTACCTGCAAGTGGTTCTAAGGACAGTTACCTTATGACTGTCGGTTTCACTACAGGTGTAGATGTCGCTGTAGTCAGCGGTACTGTTACCCATGCTACTTCGAAGGAGCCGTTGGCGGATGTGGCCATCACTCTCGAAAGCCCGGAGAATGTGATTTACAAGACCGTTACAGATGAGAACGGCGAATATACAGTGAATGTGCTCCAGCCCGACAAGCAGTATAAGGTGAAGGCCTCCAAGGATAAGCTCGATGACTATGAGAGCGAGGAATATCTCGACCTCTCAGGCCTCAGTGCAACCCACCATTTCACCATGACAGGCGTCACAACAGGCGTTGAAACCATCCAGGCCGGTGCGCTCCGCGTTAAGGTTGTTGCCGGTGGAATCCTGATCTCGGCAGAGAATGACGCAGATGTTACGGTATATGACCTCTTGGGTCGCACCGTACTGCGTATCGAAGGCTTCGCAGGAGAAAAGATGGTGAGCCTCCCGGCAGGCATTTATGTTGTCAACAACCGCAAGGTGGCCGTGAAATAAGACAGTGAAGTAGTTTTGATTCATAAGGTTGGCGTGCCGATGTGATGTCGGCACGCCATTTGATTTAAACCACTTTAATAAATGGAGTTTAAACTACTTTAATAAATGCCTTTGGGTGTTGCATATTCGGGTGGAAATATATAATTTTGAATAAGAGAGAGACGTTAACCAAAAATGTATAAATCGTTACATTAAGGAATCTATATGGACAGGGAAAAACTCAAAGTGCTTCTAAAAAATGAGCTTGGTTATCTGCCGGCCAATGATGCCATCGACCTATTGATAGATTTCGGCCAGGAGGTGAGCTACTCCCGTGGCGATGTGATGATCGGGGTGGGAGAGATGGTACCTGATGTGTTTATCGTCGAGTCGGGGATTATACGTTTTGTTGACATGAACGGCGACCGCGAGCGCACATTCGGGTTCGCCCTTGCCGGCACGGTGTTCATGTCGAAACATTCCTTCGTGATGGATCTGCCCTCCTATTATCAGGTGGAGGCTTGTTGTGAGAGCGAGGTGCTGGTGATAAAGCGCGAAGCCTTCCGCAAGGCCATCAACGAGAGCAAAGACCTTGCCCTCTGGATGCTCGACTATGCATACGGCGAGCTTTTCTATCAAGAGCATAAGAACAAGGCCATCCACAACGGCACGGCTGCCGAGCGCTACAGGAGCATCTATGCCGACCGTCCGGAAATTCTGGAGAAAGTGCCGCAGAAAATCATCGCCTCCTATCTTGGAGTCACCCCCGAATATCTCAGCAAACTTAAAAGGGAGAGCCTCAAACGTCCCCGCTAATTTATAAACGCTAATTTATAAAGAGGAAAACACACAAAAAAGAAAAAACACACGAAATCTTAAACTATGATAAGCAAAAATGATTGAAAATGGCATAAATTTGTAAAAAATGTAATATATCCATTCAAATACTAACCAACATGCAAAAGACTACATTGAAAACGCTTGCCATGGGCCTCGTGCTCACCGGCACCACAGGCGTATTATTTGCAGAGGGACTGGTGGAGAAGCGAAGCAAGGAGGCCACGCGCTCCGGCTATGAACTTCCCAAGAATTTCCGTCCCGTCCCTGTCATGCACCAGACAGAAGAAGGAGATGTGGCACCGGCCGACCGCGCCGCAACTTACACCATGGGCAAGGCCACCGCGAAGCAGGCACCTGCAAAAGCCTCCTCGGCCACAAGCATCCCTTTGAGTGCGGTGGTGCTCTCTTCAAAACAATGGCCCTCCTACAATGCAAACATCGGAGTCTATTCACTACCCACAAATTCTGTTCCCACAAAGTTGGAGGCCGAGCATACCGACTCTCGCATGTATGCCAACGGCGGAGCGGTATATGCCGACGGGAAACTGATAGTGAACAGCTACGTTGTCTATGACGGAGCCACGGTGCTTCCCTCCACATATATCTACAATGCAGAGACCTGGGAGCTGGAAGGGGTGGCCGACGGCGACCTCAGTTCACAGGGAACCTGTATGTCTTACGACCCCAACACCGAGAACATCTACGGCTGCTTCTACAGCCTGCAGGGAACCGTGATGAACTTCGGTATCCTCGACCCGAAGGCAGGGAAGAGCGCTGTGGTGAAGAAACTCAATTCGGCATGGAGCGGTTGCGCGGTTTCGCCGCAGGGCGTGCTTTATGCCATTGAGATGAGCGGCAAGCTCTATACCGTTGACAAGACCTCGGGCGAAATGACTCTCGTCGGTGAGACAGGCTTGAAACCGGCCTATCTCTCGGCCGCCACTTTTGACCCTTATTCCGGGAAGCTCTATTACGTATATACTCCCGGAATCGACAAGAGCGCGCTCTATGAGATTGACACGCAGACAGCGAAGGCAACGTTGGTTTACGATCTTCCCGGCGGCGAGCAGGTGGCAGGATTGTGGGTTCCGCAGCTCACGTCGAGCATGGAGGCCCCCGCGGCTCCCGAAAACATGTCGGCCGAATTCGACGGCCCGTCGCTGAGCGGTAAAATCAGATTCACAGCCCCCACCACCGCTTTCGACGGCACTGCAATCAGCGGCACGCTCGGCTACACGGTGCGCATCAATGGTGTGGATTATGCCAGCGGAAATGTCGAGGCCGGTGCAGAGGCAGTTGCCGATGTGGCAGTCGAGAAAGCCGGTATGTACGACTTCACCGTAGTGGCAAGCAACGACAAGGGTACCGGTGCCAAAGCCAAGCTCACACGTTTCGTGGGCGCCGACACTCCGGCGGCTGTCAAGAATGTACTCCTCAAGGAGGCTGACGGCAAGTTCATCGTAACCTGGGATGCCCTCGAGCATGGATCTAACGGCGGCTATATCGACACCGATGCCTTGACATATACCGTGACACGTTACCCAGGTGAGGTGAAAGTGGCAGAAAATTACAAGGAGACCTCCTTCACCGAAGATATACCAGAAGGGGATAAGGTGGTGCCCTACTACTACACCGTATATGCCACCGTAGGGGAGACAGTCACCAGCCCCACATCATCAAACAAGGTGGTGACAGGAGCTTTCATCCCTCCCTATCTCGAAACTTTCGACTATGGGCAGAATAAGGTGGATGACACTGAAGACCATGTGGGTGCCTTCAACATCATCGATGCCGATGAGGACAGCAAGACCTGGTATTATTTCTGGGCCGCAGGATATAAGGATGGCATGATGAGCTGTATGTACAGCTCCCTGAATCCCAAGAACGACTGGATCATTACCCCTCCCATCTATCTGGAGGCAGGAAAGCAGTATGAGTTCTCCTTCAATGCCAGCAACTATGGCGACCCCGAACGCGTGGAAGCTTATTTCGGAAAAGAGAACACCGTAGAGGGTATGACCACCAAATTGATAGAGGCTACCGACATAACGAACCAGAATCCCGATAAGCGCAGGCTGAACGCATACGTGGTTCCGGAGGAGAGCGGTGTCTATTATTTCGGAATCCACGCCATAAGCGACAAGTATAAATTCTATCTCTTTGTTGACGACATCGAGGTCTCCGCTCCGAGAAGCGCCGACACTCCTGTGGCTGTCGGCAACCTCACTGTCACCCCCGACTTCGGCGGCGCACTGAGCGCAAAGGTTTCCTTCACTGCGCCCTCACAGGCCGCATCGGGTGCCTATATCGACAAGCTCGAGAAGATAGAGATAAGCCGCGATGACAAGGTCATAGCCACCCTTACCGACAACATCATCCCCGGACGCCCGGTGGTTTATTTGGATGAAGACCCCGAACTCACCATTGGGAAACACACATACAAGGTTGTTCCTTACAGCGCCGACGGTGCAGGAAACCCGAGCGAGACAACTGTTCACGTGGGTCCCAACGTTCCCCTTCCCCCAGTAAGCGTCAAAGCCGAAATCACGGAAGATGTGGGTGAGGTAGTGATCAGCTGGGTGCCGTCGGAGGTGGATTATGATGGCAACAAGCTCAATCAGGCATTAGTGAAATACACCATCCTCACCACCGACCGCCGAGGCAACCAGATTGAGGTGGCTACCGACGTGGCCGATACGGAATATGTTTATACCGCCGTTCCGGCCAACGAGGAACAGCGCATCATGAACTTCGCTGTGATTGCCTACACCGAAGCCGGCAGCACGGGCCTAACGGTTTCTAACCTTGTGGCGGTGGGAAAAGCCTATGAGATGCCATTTGAGGAATCCTTCCCCAACAATGCGCCTGCTCACACGGCGTGCGGAATGACACAGTATGACGAAGAGGAATACAGCTACTGGGGCTATTATAACGACAAGTCGTTTGAAAATTCACAGACTTACGTGGGCTCTCAGGATGGCGACAACGGTTTTGTGGGATATCAGGCTAAGGCCATGAACGGCAAGTCAGGTTTCCGCACAGGCCGCATCGCAATCAACGATGGTAAGCACCCCACCTTCTCCTTCTGGCATTACGTGACCCACGTGGACGACACCAATGAAATCAACGTGCTTGCAGTCACCGCCGACGGTGAAGAGAAAACAATCAAGACTTTCTACGGCTACGAGGATATCCTCAAGGTAGGCGATTGGGAAGAGATAACTGTTCCTCTCGATGAATTTGCAGGTCAGGAGATCTGTCTTGAGATCAACGTGGTCTGCAACGGCATGTCGCGTGAGTTCTTCGACAACTTCCGCGTGTATAACGTGCTCGACAATAACCTTATGGCCAAGGAAATCCAGGCCGGAAGCCTCCAGAATGCAGGAAGCACCAATGCCTTCAATGTGCTCGTGGTGAACTATGGCACTCAGAAAGCGGAAGGTTACACCGTTGAACTCTACCGCGACGGTGAACTTGCAGGCACTGCCGAGGGTAAGGCTCTCCTTCCGGGTGAAAGCGCAAAGGTTCGCTTCAACCAGGGCTTCTCCGTTCTCGAGAATGATGAAGTGGAATTTTATGCAGTCGTGAAGTATGACAAGGATGAAAGTTCAGTTGACGACCAGACCCCCACACTGGTATGCACCGTTGTCTTCCCCGACTATCCCGTTCCGGCTAACCTCAAGGCAGAGAAGACAGCCGAAGGCGTTAAACTTGGATGGGAAGAGGTGGCCGAGACTCACGTCACTCCGGTTGCCACGACCGACAACTTCGAAAGTTATCCATCCTGGGAGCGTGAGAGCGTTGGCGAGTGGACACTCTACGACGGCGACGGCCACAAGCCCGGCATGTTCGAGAACTTCTTCTTCCCGTTCGGTTACACACCGGTTTCGTTCTTCGTATTCGACAATGGCGACTCCGAGACAATCCCCGTGGGCTATGAGAAAGGCTTCGAGGCATATTCAGGCCATAAGTTCATGACGGCTGTCTATCCTTACGGCGACACCGGCACCACGCTGGACGACTGGATGATCTCGCCCGAACTCACGGGAGCGGCCCAGACAGTGAGCCTCTATGCCCGCAGTTATTCCCCCACGGCTCTTGAGACATTCGAACTGCTCGTATCCGACAAGGGAACCGATGTGAACGACTTCGAACTCATCTCAACCCACAGGAATGTGCCAACGACATGGACTCAGTTCACCGCCGAACTTCCTGCCGGTTCGAAATATTTCGCCATCCGTTGCGTTTCGGTCAACAAGTTCCTCTTCTTCGTTGACGACGTGACCATGACCACCAAGAACGGTCCGATCAACCTTGCCAAACTTCTCGGTTACAACGTATATCGTGGCAAAGAGAAAGTGAATGCAGAGCCGGTTGCCGACCTGACATATCTTGAGAACGCAACGCCTGCAGAGGAGGGCTACCGTGTGACAGCCGTGTTCGACAAGGGAGAATCACGCGCATCAAACGTGGCCAAGGTTGACCTCTCCGGCATAGGAGGTGTTAACGTTCAGGCATTGAAAGTTTATACCAAGGATTCAGCCATCTATGTGGCAAACGTTGCAGGAGAGGAGGTATCAATCTTCAGCATCGACGGCCACGTGGTCTATAACGGAGTTCCCGTCTCGACCCTCAAGGTGGAGGTAGCCCCCGGTGTCTATATGGTTAAGGGTGGCAAAGCCACAGCCAAGGTGATAGTGAAATAACCTCTTCAGAGAATGATTGAAAAAATCATAAGCTACCAAATAATTTAAAAGTAGGGAGGCCACAGTGGAAGTTTATTCCGCTGTGGCTTCTCTTTTATAGAAAACAGGGGTCTGGCCAAAAATAAAATATGGTGCAAGCTCGTTAATAGATAGGAATATACTTATAATATTTCAGGAAATAATATTTCAGAATATTTCGTGGATTACCCTCTTCTTCGATATGAATAAATTCAGGATTTGTTTAAATAAATTCAGGATTCTTTTAATGGTGATGTTAGCGGTCATCACCCTGCAGTTGCATGCGGAGGTGCCTCGTGCCATGCAGGAGAAACTGCAGGCCATAAATGCTGAGCATCCCATCCCTCCCGCCGAGATGCGTAAAAGAGTTATGGAGATTTACGACTGGTGCCGTGAAAATGACCGCCCGGATGTTCTTGCCCGTCTGTTGACACGCTATGGAACTTACCTTCAGGCTTTGGGGTTTTACGATATAAGTTCAGACATTCTCCGCAGCTCCTCCTATTTTCTGACCGATGAGGAGGAGAAGGTGAAAGTTTTCACCGAGGCCACGCGCGCGGTCGCCGATTTTCATAACGGATTCCATAAAGAGTCGGAAAAGACCCTCAATGAGATAGAAGGGAAGGTGGCAAGAATGGAGAAAAATGTGCCCCAACAGTTATTGCTTAGTACCATCCAGACCTACTTGGGCGAAATTTATCAGCACACCGGAAGAGAGGCAAGGGCTTATTCAAATTATAAGAAGGCTCTCGACATTTCCAGTGCCCTTGGCGACAAACGCACTTCGGCAGAGCTGATAAGCCGTATCTGCAATCTCAACATCCAGGGAGAAAATACCGATTCATTATATGATGAGGGCCTGAAGTTGGCTATGGAGAGCGAGAACGGTTCAGCCATTTACTCCTTGCTGATGGTGAAATCGAGAATGGAATACCGCAACACCGAATATCAGAAAGCGTTGATAGAGATAGAGAATGCCGAGCGGTTTGCGCGGAATTATCTCGACCCTGACAGTGTGGTGGACCTTACCGGGACGATGTGCGATTATCTTCTTGTCCGCAGTGACTGCTATGCCGGGCTTGGTGAGTATGGCCGTGCCTACGACACCATGAATGCCTATCTATATCAGAAGGAGCGACGTAACTCACATCAGAAGGAGCTTCATAAGGAACACTGGAAATTGGGTCATGACCTTGTGGCCTTAAGTGACAAGTACCGCTCGGAAAGGATTGCCGACCGCAACATAAGGAGAATCTATATATGGATCCTGAGCCTCATCACGCTCGGGTCGGTGGTTCTCTTCATCGTTTTCAGACGAAGACATATCAAGCAAAAGAAATTATCAGGTAAGAAGATAAAGACCTACGCCCGTCAGCTTGACGCGCTCAGCAACGACCTTACGGATGTTAAGCAGGATAAGGACCGGGTGAGCCAGGAGAACGTATCCCTTCACAATGAGCTACAGAGTGAGAGCGAACGTTCAAGGCAGTTTTTGATGGATTCCACAAGGTGGAAGGTGATGTTCACCGCGCGCAATGAGTTTCTCGACCGAATCAAGGAGATGGTGCGTGAGGGATATAAGATGCGTTCTGCCGATCTTCCGGGACATCTGAAAAAGATAAGTGCGAAGATAACGCAAGGCCAGGACGACGACGATGCCCGCATGATGGATGAAGTATGGAACGAATACAAGGATTTTTTTGACAACCTCGCGAAACGTAACGCCAACCTAAGCGACAACGAGAAACGCCTTGCCCTCTATATCCACCTCGGATTTTCTACCCGGGAGATAGCCCGAATCACCGGGAATCAGGTGAAGACGGTGAGCGTGTCGAGATTCCGTCTCAGGAAAGATTTAGGCTATGCAAGCGATACGGAGATGAATGCGGAGTTGACCGCGATGTAGTTCAAGTGTAAATGTTAAACCATTGGTTAATAAATACCTGCATTATTGTGAGTAGTTCATTATTAGGGGAAGTATAGGGAATTGTAGTTTGTATAAATTCGTTGAATCAGGGTCTCCGAATCATTATTAATTATATTTGTGGCAGGAAAAAAGGCGGAATATTATTTTTCGATTATTTATCCTTGATGGAGCTAACAACCATAACCACAAAAATATATGATGAGAAAAAGACTACTTTCGACTATTGTTTTCATTGCTACGGCAATGACGGGAATCGCGCAGACGGGTGAGGTGGTGACTGTTCCTTATTCATCTGATTTGGGTATTCCGAGTGCAAGTTCTACAGCAACGGGCAACATCGATCCTGCTTGGACGGCAGTGGATGCGGATACAGGAAGCGGAACCAACACCAATGCATGGACGTATGCAAGAAATACATACATAACCGGTGTTGATGCTCAAGGAGGTGTATCGCTTAAAACTATTGCTTATTTTAAAGGTGATGACTGGTTGATTTCGCCTGCAATCTCTCTTGAGGAGGGTAAGAACTACAAAATTTCCTGGTATAGCTATTCTACAGCAGCTGCATGTAGCTATAAGGCTATGATGTCTGAAAATGTCACTGATGCCGAGTTTGCAACAATGCAGGAGGAAAATGCGGATATTACATATCCACAGGCTCTTGATGCTCGTCTCGACGAAGGAAAATTGGTCGGAGAAGTTACAACTGTAAAGAATAGTATGCAGCTATCTGAATTTACTTATAGCCCGGAAAAGACAGGAGATTACCGTTTTGGATTCTGGGCCTTCACTAAAAACCCGACGGCAGCAGGCATGCTTTGTATCACTAAATTTCAGATTGTCGAGGATGGAGAGAGCCCTGAGATTCCTGATGAGAAAGTTACGCCCGGAGCGATTACCGATTTCACCGCAACTCCTGTAGGAGAGGAGCTAAAGGTTGACCTCACATGGAAGCTTCCGGAAACTGATGCCAAAGGCAATGCTATTGAGCCTTCAGCGATAACTGCAGTGAAATTATGGCGTGGCGAAGAACTAATAGAAACACTCGACGGCACCGCCACTTCCTATACCGACAACGTTCCGGCTGCAGGTTTCTACACTTATAAAGTGGCGGCCGTTGGCGATGATGAGGAGGGTGAAGCAGCAACTGTTACCACCTCTTATGTAGGTGAAAAGAAACCTTATCCCATTCCTTATACAGCAGACTTCTCCGATGCCAAGATGACGGAGGCCTTCTGGACCACTATTGATAGTAACGAAGATGGGAAGGGATGGAAATATTACAACCAGTATGGAGACACATATTTTGTGTTTGAAAACTACTCTACAAGTATCACCGAGGATGACTGGCTCATCACTCCAGCCTTGGCTTTTGAAAATGAGGGTATCTATAGAATGGCTTGGAAAGGTCAATGTGCTAATGGCTCCCTCCTGTTTGTGCTTGGTGATGCAAACACAGTTGCCGGAATGACCGGAGAAAATGCTCTGGAAATAGGTGTTGCTGAACTCTCGGGTTATAGTGATGTTGAGAAGAAATTTGATTTTCAGGTTACCGTTCCCGGCACTTATTATATAGGAATCAAATGTGATAAGGATCCTTCAGGAGGTGCCTCTTATTATACGAAAGGTTTCAGCGTGACTGAGCTTTCTGAAGAGGACCTTTACCAGACAATCACAATCCCCGAAGAGGGCTCGATTGTATTCAGCAGCAAGGATGCTCTCGGATTCGGTGAGGTTGACGGTCTTTCTGCCTACATTGCCAAAGTTGAAGACAATATGCTTTCAATTGAAGAAGTTGAATCAGTTCCTGCATCAACAGGTGTAATACTTAAGGGAGACTCAGGTGAATATAAGGTTCCCTACATTTCTAATGCGGAAGCGATTGAAGGAAATGTGATCAAGGCCGCAGTAAAAGGTCAGAAAGTTTCAGCCGGAGCATATATTTATGGCAACGGTAAAGAGGGGATGGGTTTCTATAAAACAGATGACGCAACAGAAGTACCGGCTGGCTCAGGTTATCTCCCTGACACTATCGGCGATGTAAGCTTTATCTCAGAAGATGGTGGAAGCACGGTGAAGACCACCCAAATCATTACCGTAGGAGAGGATGGTTCGATGACCTATGGCCTGAACCGTGGGCTCGATTTCTCATCAGCAGAGGGAATCAAGGCATATATAGTGGATAAGATTGATGGAGATTTCTATACGGTCAAGGAGATAGAGAAGGTTCCGGCATCAACAGGAATCATTATCAAGGCAAAAGCAGGTGAATATGAGGTGGCTTATTGTGATGATGCGGAGGAGGTTGACAATAACTTGCTCGAAATTGTCACCCCAGGTGTGCGTGTTTTACCTGGCTCATTTGTCTATCAGAACGGCCAGGACGGCTTGGGCTTTTATAAGCTCACCGAAGCTACGACATTGCCTGAAAACAGTGTGTATCTGCCGGGTGAAGTTTCCGAGAGCGAGTTCATCAAGGAAACGAACGACATTACTACGGTGGTATCTGAAATATCCACCGAGGCTTCGCTGCCGAAGGCTGTCTATGACCTTAGCGGAAGAAAGGTTTCCTACCCTGAACGCGGAATCTATATTATAGATGGTAGAACAGTCATAGTTAAATAAATATTTCGATAGTCCATATTAACCATTTGTCTCACTGGTGATTGGTATGGAATTGAGAACGGGGGTGTGTTTAGGCATACCCCCGTTTATTTTTTATATGGGGTATGCATTCGATATGATGAGAAATCGCTCATAAATGCAATAACGAAATTGAATAATATCTCAGCCTGTCATTGCGTTAATATTTTATAGCTTGCGAAGCCTACTACTGATAAACACTGCTAAACATTGTATCTGAAAACCGTTTCTACCCGATCGATATGTACGATGGAGAAACTATTGCTAAGGCCCTGACTATATTTTCGTCAACTGACAGATATGAAGCGATATGTAGTTCAATATTAAAAAATAAATCATTAATTATTAGCTATTTAGATATGTCGATGTAGTTCATTAAATGGTGTGTCGGCATATAATTGTAGTTTACTTTGGTTATGAAAAACTAACGCAAAGCTTCATTGTTGATTATATTTGTGGCAAGAAAAAATTTAATTTTTGGAGAAATCATATTGTAAGTGAATTTTAGAAAATATGAGAAAAATCCTTTAAGATTAAATTATTTGCAACCCTAATATTAATGTATGATGAGAAAAAGATTACTTTTGACTTTTGTTTCAGTTGCAACGGCTATGGCAGCATTTTCGCAGACGCAGAAAGCTGTGACTGTGCCCTATTCATCTGATTTAGGCATACCGGAATCTTCATCTACGAGTGCCGCAGGTTCGGTAGGAAAGATAGACCCGGCGTGGACAGCAGTGGATGCTGATAAAGGGAAATCGGTAAGCAGCGAAGGTGTTGTCACAGTTTATACCAACGAATGGAAATATGCACGCAATGCTAATATAACCGGAGTGGGTGCAAGTGGTGGTGTCATGCTGAACGTGCTCGCTTATTACAATACCGACGACTGGTTGATCTCACCCCCCATAACCCTCGAGGCGGGTAAGACCTACAATATCTCCTGGTATAGCTATTCATCGAGTTATTCCATGAGCTATAAGACAATGATAGCCCCTAATGTAAGCGAAGAGGATTTCCTGAAGATGCAGGAGGAGAATGAAAACCTCACCTATCCGGAGGTGCTCGATGCACGGCTTGATGAGGGTGAGACTATCGGGGAAGTGACTACTGAAAAGAACACAATCAAACAATCAATCTATAGCTTCCAGCCGGAGGCAACGGGCGAATACCGTTTCGGCTTCTGGTTTAACAGTATCAAAGCCCAGGGAGGAAATCTTTTCCTTACGAAATTTGAAATCGTGGAGGGGAGTGAAAGCATAGTAATCCCCGGAGCAATCACCGACCTGACGGCCACCCCTGTCGGAACCGAACTTAAGGTTGACCTCTCGTGGAAGCTCCCTGAGAAGGATGAGGCAGGCAAGCCCTTGAACGTTGAGGATATCAGCGCGGTAAAGATCTGGAGAGGAGAGGAACTTGTCAAGACCACCGAGGGCGCCGCCACAAGCTATACAGATAATGTGCCGGCATCAGGGTTCTATACCTATACCGTAGCCGCTGTCGGGACAAGAGAGGGAGCCTCGGCTGTTGTCGAGACTCCATTCGTGGGGGAGATGAAGCCTTACACCATACCCTACACCGCAGACTTTTCCGATGCCAAGATGACCGAAGCTTTCTGGACCACCATAGATAATAATGAGGATGGAACAGGGTGGAAGTTCGACGGCTCCTCATTCAAATTTGAAAACTATTCATCGGCCATAACCGAAGATGACTGGCTGATCAGTCCCGAACTATCGTTCGAGAAGGCCGGAACCTATCGTTTGACATGGAAAGGAAGTTGCTACAACGGAAAGCTGCTCTTCGCGTTTGGCGACGCCAACACCGTTGCCGCCATGACATCGGATGATGCTGTTGAGATAGGGCAGGCGGAATTGACGGGTTACAGCACTGTGGAGAAGAAGATGGACTTCACTGTTGCAGAGGCTGGTAACTATTACATAGGCATAAGATGCTATAATAGCCCCAGTGCGGCATCCCCCTATACCATCAATGCCTTCAGCGTGTCGGAGATTACGGAAGATGACATCTATCAGACCATCACTATACCGGCAGAAGGCTCAATGGCATTCAGCAGCAAAGATGCTCTCGATTTCACGGCTGTTGCCGGGGTTAAAGCATATTATGCCACAGTTGAGGATGATATCCTAACCATCAACGAAGTGGCGCAGGTTCCGGCATCGGCAGGTGTTATCCTGAAGGGCGAGGCCGGAGAATACAGGATTCCTTATATCACCACAGCATCTGCTCTGGAAGGGAACGTGATAGTGGGTGCCATAAACGGACAGAATCTGTCAGCCGGCGATTTCATCTATCGTGATGGCGATAAGGGGATGGGTTTCTACAGAACGGAAGAGGCTGCAACGCTTCCTGCCGGATCGGGCTATCTCCGCTCCTCTATAGGAAATGTAAATTTCATATCAGCAGATGGAGGCCCTGTGATAAAATCCACCCAGACCATCACGGTAGGAGAGAACGGCTCGATGACCTACAGCCTTGACCGTGGTCTTGATTTCTCATCGGCAGAGGGAATCACCGCCTATATTATAGATAAGGTGGAAGAGGGAACTTACTCATGCAAGGAAATTGAGAAAGTTCCTGCCTCAACCGGAATCCTTATCAAAGCAGAGGCCGGTGAATATGAGGTGGCTTATTGCGATGATGCAGAGACAGTTTCCGGCAACCAACTCAAGTCTGCCATTACCGGAGTGCCTGTTACGGCAGGAGCCTTCGTATATCGGAACGGCACGGAAGGTATGGGTTTCTATAAGCTTACCGAAGGGATAACAATGCCCGACAACACGGCTTATCTTCCTTCCTACGCTTCAATGAGTGCCTTCATCAAAGAGAAAGAAAACACATCCGCAATTTTTGAAATAATCACAGAAGATATCATTCCCGACGCTGTTTATGACCTGAACGGAAGAAAGGTTGCTTATCCGCGCCACGGAATCTATGTGATAAATGGAAAAGCAGTAATGATTAAATAAGAAAACCAACCATTCAAAACTCTCCTCCCCGGGTCGCGGAGGCCCGGGGAGGGAAAAAGTAACAAGTGTAATAAAATAAAAACTAAACACTCATGAAAATTAAATCTACTCTAATCAGTGCGCTCGCTCTTGCAGCTTTCGCAATCTCGGGACAGGCACAACATCTCGTGCCTTACGTATCCGCAATCGGTAATGAGGACTCAAGAGGACTTGATAAGGAATGGACTGTTATCAATGCAAATGAAGACAGTAAAAAATGGTCTTATTCAGACCGTGATGCTTTCAAGAAAACAGAATTTGGTGTGGGTGCCTTATATGAACGATCATTGGAATCACCAATACCAGCCGATGACTGGTTGGTTTCGCCGGCAATCTATCTTGAGGAAGGAAAGATGTACAAGGTATCCTGGCTTGTCATGACAGATGGTTTCAGCGAATCTTACGAAGTGGTCATGGGCGAGGGCGCCACTCTTGAAGCCATGAAATCTCCAGAAGCAAAGCAACTCTTCGGCGTTTCCAAATATATGAACTATACCAACTTTGAGAAGAAGAGTGTGGCGATCACTTCTGAAAAGACAGGGGAATTCAATTTCGGTTTCCATGTCTATTCGCCGGTGACAGGCTACCGTCTTTTCCTCACAGGATTTGAGATTGTTGATTATAAGCTCACCCCCTCTATCATCACCGACCTCACAGCCACCAACGAAGGCGAGGAGATGAAGGTTACCCTAACCTGGGTATTGCCTACAACAGATGATACTGAGGGCGCACTAAAACCGTCGGACCTCACGGCTGTGAAGATTTACCGTAATGAAGAACTTATAGCCACCCTTGCGGGAGATGCCACGAGCTACATTGATGAATCCATCACAGAGCCCGGATATTACGACTATTCAGTGGCTGCTGTGGCACAGGCAGAAGGGGCGCCGGCTACCGTTACCACTCATTATGTAGGCAAGCTTTCTTCACTTCCCCTTCCTTTCGAATCAGATTTCACTAACTCAGAGGCGGTGGATTATCTCTGGACATTTGTTGACGCCAATGGTGACGGCTTGACATGGAAACAGTGGGAAGGTGGCTACGGCACTTACTACATCTATTATCCTAACAGCAGAAATGATACTGTCGAGGATGACTGGGTGATCTCTCCGGCCTTGAACTTCCCGGTTGCCGGCACTTACCCTATGGTTTGGACAGGTTACGGCTATCATGGCAATCTTGAGTTCTGGCTTATGAAGGACAATACACCCGACTCGCGCGAGGCACGTATCGGTGTTTTGACACGCGATGACCTCACTACATTCAGCCCGCAGGATAAGAATTTTGAAATTAGGATTCAGGAACCGGGCAACTATAACATAGGCATTTATTGCAACAATAATCCTACTGTAGCAATTGAGTATTATATGTATGGTCTGAAGGTGGATCAGGCATCCGGCGTGAACTCAATTTTCGCTGAGGAAAACGCAGAGAATACAGTTATCTATGACCTTATGGGTAACCGCGTGACAACTCCTCAGAAAGGCTCTATCTATATTCAGAACGGAAAGAAAATAATTTTCAAATAAAACCTTAATAACTTAATAATAGAATGAAAACGATTTTAGCTTGTGCATTAGGTCTTGCGGCGTTAACGTCGGCAGGGCTTTATGCAGGAATGCAGAAGGAATCGCCGGCACCGAAATTTATGGCAGAGGAGCCGGTTCTGGAAACTTCACCCAAGGGTCTGCATTCAAATAATGTTAAAGCACACTCCACTCGTTCCTCAGAGGTGAAAGTTATTCCATATCTGGCTACCTTCCCTACTCAGGAGATGTTCGATGAGTTTACAGTCATAAATGCCAACAACGACAATAAGAGCAGTGGAAAGCCCTGCACCTGGTATTACAATGACGAGAAGCAGACCGCCCGTTACTCATATAGCGGTGAAAACAACGCCGATGACTGGCTTATCTCTCCTGCAATCCATCTGGAGGAGGGCAATGAGTACAAGCTCACAGTTAACTGCAAGAACTTCAAGAGCACTTATTACGGTGACTATGAGGAGAAGTTTGAGGTGTATCTCGGACAAGGTGTCACTGTCGATGCCATGAACAGCGGCAAGAGGGTGATGAACCGTAAGACTGTCCGTGGCGGAACATTCAATGACTACACAAATGAGGGTATCACTGTTGATAAGACAGGTGATTACAACCTTGGCGTGCATTGTGTGAGTGATGCATATCGCGGCGAGCTCGATGTGAAACAGATAAGACTGGAGGTAATACCCAAGGCTACTGCTCCGGCAAAGGCTTCGCCTTTTACTGCAACGGCCGACGAAAGCGGCATGCTGGTAGTGAAAGTAGATTTCACGGCTCCTTCCAAGACAATAGGTGGCCAGACCCTTAGCGGAAACCTGAAAAGAGTTGAGCTTCGTCGCAATGGCGAAGTTATCAAGACGTATGAGGATGTGGCTCCCGGCACCGCGTTAAGTCATACGGATGATGGATCCATCCCTAATGGAACGAACAATTATCAGGTTCTCACCTATTCGGAAAACGGACAGGGTGAGATTGCAGAACTGGATGTATTTGTAGGTGTTGATGTGCCAAAGGCTGTGACCAACGTAACCTATTCCGAACCTGATGCCAACACAATCACAATGTCGTGGGATCCCGTTGCAACAGTCGGAGTGAATGGTCAGAGGGTTAATCCGGCCACCACTAAATATTTCCTTTTCACCACTACCACCACTGAAGCCGGTGGCTTGGCAATCGATGAGTTGGTTGCCACTGTGACCGGTGAAACTAAAGGATCATTCCCATACAAGAATGACGAAGGCACTCAGCAGCGCAAATATTTCGTAGTGATTCCGGTTACTGCCGGCGGAACAGGCGACTACACAATGGCGTCGCATTATGTGGGCAAGCCTCTTTCTATTCCGTTCGAGGAGCATGTGGCAGAGAATGGCTTTCAGAACTCAACATGGTCTTATGGTGTTTCAGCTCCCAAAACCACAATCCTTGGCCTAAGCGAGGATGCATCCGACGGTGATAAGCTTGCCTTGATATTCTATGCTGAGGCCGCCAACGCCACCGGATATCTCACCGCCGGAAAGATTGATATTTCCACTGCCACTAATCCTACCCTCACTTTTGATTCCAAGTCAGTGCAGGGTGCGTCCAACAGTATCTATGTTGAGGTGGAACGCCCAAATGGAGAAACTGCGAAAGTAGCCGAGTTCACTCCGGGGAACAGCTATCAGAAATATTCGGTGAGCCTTAAAGATTTTGCTAAGGAAAGATATATCAAATTCCGAATTTGCTGCGACTTCAAGAATGTAGGTGCATATCTTTTCGATAATATCAAGCTTTATGATATTAAGAATAAAGACCTGTCGTTGATTCTTCAGTTGCCTCCCGTGTCGGATTATGGTATTAACAAGACCCCTGCAACCCTGCTCATTGGCAATGAGGGACTCGAGCCTGTAGAGAATTTCTCAGTGCGTTTCCTCTATAGAGGAGAACCAAGAGGGGAGGAGACTGTAAACCAAAAGATAGAGTCTTTCGGCACATACAGCCATGAGCTGACCCTTCCTTTCATTGTCACAGGCACAGAGGGTGACCGAGAGGTGATGGCAGAGGTTGTCCTTGATGGAGATGAGAACAGCGATAACAATATAAGTTTCGCTCATACCACAGTAAGCAAGAATTATCTGCCTCAGCCTTCAGAATTGACCATGAGTGAGAGTGCGGGCGGTGCAGATATCACGTGGAAGGAGCCTGAAGGCACATCCGGGGAAATAGAGGAGAGTTTTGAGGATGGTCGTTTCCCTGCATTCAGTTTAGGAAATCTTGTAAAGGAGAAAGGAGAATTCGGCAACTGGAAAGTATATGACGGCGACGCCATGACCACCTATTCCTTCCAGACAGCATCTCTTCCTGCTAACGGTGAACCTTCGGCTTGGCAGGTGTTCAACCCCGGTAAGGTGAGCGAGTCATTCCTTGACGATTATAATGAGTATAAGGCGTTCGATGGCGAGCAATATATGATTGCGTGGTGTCCGAACGATGGTTCACCGGCCGACAACTGGCTCATATCTCCTGAACTTTCAGGTGAGGAGCAGGTATTGAATTTCATGTATAATGCAATCAATACTCAGTATGGTGATGAGACATTCGAGGTGCTTGTTTCGACAACCGGAGACAATGTTGGTGATTTCACGTTGCTCAAACGTGGTCAGGCCACAGAAATCAGATGGAGAGAGTTTGAAGTTGAACTCCCTGCAGGAACTAAATACTTCGCTATACGTCACACTTCTGAGGATGTGTTCGGTATGATGATAGATGCCGTCACATACACTCCGCGTCCCAATATCTTGAGTGGATATAATCTCTACCTTGATGGAGATGTGGTTGCCACAAAGGGTGCCGATGCCAAGGCTTATAGCTTCAACGGCCTCAACAATGCCGACATGCATTGGTATGGCGTTTCCGCCACTTACGATACAGGTGAGTCATCACCCGTATATCGTATGAACGCGGCTGCGGTAGCCGGAGTGGATGAGGCATTTTATGATGGCCCGAAAAAGCTTGAAGGAATCTCCTTCGATCTTATGGGACGCCGCGTGGCTCCCGATACCAAAGGCATCATCATCCGTGATGGAAAGAAAGTGCTAAATCGATAAATGTCATATATGTAAATAATAAATGTAGTAATTAATTGGTTAGTATCGCACTTCTGGAGAGTGATTCTTCGGAAGTGCGACTTGCTAATAACAATGCGTTAAAATGACAATGAATCTTAAAACAATACTATTGACAGGGCTGGCGGTTGCGACGTGTCTGAGCGCAGTGGCCATACCGGCCAAGCGCGGCTTGCGCACATACGCACAGAGCGATGGCACGGAAATAAACGTTATGCTTGTGGGCGATGAGCATTTCCATACTTATCTCACCTCTGACGGTCTGGCGGTGGTTCGCGATGCGAAAGGAGATTTTTATTATCGTCCGGTAAATGCATCTCCCCGGGTCAAGGCTCATAATCCCGAGTCAAGGAGTGAAGCTGAATTGAATTTCCTTCAAAAGGAGGCCAAGTCACTTTCATTTGAAGAATTGGTTAGCAGCAACCGGGATCAGATTTCTAAGCGCAGGGTAAACAGCGTCACCACACGTGCAACCTCGGAACCTGAGGTGGCCAACAACGGTTCCCCTCGTGTTCCCATTCTGTTGGTTGAATATCAGGATAAGAGGTTTAAGGATGCAGACCCGATAGCAACATTCAGGAAATTCTTTGCCGAGGGTGAAAATAGTGCGTTTCAATATTTTGCCGACCAGTCAAATGGAAAATTTACTCCACAGTTTGACCTTTATGGCCCCTACACACTCTCTGAGCAACGTGCATATTACGGAGGAAACAATGCCTTCGGCAGCGATAAGAATCTTGGAAATATGGTTGCAGAGGGTGCAGTAGGTCTTGATGGCGATATCGACTACAGCCTCTATGACAATAATGGCGATGGGGAGTGCGATGTGCTGATTGTCCTCTACGCCGGCGACGGGGAGGCTTCTTCCACAGATCCGGATGCGCAGAATGCAATCTGGCCTGCCCAATGGACTCTCTCGGCATCCGACCATGGGAAAGCTCTTCTCCTTGACGACACAAAGGTTAATAAATTTGCTGTTTTCAATGAGCTTAACGGCCAGGACTTAGGCAAGATTGCCGGAATCGGAACTTTCTGCCACGAATTTTCCCACTGCCTCGGTTTGCCGGATTTCTATGATACAAAATATGTATTTTACGGGATGGGTCCGTGGTCGCTGATGGACAGCGGTTCCTATAACAATGATTCCTACACCCCTATCGGTTACAGCGCATACGAGAAGGCTTTCATGGGCTGGATTGAGATCGAGGAGGGGAGAGCCAACAGGGAATACACCCTTCCGGTGCTGAATCAGAAGAATCTGGAAACCGACAAAGCAATAAAGCTTACGAATCCGCTTGATGAGAATGAGTATTTCATCCTTGAAAACCGACAGAGGCAGGGATGGGACGCATATATCCCGGCCGACGGAATGCTGATTACGCATGTAACGTATGACAAAAATGCCTGGGATGTCAATACCGTGAATAATTACAGCCTGCAGCGCATGACTCCCGTGCCTGCAGACAATCGTCTTAAACAGACTGAATATAGTTTTGATGCAAATGATGCCAAAGGAGATCTGTGGCCATACAACGGCAATGATGCCTTCACTGATTCCTCCTCACCTTCCCAGAGGGTAAACACCGGTGAGAAGCTTGGGAAACCTGTCACCGAAATCTCGCTTAACGATGATGGCACCCTTTCTTTCTGGTTGATGAAAGGGATGGCCGCAAAGCTATTTACACCGGAGGTGAAGGATGTTGTGATAAGTTCACCGATTTCGGCCACCCTTAATTGGGATGCCGATTTGGAGTGTGACGCAACTTTCACAATCGAACTCAAGGAACGCGACCGGAATTGTCCTGACCTTATTTCGCATACCGTATTCGAGAATAATGAACACGGTTGGACCATAGATGATTATGGTGCGATTGAGGAGGATGGGTTGCGTCTCGGTTCTTCACGTCAGGGTGGCTGTGCCACCTCCCCTGAATTTGAATGTGGTGATAGCGGAAAGGTGAGTGTGGTGTTCAATGCTAAAAGCTATAATAACGATGTAGGCGTGGCCATTGTGACAGTTAAGAGCGGAGGCGAAGCGTTGGAAGAGCTTACAGTCCCTCTGACTTCCGAAAGCCGGGATTACGAGGTTGTATTGCAAGGCCGGGCGAATGAAATGAATTCCGTGTCGATCGGTATTGAAGGCCCTAAGAAGAGGATCTATTTGAGTAGGGTTGATATCTATAACGGTGATACCAAAGCCTACGGAGGGATTACCGGAGATGGTGGTGAGGTTATCCTGATAGAGGGGATTGAAGATATGAGCCATACCCTATCCAATCTCAAGGAGGGAGGCTTGTATGAATACCGGATAAAGGCTGTGCCACGTGGCACCGAAGATTTCTTGGAGAGCGACTGGACCTCAAAAAACACCTTCGATTTGTCCAAGTATGATCCATCAGCCATTTTTGAAATCATTGAGCAGGACAACACTCCTACTGAATATTACACTCTTCAGGGCACAAAGATAGCCATGCCCACTACTCCAGGAGTATATATTGTAAAGAGAGGATCACGGGTTGCCAAAATAGCTTTGTAAGATATAAAATTGTTTGCTTGATTCCAAATGCTCGAATCAATAAACGTTTGAGTTTATGCCTTCATGAATATACGTAGGGACGCACCATGGTGCGTCCTTTTCAATCATTCATTATTTATCATTCATTTCCGAAGAGGCGGCGGAAGGCATCGCGGGCGGAGGTTATTCCGTTTTGGGAGGCGAGGGAATACCAATATTGAGGGGAGGAATAATCATTATGGGTGTTAATCCGGTTTAGGATTTCTGCCGGCATCTCGTCATTGCCGGAGAGAGAGTTGAGGGCATCGGGGAAAATCTCCAAAAGCTCGGCAAGAATGAATTGTGCCGAGGGGTCGCCTGCCATGGCCCCCATGGCGTAGTGACGCAGGGCAAGGTCGTGACTGTAGTCTGTGCCTTTGGCCGAGGAATAGGCATCGGCAAGGAGGGTGTGAGCACGAGGGATGTTACCCTCAACCGCCCTGCGGTACAGATTGAAAGCTACGGTGTGCGCTTCTGACCGGGCCGCCCGCAAACCCTCTTCAAGCGCTTGTTCGGGTGATAGGGTGGAATATCGGGAATGGCTCATTGAGAGAAGTTTCATCTCTGCGTCGCTGAGCCCGGCACTCACGGCATCGAGGTAGAGGAGTTCGGCCTGCAGGGTGTCTTTCTCCACACCGCGTCCTTCACGGTAAAGGTCGGCAAGCGAGGCCATGGCTGTCGGAACGCCGGCCTCGGAGGCTTTGGTGAGGAGTGTGACTGCCTGAGAATCGCGTGCGCTGCGTAGTTTGGGTGAGAGGGTTGAATCGGGTTCCAGGAGTATATAAGCCAAATTGCTGACGGCTTTCATCTCGCCGGCATCGGCAGCCTTGGTGAGCCAGTAGATGGCGGAATCTTTCTCTGCCGGGTATAATTTAAACCCCAGATAATTCTGTGCCGGGGCATATCCGGCTAATGCTGACTTTTCCAGCAGGCTGCGAGAGAGGAGAGAATCAGACGGTATTGAATCGAAGCCGTGTTCATAGAGGGTGGAGAGGTGATACATGGCTTCTGCGTTTCCTTCCCCGGCCTCCTTTTCAAGTGCTGTGACGCGTTCGCGAAGTGTCAGCGCCCCGGATGCAAAGGCGAAGAGGGAAAACGAAAATATGAGAAGAAGTTTTTTCATATTAATCTTTTTTAAACTAATTTTGTCAAAAAATTAAACGGAGCGGTGAAAACGGGAGAATCCGTGAGCCTCTATCGGCATCGCTTCATTAATTAACGAGAATTACTATTAATAAAACCTTGAAAGTTATGAAAAAGATTATAGCCCTTTTGATGATTGCATTCTCATACTTAGGTGTAAGCGCAGCGACAGCCCCGTCTTTCCCAGGCGGCGACGCTGCTCTTCAGACCTACATAACGGAAAACCTGCAATATCCCTCCTCTGCAAAGGATAACGGCATAGAGGGTGTAGTGGCGGTTATATTCACGGTCAAGGCTGACGGCTCGATCGGCAATATCAAGATCAAGCGTATGGTTGACCCCGATCTTGAGGCTGAGGCCATACGTCTGGTGAAGGGGATGCCTAAGTGGACTCCTTCTGATGCAGGGGAGGCTCAGGCTGAGGTGGATATACCCTTCACCTTATAATCATGATGAAACATGATAAATCATGATGAAACAAGACGAATCATGATGAAACAAGACGAATCATGATGAAACATGATAAATCATGATGCGACATGATAAAATAGAAAATGATGCAACCTAAGGTTGCATCATTTTCTATTTTGGTGAGAGTGTCACCAGAGGCACGAGCATTTCCTGAAGGGATATACCTCCGTGCTGGAATGTGCCGTTGTAGTATTGCACATAATAATTGTAATTGTTCGGGTAGGAGAAGAAATCCTCGTTGCAGGCAAAGATGAATGTGCTCGAGAGGTTTGGAGCCGGGAGGCCGAACCTCTTGGGGTCGTGCATCTCATATACCTGTTTCGGATTATACGACAGGCTTTTTCCTACCTTATAGCGCAGGTTGGTGTTCGTGTTTCGGTCGCCTACCACCTTTATGGGATTATCCACGCGGATTGTGCCGTGGTCGGTGGTGAGGATAACCTTATAGCCCAACTCTGCCAGACGGCGGAAGATGTCGATCGTGGAGGAATGACGGAACCATGACTCTGTGAGCGAACGGTAGGCGGCATCGTTATTTGCCAGTTCGCGAATCATCTTAGACTCCGTACGCGCGTGGGAAAGCATATCGATGAAGTTGAGCACAACCACGTTGAGGTCTATATCCTTTGTGGCTCCCAGCGAACGGATAAATTTCTCACCGGCCGAGGAGTCATTGAGCTTCGTATATGAGAACTTCTCTTTACGCCTGAAGCGATCGAGTTGGGTCTTGATTAATTTAGATTCGTGGATGTTGAGCCCTTCATCCTCATCTTCCTCAACCCACAGGGCCGGGAACATCTTCTTGATGTCGTATGGCATGAGGCCGGCGAATATGGCATTGCGTGCATATTGGGTGGATGTGGGGAGGATTGTGGTGTAAAGCTCTTCGGATACATTGAAAAATTCGGAAAGCAGGGGTTGCACCACCTTCCATTGGTCGAGACGGAAATTATCTACCAGGAAGAAGCATACTTTATCCCCTTGATCGAGCAGGGGAAAGACACGTTTCTTGAATATGTCGTGGCTCATCAGGGGGCGGTCATCCTCCCTGATCCAGTCCTCATAACTGCGCTTCACAAACTTGCAGAAATTTGAATTGGCATCGCGTTTCTGCATGAGAAGCAATTCTCCCATCGAGGTGTCAGTTTCGGCAAGCTTCAGTTCCCATCTCACGAGCTGACGGTAAACGTCCATCCAGTCGGGAAGGGTGGAGGCCATATTGATTTGCGAAGCGAGTTTCTGAAACTCCTGCTGATAGTCGGATGTGGCCTGCTCGGCCACAATCTCGCGGCTGTGAAGATTCTTTTTTATGGATAGGAGAATCTGGTTGGGATTGACCGGTTTGATGAGGTAATCGGCAATCTGGTTTCCGATTGCCTGGTCCATTATGTTCTCCTCTTCCGATTTAGTAATCATGATTACCGGAATCTCTGGATGAGTGGCGTTGATCTCGGCCAATGTCTCAAGCCCCGAAATACCGGGCATATTCTCATCGAGGAGAATGAGGGAGAAGCTGTCGTTTTCGAGGGCATCGAGGGCGTCGCGGCCGTTGGAGACCGTTGTCACGTCATACCCTTTTGCTTTAAGGAACAATATATGCGGCTTCAGGAGATCAATCTCATCATCAGCCCAAAGGATTCTATCCATGGCTTTTCTTTTTAATTATTTTCTTCTGCTTCGCTCTCTTCTGCCTTCGGATTTGTGGGCGAGGTAGGCTCCTCCGGATTTGTAGGCGAGGTAGGCGGAGTAGGCGTTATAGGCGAGGTAGGCATTTCTTCACTGGCTGATTCCACTTCATCATCGCTATTCAAACCCTCATTGTCGCTATTCAAACCCTCATCCTCGCTATTTAATACCGAGTCTTCTACGGCATCGTATTTGTCGTCTTCCTCGAAGCGGAAGTATTCTTCAAATGAACGTCCTTCGCGCAAGAGAAGTTCAAAGTTGGCTTTGCTTATCATCACGGGCCGAACCCCTTCGGGGATGCGGAAAGGGGATTTCTCCATCACCGAGCGATAATGCTCAAGCTGTTTCAGATTGTCGAAGCCCTTTATAATAAGCAACCCGACATTTCCGAAACTCATGGGCTCGAGATCAAAGTCGCGGACCACGAAAGAGGAGAAGTTAAAGCGCGCCACATCGTAGAGCAGCTGATTGGCATTCACCGAATCGCGTGGGAAAACGAGCACGAGATATTGCGGTTTCTCCGGGTCTCGTTCAAAATTGGCGGGTTGGCCATCGGCGCCTGTCGGCACGGAATCGTTGGAGAGACGCATTGACCATATCATGCCCCTTGAATTGGAGCCGTCGGAGTTGGGCACACGCCCTGCCTTCAGACCCGAAAGGATGCCCCCTGCCATATCGGTCATATCGGTTTCGGGCCACTTTTGGAGAAGCTCCGTTAAGCGTTCCTTGAACCGCTCATTATCATTTTCGGTGAGATATGATAGGGCATCGATGAACACAAATTTCGGGAGTATGGTGGAAAGCGGATAATCTCGTTCCATATCCGAAGTGATTCGATGCACGGTGGCATTGTTATTGTTCAGGTAGGCGTTATAGGCCGTCTCATACCGTCCCTCCTGGATGGAATTCATCTTGCGGAGATTATCGAAATAGTCAGGGTCGAGCATAGCCTTGCCGTAAGGGGAATCGGGGAAGTCGGCTATGATCTTGGCCCTCCATTTCTCCGCCTCTCCGGGCATATTCTGACGCACCGCCATAAGATACATGTTATAATAAACGTCAAGACGATATATATTGTCGGGATAGCGGTTTTCGAGACGCAGGAACTCCTTTCTGGCGGCAGAGAAATCCTCCAGTTTGTCTTTGAGAATCACACCCTCGTTGTACAGGCCCTCCTGAATTATGTCGTTGGCGTTCTGAATCTCCTCTTCGGTGGTTGGAATCTGCTTGAGATAGTAAGCCACGTTGTGAGGATCGTTCTCATCATCTTTTTTCTCTTTCTCCTCTTTATTGGAGGGATTGGAATTATCTGAATTATCGGAGTTATCGGAATCTTCGGAATTATCGGCGGTTTCCTCTTCTTCAAAAGAGAAGGAGCTTTTGTTTCGGCGACGCCAGTCGTCTTCCAGTTTTCTGGCTCCCCATCTGCGCTGGAACTCTGTTTTTCCGGCATTCTTTGTCATGGTGTTGTAGAAATACCACGACTTGTCGGAATTCATTCCCACGGCGGGAGCGGGATTGTTATCCTTGATATTCTTGTTTCCCTCCTGTTCGGCAAGGTAAGCCTCCTTCTTGGCCTCTTCCGCCTCCTTCTTCTCTTTGGCGATGAGGTCGTCAACAATCTTTTGGCACACCTTCTCGCGCTCCTCGGGAGTCATCTTGGAGAGGGTGAGCAAAGAATCCTGAAGCTCCACATTGCCGGCATATACAGCCAGCTCGTCGAGCACATCCGAACGACGTTTCAGCATCTTGTAGTCGGGAAAGCTTTCCGGGAGCTGAGGCACGGCTTCCGAATAGCAGGGCTGGGCCTTGACATACTCACCCTCGTCGAAATATATATTTCCGAGAGCGAGCTGGGCGAGGGCCTTGTCGATGCCGTTGCGTGTAGATTTCTCCACCGCGAGCGCATAATATTTCTTGGCCTGGGCAGAATCGTTGCGCGACATCCAGAGGTTACCGACAGCATAATATATCTGGTCGAGAAATTCCTTGTTTCGTGCATAACGGGTCATGGCAAGCAATGATCCAACCTCTTTCTTGACGTTAGATCCGGCATAGACCTCGCTCTGCTTTATGCGTGCATTGAACTTGGCACGATAGGGGAGAGAATTGCCCGCACCGGCCTTCTTAAAAGCCTGATAGGCCTTCTGGCGTTCACCCTCGTGGGCATATACCTGTCCCAACAGGAAATAGAGACGGTTTTTCTGAGTGCCGGAAGCCTTTTTGGCAGCCTGGGCAAGATAGGGAATGGCTTGCGAATACTTTTCGGTGCGCACGTAATAATCTCCCATGGCACGGTTATAGAGATCCTTAAGCTTCTGTGTTGTGAGGTCCTTGGGCTTTACGAGATGGAGCGCGTTTTCGGCCTCGTAGTTCCAGTCCAGGGCAAGATAGGCAAGGGCATTGCGTATCCTCGCTTCGGTTACCACGTCGGGAAGCCACGTGAAATGCTTCGAGATATAGAAGAATGTGGCGGCCGCACCTAAGAAATCACCGTTAAGATACTGTCCCTCCCCCATAAGCATCCAGGCCTTATGCAGGAACGGGTTAAATTCATCGCGGGCACGGAAAGCCTTATCCTTGGGAGAAGAATTTTTTTTTGCCGGCTTCTTCTTGATTGAATGAAGCTGTATGGCCTTCTGCATCTTCTCGATGGTGCGTTTGAAGTCTCCCGTAGGCTGGGGCTGTTTCTGGTCGGCACGCGCCTCGGCAGGATGGGTGAGCACGAACCGGGAATAGTCATCCTCATATTTACCCTCCATATCCTTAATCTGCTCGTTATAATGCTCCTTGCCGTTGTAATAGACATTATAGCGCGTGGTGAAAGCCTGCCAGTTGCGCGAACCGGCAGTATTCTTCTTTGTTCCGCATCCGGCAAGGATGAGAAGCAGAAGGAGGATGGATGTGATAATGAATAATTTCGCTCTCAAAGATATTCCGGAGAAAAGACTCCTGTTGTTATAACGGAATATTAAGGAAAATATTAGTGAAGCGCCACCATCCTTTCTCCGTTCTCGGCAATGAAGTGGGTGAGGTCGGTGCCACGGGCATCAGAGAGGAGATGAATTATTTCGGTAATGGGGAGGTTTGACTCATCCGTCTCTGCAAGGATCAGCTCGTGGGGTGTGTTATGCACCGTTGCCGGGTTGAAATACTGTCCGAAAGAGAGATAAATTCCCTCCTTTATGAAGATATCTGCAATAGAGGGCTTGTTGCGGAAGCCGTGGATTATCCATGGCTGGGTTGGCTTAATCTCTTTGTGAATGCCCACTATGATGTCGTGAGCCTTTACATTGTGAATTAGCAAAGGCTTGCCAACTTTCTCCGAAAGTTCAATCATCTGCTTGAAAACCAGCATCTGCCTGAACAGCGGCCCTCCCTTTGGAATGTCTATCCCCGTTTCGCCGATGACAGCCACCTGAGGATGGGCGGCAATTTCTTCTACTCTTTCCATCAATCCTTCAGGCACCTCTTCTGTAAGAGTCCAAGGATGAATGCCTACCGAGAACCGTTGCTCGGAAGAGTATCCGGGCGGTATCAAAGAATCTTCTTCCGTTTCGCGGAGGCGGGAAGAGAGGTCGATCACTGCCTGAAGGTTGGGAGTGAGGGAATGGGTGTGAATGTCGAGAATCATAGTATTAAGTGGGGTTATAGGGTTATAGGGTTATAGGGCTATTATGGGACGGGGTCGTATCCTGAGCCACCCCAGGGATGGCACCGGCATATTCGCTTTACGGCCAGCCATAGACCCTTTAACGGGCCATGCTTTGTAATGGCCTCTATGGCATATTGACTGCACGTGGGCTGATAACGGCAGGCGGCAGGGAAATGAGGTGAAATGGCTCCCTGATAGAACCGGATAAGGAGAATCATCAGCTTTTTCATTCCCGGTTCAGTTTCTTCTCCAGCCGTTCGAGGAGATTAATCATCTTTTTCTCCAGGGAAGCGTAAGGAGTGTTTTCATCTCCAAGGAAGATGAAGGCAACTGTTACGATTCCAATGTCGTCCCTACTCTCTATAACATCGGCTAAGTGTGTACGGTTCAGCCGGTATGCCTCGCGTATGCGCCTGCGAAGCAGCACCCTATCCACGGCCCGGCGCCGTTTCTTCTTTGGGATCGTTATCAGCATCTGTAGTTTTCCGGTCTGTTGGGGGATCTCTGCACGGAAAGCTTTCTGCAGCTCTTGGGGAGAGAGGGTTCTCCATACAAGCCTTATTGGAAAATCATAGATGCTCTTCCCCTCCGCAAAAAGGGAGTTTACAAGATTTTTATGTCGGAGCTTCTCGGGCTTACGCAGGGTGAGTCGGCGCCCGGGCTTCTGCTCCTCATTCAATGTTTCCATACGGTTAACTGTTTCCATAATCAAGACTCACTCCTTCACCTTGCTATAATTCTTTATCGTCGGGAGAACGATGCCCTCCATCACTTCATATCCTTTCACATTGGGATGCACCCCATCGGGCGACAACTCCGGCTTCAGACTCCGCTTGTCGGGGGCAAGAAGGAGGGAATGATAGTCAACGTAGGGGATGTTAAACTCCTCAGCCAGTGCCGCGATGCGTCGGTTGAGTGATTCAATTTTCTCGGGAGCGTCGGTCACGTTGCGGTTCCATCTGAATCCGGCGGCCGGCAACACCGATGTAAGGATGACGCCGATTCCATTAGCGCGGGCAATCTCCACCATAGAGCGGATGTTTCCCAGTGTTTTCTCCTCCGAATAGGGATGGGAGTTTTCGGCAATATCGTTGGTTCCTCCGTTCAGCACCACGATAGCCGGCTTCAGGTTTACGGCATCTTCGCGGAAGCGAGAGAGGAACTGATAGGTGGTCTGGCCTGAGATTCCGCGGCCGATGAAGCCATTCTCCTTGAAGAATTCTGGACGCATAGAGGCCCAGTTGTCGGTTATGGAGTTTCCGAAGAAAACGGCCTTTATGGTTGTGGAGGAGGAATCCTTCAGCGCCTTGTTATCATCAGCATATCGGGCGAAATTGGCCCAGTCATTCTTTTGGGCGAACAGCGATGCCGGCATGATGGATGCAAGGAGGGAGAAAAAGGTCATGAGGAAGCAGAGTTGCCGGGTTTTGAAAGCTAATATCTTCATAAATTATACTTCAAGGAGAAAAGATTATTATAAGTTGAAGTTATTGTTATGGGAAGAGGTTATCCAAATAAAGGTACAAAAGTACGAAAAAATAGTGAGAAAATGTCATTGTGGCCTTTAGAATAAGTGGGTAAGGCTAAATAAATCTTAAAAATTGCTGATATGTGCAGAAGATTTTCTAATTTTACAAGCTGAATTATAATGTATCGATGAAAAGATTATTTAGAAATATTTTAACCCTGGGGCTGATGGTTTCAGCCTTTCTTCCCTCTGCGGCCTTGCGTCTTGAACCTATAAAATATGGGGATTTCTCAAATTGGGTGACACGTAATATCAACGAGTCGAAGGTGATAGGGGGCAAGACAAAGACCGTCTATGCCATTGGTCCGACAAAGACCATCAACGGCAATACGGCCTATTCAAATCAGGGTGGTTGTCCTTGGGCCACAAGCAATGTCTATGCCAAGGTGTCGGGCGTTGTGAAAGGATCAAATTCAGTGTCTCCGGCCACCATCAACGGAAACAAAGTGGCCAAGCTCGAAACAAAGATGGAGGAGGTTAAGGTTCTTGGGCTGCTAAATATGGATGTCATGGTGGCCGGCACAATCTTCTTGGGTAAGATGCATGAGCCTATCACTTCCACCAAGACCCCATTCTCCAAGATGGAGATGGGGATGCCTTACACCAAGCGTCCGGTGGCATTGGTGTTCGACTACAAGGTGGATATGCCGGCCGCTAATACGAGAATAAAGGCTACAGGATTCGGCGGGAAGAAGACCCTTCAGGGACGCGACAATGCGGAGGTGTATGTGCTTCTCCAGAAACGCTGGGAAGATGAGAAAGGGAATATCTATGCTCACCGTGTGGGTACAGGCCGTGAGCGTTATTCCAAGAGTGTGCCATGGACCAAAGGCCATCAGCTGAAGATACAATATGGCGATATCACCAAGAAGCCCGGATATAAATCCTATATGGGACTGCTCGACGGAGCCAAAGCCTATTATGCCCGCAATTCCAAGGGGAAGATGGTTCCCGTGCATGAAGTGGGGTGGGCATCACCCGACGAGACTCCCACACACGTGTTGGTTATGGCAAGCTCCTCGTGCGGCGAACCATTCATCGGGACAGAGGGGTTGGCACTATATATAGATAACATGGCTTTCGGGTTTTAGCAGGATGGTGGTAATGACATCATGATGAAATATGATTTAAAAGAAATGGCATCATGATAAAACATGATGAAACATGATGCATCATGATTTAAAAGGAAATAAAATGAAAATAGCATTGATAGGATATGGCAAGATGGGTCATATCATCGAAAATATAGCGAAATCTCGCGGTCACGAGATAGTCAGCATCATAGACATGCACAATCCGGAGGAATTTGACTCCGAAAATTTCAAGTCGGCGGATGTGGCCATAGAGTTCACAATACCCACGAGTGCCGAAGGGAATGTGAGGAGGTGTTTCGAAGCGGGAGTGCCGGTTGTCAGCGGCACCACGGCCTGGAACGCCGCCCTCCCGGCAATGAAGGAGCTATGCGACGAAGGGAAGGGCACCCTGCTATGGGCATCCAATTTCTCGGTAGGCGTGAACATCTTCAAGGCCGTGAACCGTTACCTTACTCGCCTGATGAATGCCTTCCCTCAATACACTCCTCACATGGTGGAGACTCACCATATCCATAAGCTCGACCATCCGTCGGGCACTGCCGTGACACTCGCTGAAGAACTCATTGAGGAGAGCAACCGCGTCAATTCCTGGGACGAACCTGCAGAGGGGAAAGTGCTTGCGGAAGATGTGCTTGAGATTGATCATATAAGGAGCGGGGAAGTGCCCGGCATACACACCATCATCTGGGATTCCGCGCAGGACACCATCTCCATAACCCATTCGGCAAAGACTCGTGAGGGTTTTGCAATGGGTGCGGTGCTGGCCGCTGAATGGCTTGCCGGCAAAAAGGGATTCCGCACTATCGATGAGATGTTTGGCGACCTTATAAATGATTCTAAATAACAATTCATTAGCGGATGGAAACAAATAAAAAAGAGGAGCCTCTGAGACGTCTCGGCTTCAAGGAGCGTATGAAAAAAGTCAAGACAACCCGCTGGATACGCTTCGGCGTTGTCTCGGCCGTATATATCTTCTGGGTTATCCTCATGGGGAATCCGTGGCTTCTCTTCGGGTGGCTCATTATTGCTGATATCTATATCACCGACATTTGCGACTGGGGATGGTGGAAACGCCGGAAAGGATTCCAACGTACTGTCATGGCGTGGGTTGACGCAATTGTGTATGCCTTGGTGCTGATATATTTTGTGTTTGCTTTCATCGGGCAGCAATATGAGATACCCTCTTCGAGTCTTGAAAAGACCCTCCTTGTGGGCGACCGCCTTTGGGTTGACAAGGCCAGATTCGGTGCGCGCGTGCCACAGACACCGCTTCATTTCCCGTTGGCTCAGCACACAATGCCTATCTTCAACACGAAAAGCTACATAGAGAATCCTCAGCTCAGCTACCACAGATTGCCCGGCTTGCGTTCAATCGAACGGGGCGACATAGTGGTGTTCAACTATCCTCAGGGCGACACCGTGGCTGTCAAGATTCCGAACCCCGACTACTATCAGATAAGCTATGAATTGAAGAAGAACGGTGTTGAAGATCCCCTGGCATATATAAAGAGCAATCCGCAGATGTTCGGTGAGGTTGTGGTGCGTCCCGTGGATCGTCGCGAGAATTATGTGAAGCGCACAATAGGCCTTCCGGGTGAGCGTATAAAGATAGTCGATGACGTGATATATATCAACGGCAAGGCAATCAAGGAGCCGGAGAATGTGCAGTATAACTATATAGTTCCGGTCTCGGGCACTATATCGGAAGAGAAATGGAAAGAACTTGGAGTGCGTCTCGAAGATGTCGGGAATGCACCCGAATATAATGAGAATGCCGGATTCCGTTACTACAATATCCCACTCACCAAGGCCATGAAAGCCGAGATAGAGAAATGGCCTGAAGTTGTTGGTCCCCTCATCGCTGAAAGCGAAAGCGGGTTCTATGACCTCGGCAATGTGTTCCCCCTCGGCAATGATTATGGTTGGACGCGCACCAATATGGGTGAGTTCTGGATTCCCCGGCGCGGTGACACCTTGCACCTCACCCCCGACAATTATCCCATCTATGAACGCGCCATACGCACTTATGAAGGTAACGACCTGAAGATGACTCCCGACGGCAAGATATTCATCAACGGCAAGGAAACCGAGTATTACACCTTCAAGATGGATTACTACTGGATGCAGGGCGACAACCGCGACCGTTCGGCCGACAGCCGTTATTGGGGCTTCGTGCCGGAAGACCATGTGGTTGGGGAACCTGTATTCGTGATCCTCTCGCTCGATAGTGACCGCACACTCTTCGACGGAAAGATTCGCTGGGATCGCATCTTCAAGAAACCGAATCCCGACGGCAATCTATGATCCCTTTCGCCTCATCAGCAGCACGATATTCCGACTGGCTCCGCGTCCTTCTTATGAAGGATGCGGAGACCTCTTATATCTCCGTAAAGGATGAGGCGCTCTCTTTCCCCTCAGTCAGAGGTAAGGAGCAGGCGCGAACCATGATTGACGGAGGCATAATGCTTAGTGTGCCTGTGGTTGGAGGAGGAGCCCGGCTTAAACGTGAATGTGGGCGCGATGTCATGATTTCCGATCATGGTCGTTGGCAGGATGTTCACTTAGGGGCCATAAAGGCGGTCTATGGCAAGACACCCTATTTCGCTCATCTTTTCCCGGAGATAGAGGTGATATATCGCGATCACGGCCTCGGGAGTCTTGAGGATTTCAACCTTGCCTTGCATCATCTCGCCCTGCATTGGCTCGGTCTAGATGAGGAGGGTTTACTTGAAGAGATCCGGGGAATGTCTCCTGAAAAAAAAGAGCTTTTAGGAGTGCTTGCACAGGAGATGCGAAAAGATATTGATATGAACCATTCAATATTCGGCTTGTTGTTCCGTTTAGGAAGAGAGAGCTTATTTGCAATATTATAAATTGCTTATTTGCGATGGTATAAATTAGGGAAGAAAATTTAGGGAAGATAAGATGGAACGGATAATAAAGATAATAATCATACTTGCACTGACATCGGTGGTCTCCGTGCGTAGCCGTGCCGAAGAGGTGCCCGATATGCCGTTGCAGGTGAAATATGTGAGGGGATATTCCTATATTGTAGATGAATATGGCGATAAATGTCGCTACACCTTCCTCCGCGATCTCTATGTTTTCCCTCCCATGAAATTCAAGGACAAGAAAGAGGAGGAATTTTATTGGCGCACGGTGAGGGATGTGCGCAAGACGCTTCCCTACGCCAAGCTTGCCTTTGCCACACTTTGTGAAACTTACGAATATATCCAGACCATTCCTGACAAGAAGGCTCGCGAAAAACATCTGAAGACCCTCGAGAAAGATATCTTCGAGCAATATAAGCCAGTGGTGAAACACATGACCAAGAATCAAGGAAAGATAATGCTCAAGCTGATCAACCGTGAGACCGACCAGACCTCCTTTAATATAGTCAAAGCCTTTTTGGGTAGTTTCCGGGCCGGGTTCTGGCAAACTTTTGGTCGTTTCTTCGGAATGAACATGAAATCCGGTTTTCATCCCGATGATAACCGGGAAGATGCAATAATTGAGCGAATTGCCTGCCTTATTGAACAAGGAGCACTCTAAAGTGATTACAGGTCATGTCACATATTCACGTCATATCCTTTCAGAATCCCGCTCCCCCTGATTATGGTGGTGTGATCGATGTATATTATAAGCTAAAGGCTTTGAAGGAAGCCGGTTTCCGCATCACTCTCCACACCTATAATTATCGGGGGAGAGATGCCGCGGCACCATCTTTTTTCCGAGAGGAGGATGAGGTGATATACTATGAGCGTAAAGAATCTCCGTTATCTCTTCTTTCCACATTGCCATATATAGTCAACAGCAGGCGAGCCCCGGACCTTCTTAAGAATCTTTCTTATGACAACGACCCTATCCTATTCGAGGGGCTTCACACCACCCACCTTCTTTCACATCCGCTCCTGCACGACCGCATGAAAATTGTGAGGGCACATAATGTGGAACATGACTACTATCGCGGATTGGCTCTCTCTGAAAAGAGAGTATGGAAGAGAATATATTTTCAAACCGAGGCGTATAAATTGGAGAGATATGAGAAAGTTCTCCGACACTCCGACTTTATCTGTGCCATAAGCGAGAAGGAGAAGGAATATTTTGAGAGAGCTTATCCTGAAGTCAAAACTATCTTTCTCCCCGGTTTTTACGACGATTCCTCCCCTGAAGAACTTCCGGGAGGTAAGGGATATGTGCTCTATCAAGGGAGCTTGGATGTGTCTGAAAATATAAGTGCGGCGGAAAGGATCATCAACCATATCGCTCCCCTCCTGCACGATGTTGAATTTGTAATTGCCGGCAGGAATCCGTCAGAGGAGCTGATGGAGAAGGCTAAGATGACTTATAATGTAAGACTGATAGCAAATCCGGATAATGAGGAATTTTCCAAACTTCTTAATCAAGCTCGTGTAAATCTGCTTCTTACGGAACAGGCCACAGGTGTTAAGCTCAAATTGCTTCACGCTCTCTGTCGGGGAGCGCACCTCGTTGTCAACAGTAAGATGGTTGAGGGAACCGGTCTGGAGAAGTATTGCGTTGTGGCAGATTCAGATGAAGAGTTGGCTAATGCAATCAGACTTAAGATAGAAGAACCGTTTTTAAATTTCAGGATCCTGCCTGACAGATATATAAATAGTATCAACATTCGTTCTTTGAAAAAAATCCTTGACTTCAAATAAAAACCTTAAAGGTGTAGTGAATGGACGAATTAAGGTAATTATTGAGTGTATAAATACCTTACAACAAGGAATTAAATTGCCTATCGGGGGGGGTAAATAGGTAAAAGACGTTAAAAGAGAGGGTTAGCTATAAAATAAATAACAAAAGATATTGTTGATTAGAATATAATACTGAGCTTTGCTAAATTACTAAGATTTTTTTGATAGGTGCGTT
>CAMWIH010000002.1 GCA_947174305.1 uncultured Porphyromonadaceae bacterium | reverse complement strand
ACAGTATCTAATCTGATTATCTATTTTAAAAATGATAAAAAAATTCGAAGTTCCTTATAATTTTTCTAAACGATTACTTAAATTCTATTCGCAGAATCGTTTGTTCATCAGTTATCTATTTCTTCCTCCTTACAGTGAAGATAGTATCAACACACGTACTTCGATTGAAACGAGTCGTAAGGGGTCTTGTTATATGCCGAAGTCAAGAGAAGAATATGAAAGTCATCTGAGTTACATATCGGATTTGGGATTGCCATTTTTAATTTTATGGCAAAGTCCTAAAATTGTGATGGATGAGAGAGTGATGAAGTATTATCGAGGGTTGGGTGCAGGAGGATTTATTATTGGAAATGATGTAAACGCACAAAGAATTAAAAATTTTGATTCTTCCCTATTGGTAGTGGGTAGTTTAGTACAACGTATATGTTCTGATGTCTCACATAGAGATTTCAGCGCTTATGATAACATACTTCTCTATTACCCGTATAATAGAGCTTTAGAGGCGCTTAAAATGTTATCCACAATTAAGGAGAAACTAATCCTTATGCCTAATACTATGTGTCACATCGATTGCCCGTCCATGTTTCATTGGTTTGCAAGGGATAAAAAGGAATTTTTAAGAGAGGGCTACTGTCCTGCAATAAATAATTTCAAAAATACTGGATTTATCTATCCTACTCATCTTAATCTCTTTGATGATTTGGTTGGAGGATATAAACTCCAAGGCCGAGAATATTCTACTGATTTATTGATTTATACTTGTAAAATATTTTTTCAAAGAGAATCCCCGGTAGAATTGTTAGAGGCCTTTATTGGTGAGGAACAGACAAAAGAGATGGAGGAATATTTTCAAAAATGTTGTCTAAATGAATATTACAATATAAGAAGTAGAGATTTAATAGAAGGACGAATTAAATATTAATAAGGGTGCCGTTGAAGTAGTAGGTAGATGTTTAATGCTCCGTTTCATTTGTACCTATCTGAAGGGAAGAATACTTCTTTATCCCTAATACTTACCTTAGTCGGGAGATAGAAAGTTATTAATAAGAAGCGAAAAATCGTTCTTAAAGTATGCTTTTGAATTAAAATTAAAAAGTATGAAAAATTGGATATGATCGTTTAATGAAAATATCTTATCTTCGTAGCCAAATAAAAAAGACTACACAATGAATAATAAAACTAACAGTAAAAATGATATAACAGTAAAGGAGAATTTCTTCAAAAATGGTGCAATCTATTTTGGATGCGCCGGAGGATTCTATTTCCTTTATATCGCAGATCAGAGCCTGAAGGAACAGAATTTAGGACAAGATGATAAAAGAACTGGACTTCCCAGGTATCTTTGCACAAATGAACAAGGATATGGCACAGGGAACGGACAAGCATTTGAAGATATCTATTACCAGATATGCAAAAAGAGAGGTGAAGATATCTATAAGGTCTCAGAGATGCCCAATGGTGTGGATTTCTATGTAAATGGTGAAGCACAACAACTTAAGATTAGTAGGTCTCCTCAAGCCCTTTTTAGGAATCTTTTTGATCCGGAGACGGGAGCTTATAGATATCCGGGGCAGAATATAATTACCACCGCTGAACTTGAGGCTGAATTAAGAGAATTAATTAATGCTAACAAAGACAGGTTCAATGGTGAAAATGTTATTGTCAATCCAGCCGGTACCCCTTCAATATCAAATCAAGAGGTATATGATCAACTCTATCGAGGCTTTCCGTCTTTAAAAAACGACGTAAAAGATATTCTGCAAGATAAAAATTCTCAGATTCTTCTCCTGGGTGGATTTATATCAGCTTTTTTAGGATGCATAGGAGTGGGTGCTGTTATGGAATATAGAGCTGATAAATCAAATGCCCCGTCATTAAAGAAAATGGGCAGAGCCTGTAATAAATCCCTAAGAAAACATTGGAAAAAAGGACTATTATGTAGTTCCATGCTTACCTTAATATGCTTTGGCGGTCATCTATGGAATCGACAATTAAGACGTCCTGTAAAATGATTTATTCGCTTCCCCTACATGTCCTAAATGTGGGTCGAAGCGAGTTAGAAAGGAGAAATAGAGTCTCATAATTATGTATTAATGGCTTCTTTCATTGGGATTTATAAGTAGATTATTGCCTATGAAAATGAAAAGATACAGATGTTTGTCTTGTGAACTGGAGTCTGGAACGTACCCGATGCTTCAGCATATGGGGAGAGTGTATTATCTTAATAATCCTCGGATGTTGGAGCCTTTTCCGGCTCCCCTGGCTCTGTTGGCAAATGTTATGTGTCCGCGCTGTCATTCCCGAAAGATTGAGAGAATAGGGTATGAGGAAATATAATCAGGCAATTCTTCCTGTCTCGATTTCATTTTTCAGGAAATCAAAAACATAGACCGTCCCTTGGAAAGCGTTTTTATACAGGGTTCCTTATGGAAAGATCTAACCCTATGCCTTGGTTTGAAGAAGGGGGATTAGCTGTGAATTAATTTAAATTTTTGGCGCGTAATTTCTATTGTTCCCAAATTGTGACTCAGTGAGTCACAATTTGGAAACGTAAGATAAAATGCTCTCATGTTCCTCAGATTTGATGGGTCAAAGCCTTTCCCAAATTCTTTTGTAAGGCGAACTGAGAGTGACTTTAGAAGATTATTACCGTACGTTGCTCTCTCTTCTCCTCCCTGCGCCTCAACTATTAGTTTGCCAATGTGCCAATAGGCCTGCACCATAGCGTTATTGACAGTAGTCAACACTTGGGCGCGTGCCTTCAGAAGCACTTGTTTTATCTGGGGATATATGTTGTCAGATTCTTCTGAGTGGATATTTGATGGATTCATATTAAATGCAAATATAACTAATTTTTAATATAGTTGCAATCCAACTATGTTTAAAAAATTATTCTCTTGGCGGAGAGTTTCAGCTATTTTTGACTTGCTGTCTAAAACGCCGGTTTGATGCATTTGGTTTTTAACCTACATTCCGGCATCGAGCCGAAATGTGGGTTGCGGAAGCTCGGAGGCTCCCGCCACGGGTTAGCTTCCGACGCGTATGAACTATCTTGGGAGGGGTACGTTTTAACTATGAGGGGATTATCTTCCCCTTACACGTTATTATGGAAAGCACACACGATGAAAATATAGGTGGAAAAGATTTAGAGATAAACGATGAGGGCGTTGAGGAATTCCTTGCCTCCCCTTGGGTGGAGGGGATCGGTCCGGCTTACGCCAAGAAATTGGTGGAACGGTTCGGCACTGATGCCGTCAAGGTTCTCGCCGAGGAGCCGGAGAGAGCAGAGGAGGTGGGCGGATTGGGTGCTGCGCGCCTAGCCAAGGCCCACGAAAGCCTGAAGAATATTAAGTGGAACATTAGGTTGCTTGTCTTCCTCTTCTCGTGCGGTCTGAGCGATATGTTTATCGAACGGATTCTTAATAAGTATCGCAAACGTGCCGTGCAGGTCATACTCACCGACCCTTATTCGATGGTGGAGGATGTATGGCAACTCTCCTTTTTCACTGCCGATAAGATTGGGCGCAAGTTAGGTATTCCCCAGGATGATCCCCGACGCATCGAAGGAGCATTGGTGACGGCCGTGAAACATTTCGCCGAGGCGGGGCATCTTTTCGCTACTCAGGAGGAAGCCGTGACCGGTGCCTCAAAAATGACAGGTGTTGACCCGGAGAAAGTGGCAAAGGAAATAAAGCGCACGGTTGAATCGGGAAGGCTTGTGGAGAGCAGGGGAGGGTTGTATCTCCCTGTGTTCTATACGGCAGAGAAGGAGGGGGCGGAAAGGCTCTCGGAATTGGCCTCGGTAGAGTTTGAGCCTGTTCCTGAGGAGGAATTGCCGGAACGTTCGCAGTTGGGCCATGTCTATTCTCCCTTGCAACTAAAAGCCATGAAGATGGCGATGGATCATCCTGTGGTGGTCATAACGGGTGGCCCCGGCTCCGGGAAGACCACTGTTGTGAAAGGAATCATCGATATGCTGGAACGGCAGGGGAAACGAGTGGTGCTGACTGCCCCTACCGGACGTGCCTCAAAACGGTTAAGCCAGCTCACCGGCACGCACGCTTCCACAATACACAGCCTGTTGGGTTATCGGCAGGGGGAGGGTTACCGCAATAAGAAGATAGATGCCGATGTGCTTATAATCGATGAGAGCTCGATGATGGAGCAGGTGCTATTCAACCATCTCCTGCAAGCCCTTAAGCTCGGCACGAGGGTGATACTGGTAGGTGATGCCGACCAGTTGCCGGCCATCGGAGCCGGGGATGTGTTGCGCGACCTGATTGCTTCGGGACGCGTGCCGGTGGCGCATCTGAATGAGAATTTCCGTCAGTCGGAGGGAAGCCTTATCGCTTCGGGGGCGAGGGCAATCAATAGCGGAGAGGTGCCTCAGTCCGATCCGGACCGCGACCTTATGATTCTGCCGGAGCCCACCGTTGGACGCATCCACGACCGCATCCTGCGGCTTGTGGCCGAGGAATTGCCTGCATCGCGTGGCATCTCGCCCAAGGATATTCTTGTTGTCACCCCTCAGCAGATAGGGCGTTTGGGGGCGCGGCAACTGAATATGGATCTTCAGGAACGCCTTAACCCCGAGGGGCCGGCCTTGCGACGTGGTGCTACCGTCATGCGTCTTGGCGACCCGGTGATGCAGACGGCTAATTCGCGTGAGCGAGGTGTATATAATGGCGAGATTGGATGCATAACGGAGGTGAGGCCGGAGGAGCAGACGCTGGAGGTCACCTTTTCCGACGGGCGCAAATCGGTGTATGCACGCAGTGAACTGAGTGAGCTGACGTTGGCCTACGCCACCACGGTTCATAAGCTTCAAGGTTCGGAGGCTAAGAATATCATCATCCCGGTCACTATGGCTCATAAGCCGATGCTCTATCGCAACCTGCTATACACCGGCGTGAGCCGGGCCACCGACCTCTGCATTCTTGTTGGCGAAGAGGAGGCAATCCGTTATGCGGTGGAGAACACACCCTCCGGTTCCCGCCATTCCAATTTTAAGTACAGGCTGAGGAAAGGTGAAGAGCCATAGACATCTCCTCCTTCCTGAGTTACTATTGTATTGGTTAGAAAAGTTACAAGTGGATTATGAATTGAATTATATGGAATCGCGGATCTTTTAATCGCGAAGCGATTGTAGGCGCGGATTACCGCGGATTTAAAATTGATGATAAGGCTGATAAGTGACTTGCAGAATCAAGAACATCCGCGCTCCATCAGCGGAGAGCCGTCAGGTTTAAAAGATCCGCGATTCCCTTTTCATCTCCTCAGATATCCCTTGTTATGAAATGTAACATTCCTGGAATCCGGTTGGATTGAGTAAAAAAAGTAGGGTTGGATAAAGAATAAAATTAAGAGGCATCGCGGAACTTTTTAATCGCGAAGCGATTGTAGGCGCGGATTAACGCGGATCAGCGATAATCCGCTTCAATATGCCTACACGATTCGCATTTATGCGAATCGTGTAGCGATACATATATTAGTACTAGGATAGTCAATAAGATAAGTTATAAGAAAATCCGCGTTCCATCCGCAGAAGGCCGTCAGGCTTAAAAGATCCGCGATACCTTTTCATCTTCATAGATATTAAATAAACGATACCTTTTCATCTTCATAGATATTAAATAAGCGATTCCTTTTCATACCCATGAACATTAAATGTGGTTTCTCTTTCATCTCCTTCGCCATTTAATAATTACCAGCACAATTAATAAGTTATCCCCTTATGTCACCTATAATGAAAAATACAAATTTAAGAGAGGAAATAATTGTGTATCTTCCTTAAATGTGCTATATTTGAAAAAAATAGATATGGCACTTCACCCAGATTACATAGATATAGGCAGTGATATCATCGGAGCCGCCTTTGAGGTAAGGAATACTGTAGGACGCGGAATGAGAGAGGAATATTATCAGTCCGCTTTAAAATGGGAACTCGAACAGAAAGGTTATGTGGTTGAAATGGAACTTCCTGTGCCTGTAACCTATAAGGGACATATAATAAATTCCAAGTATAGTGCTGACTTGGTTGTGGATCATAGGGTGATAATTGAGGTGAAGGCATTGGGAGAACTTGTAGAAAGGCAGGGAAGACAAATTTTAACCGATCTAAGACTTACGAATTTCAAACTTGGGTACCTAATTAATTTTGGTGTAAAGGATTTTGGGTTAGGTCGCCTTTCAGATCCGTTGCCGTATAGAAAAGGGATATATAGACTGGTGAATGGATTATAGAATATCTTTATTTTTGTCTGATGGAGGTAGTATATAGAATTCGATTTCTGTTTATATTTCTTTTGTTTCATATTCTTTGTTTTTCAGTCAACGCTCAAACAAATAAATATGAAATCAAAGACTCGTTGTTAAAAAACATAGATAGAAAAATTGTTTCGAAGGTAGGCTTTGATGTTAGGTCCTCGTATGCGTTCTCCTCCTTTCTTGACGACGTGCTGAGTGAAAGGCTTTCGATGAAGGATGCACGTTACACCCATTTCGGCACATCCCTGCATCTGAAATATGGCTTCTCATTCACTCCCGCTTCCGAGGTAGGGCACCTGTATCCGGGTGTTGCCCAAGGGGTGGGAGCAGGAGTGAATATATTCGATTATAGCAAATCAATCGGAACCCCGGTCTCATTATATCTCTTCCAGACAGCCCCCATCGTCAATTTCAATGACCGCCTTAGTCTTGACTATGAATGGAATTTCGGCGCATCGATGGGATGGAAGCCATGTGATGGTTGCACAGCTTCCTCCAATCTTATCGTAGGCTCACGAATGAATGCATATATCAATCTCGGCCTTGGTGTGAAATGGAAACTTACGCCGGATTATTCCCTTATCGCCGGTCTCGACCTCACTCATTTCTCCGACGGCAACACCTCCTTCCCCAATCCCGGCGTGAATCTTCTCGGACTCCGGGTAGGAGTGAGCCGGACATTCGGCAAAAGGGTTGAAGGGACGCCATTCAGGTCAGACTCTACATTCCGGCATCATCTCTTGAGTTACGACCTCACAGGCTACGGAGCGTGGCGTAAGCGCGTTTACAGGGGAGGGGAGACCCCGGTATTGCTTGACGGACATTATGCCGTGGCCGGATTGAGTTTTGCCCCTATGTGCGATATCAAGAGGTATTTCCGTGCCGGTGTCTCGGCCGACTTCCAGTGGGATCAGAGCACCGATCTGAGACATTATCACATAAGTGGCGACACGTCGGAAGATATACGTTTCTCCCGGCCACCTTTCTTCAGTCAGGTCTGCGTTGGCCTTGCGGCGCGCGCCGAACTTGTAATGCCCATTTTTTCCGTAAACATCGGTATGGGTTATAACTTTATGGGACCCGAAGAATCTCGGGCCACCTACCAGATGGCCAATCTCAAAGTGTATCTCACCCGCTCCCTTTACCTCAACATCGGTTACCAACTACAGAACTTCCAGCGCCAGAGCAACCTCATGTTAGGCCTCGGCTACACCTTCCGCTCCAATCGGGAGAAATGCACCTCATTGTTAAATTAAGACAGCAACCTTTTTTGGTTGCATAAGGGAGAAGCAACCAAAAAAGGTTGCTTCTATAAATTTAATTCAATAAGTGAGTGTTAAGATTCTGCAAAAATGAAAAGAATGTTGACTCTATTGTGTCTTCTTCCCAAAAAGGAAGCGGAGGGGACGGGCTACGCGGGCTGCCCAGGCGGATTCTTCGTGGGGCGCTCCATAGTCGATGTAGCTGTCAAGGTTCTTGCCATACTGATAGCCTTTCTCCTGGGCTTTCAGGAGGGCTTTCGTTTCCCACGGGCCATAGTAGAAATCGATGGTGGAGGTGCCGTGATCGAAATAGATGCGATGGTTGGAAGGATCGGGTAGTGAGTTTTCTACATAATTTATCATTGCATTCCCGAAACGGTCACCTGCATCGAGAGTGCCATACCAATGTGTTGAGAGACACCCTGCGCCACCAAACACTTCCGGATACTGACAGATAAGGTATAACGACATCAACCCTCCCATACTCGACCCCATCACTGACGTATGTTCACGGTCAGAAAGGGTGGGATAAGAGGTGTCGATAAGGGGCTTTAGCGTATTGATCACGAAATCGGCATATTTATCTCCCAAGACCGGCTCCCCTTTAAGCTTCACTTCCGTCATCAGATCTTCGAGTCCGGCATCTTTCACTGCCTGCAGGGGCATAAGCTGGGAAACTCTGGTTGCCGGATCGCTGTGAATACCGACGATAATCATTGGCTCGATTTCGCCCTGCTTAATCATACGGCAAGGGGTGACATCCATCTCCCATGACTGATGATTCCAGGTGGTGGAGGCATCGAAGAGGTTTTGGCCGTCGTGCATATAAAGCACCGGATAGCGTTTCCCGGCATTGAAATCGGCCGGTAACCAAACATCAACATCGATAGTGTCATTGAGTTGGGGAGACACAACTTCCAGACGTTCAACAGTTCCACATTCTGCCTTCTGAAGCGGAGAGGAGGCCAAGGTTGCCGTTCCTGAAACCATCAAAGAGAGAGAGGATAGAAGGATATATCTTGCATTCATATCAGTGTAAATTATAAGTGCTTGGTATTATTGCAAATATACAAAATATGGCAGGAACGGCAAAATGTTTGGGAGTTTAATTCGGAGAAGTCAACATATCGGTGGAGATTATGAAGCTTTCACGCTCACCGTTGTCGCGAGTGAAGGAGACTTTGTCTTTCCCATATCTGAATTTCTTGATGGTGGTGGGCAAGTCTATCTTGACGGTCTGATAGCCGTGGTTGCCACTCTTGGAAAAACTACTGCTCACACTCTCAGGCTTATAATCCTTGCCGTCGATGGTCCACACAATATCTTTCAGGTGAATCTCCTCGTCGGTCAGGAAATGAAACACAAGATGAGTACCGTTTACATTATCGATGTGGTTCACCGAAACCAGGAGTGCATCGTCGGCTTTACGGTTACTCTCCGTGTTCGGCTTGCTCTCACTTTTAATAGCTTCGTCATTCTTTTGCAATTCGATTTTAATAAGCCCATTCGGGAAAGCGGGATTGTTCTTCACTATCGTCATCGACTTTATTGATGAAGGATTGACGCTGTTAATGTCATAATCCTCGGCAACCACCACACCGTCAATCTCATAGCGAGGTTTCCCCTCAACCGTTTCATTCCCTGCTGTTTTTCCCGAGTGGCTCCCGTCACTTCCGGTCATCAACTCTTCGTCGCCCTTATTGGTCTTGTCTCCATCATTGGACGATTCATTCTGGGCCATTACCTGTTCCTGCATGATTCCGGGTGAGGAATGGAGGGTATGCCCGGAAGATATCCCCTTGCCGATTTCCACGTTAGGAATCTTTTCATTAACTTTGCCCTCAGATTCGGAATGGTGAGGGAAAGTGATTGCCACATTTCTGATTTCGCCTGTCAGTCGCGCCACTGCCGGCAGCGAAAGCAAAGCTACACCGATTGCCACAGCCGGAATCATCATCATTCCCGCCATACGGCTTTTCACACTTGAATTTTCTTTTTTCATCATAGTTAAACGTGTTTTAAGTTTGCTGTGATTAAGGCTGTCGGCAAGGGTCTGCAAACGCGTGCCGGTAGCCTTTCTTATTAAAAAATATTGATATTCCTTCATGTCATAGCCTTCACCCACAACGGCTTGGTCGGCTTGAAACTCGTGGATGGCGTGAAGCTCCTTATCCATCAGCCACGCGAAAGGATTCCACCACTGCAGTATGCACATCGACCGCGACAAAGCGAGATCCGCCCAATGCATCATACGGATATGGGCCATTTCATGGGTCAGAAGCATACTATTGCTCTCTTCTACATCCCGGCTGTTAACGTAAATCCTTGTGACGAAACTGAAAGGGGAGATCATTGTATCGGAAAGCAGATAGACGCGGTAACCATCGATTTCACTCTTACGGGCGCTTCTGCATAACCGTATCAGACGAATAAGACCGACGGCTGTTATTAAGCCGGTGACTATCATTCCTCCGATTGTAATCATCACAATGATTTCACCGGCAGTGAAGCGATTGGTGGGCACAGCAGTTTCAATGTGACTAATGGTGGTGAGGCCTGAAAACCCCGGAACCGTAGCCACGGATGGCTCTTTGATTGAGAGCTTGATTAGGGCAGGCACAATCAGGCAGAGGGGATATATGAGCAGGAGCACGCCTCTCATGAGCGAGAAACATTTGAGCCTTCCTAAAGATAGTTTGTAGGCCACAAAAAGGAGACTGAGAAAAAGGCTTGCCTCAATCATATATGCCGTGAAAGATCCCATAATGCAATAACTGTTTATTCCCGGTAATACTCAAATTTTTGAAAAATTATTTTTTCTCGATAATCTCGATAAGTTCCTTGAGTTGTTCAACGGTAAGTTCTTCATCATCCACAAGCGCCGAGACCATGCTAAGCATATTGTTGTTGAAATAATTCTTCACCACCTCGCTCAAAGTCTTACGGCTGAAATTCTTTTTAGGTAGGATAGCGAAATACTTGTATCCCATGCCTGCCTCCTCGTGACTGACATACCCTTTCGCCTCCAGTTGCCTTACGAAAGTGGAGACCGTATTGACGTGAGGTTTGGGCTCCGGCATGCGGTTGAGCATCTCTTTTACGCTCATCTTTCCTCCCCCCCATAGAAGACGCATGATCTCCTCCTCCTTGGCAGTGATGGCAATCTCCTCTTGAGTCCAGTTCTTGTCTTCGTTGCCTTTCTCTTTTTTATCATTCCTTTTCATAATAAGCCACAAGTTGTTTAACTAAAAAAGTAGTTGACTTGCCAAAGTTATAACTATTTTTTTAGTTAAGCAAATAAAAAAGGAAAATTTTAAGAAAATGATGGATTGGGAACTCACCTTGCGACAAACCCCTTCCAGAAGAATGGTGTTGCAAAGTGATGGATGGTTTTGGTGTTTCAAAGTTAGGATTAGTTTTGTTTTTGGGGATGCATTAGGATGATGGTTTCTGTGGCCAAAACCAATTGCTCAAGTGGAAAATATGTAGTAATTTTGCCTATAGGAAACTTATTATTGAGTTATGGGGTTATAAGGTTATGGGGTTACGGGGTTATAAGGTTATGGGGTTATAAGAAATTAAAATTATTGACGAGAATGAAGTTTTCCAATCTTAAATTTTCCAATCTTAAATGGATGGGATTGTGTCTGCTCGCTTTGACGGCGTGCGATAAGGGAACCGATATTGATAATCCTGAGGGACCGCAGGGTAGCGGCACGATGCAGGCTTTGAGCCCGGAAGAAAGCCGTGCGTTTATTGAGGAGACCGCGGGAAAATTCCTTATGAAATTTAATCCGGCCGATCAGCAGGAGATTATCGAATTGGCCGCATATTATGATGCCACTTACGGTTCTTATAAGCTGCCGGAAAATTTCTATGAAATAATAGGGGAAATCGTTCCTGCACCGGGAGAGTATCTGCGTCATCTCCTGGAGGCCACTGGCGGAGACCTCAGCAGTCTGACCCGGAGTGCCACCGATTTCTCATTCGGTGCCATATTTAAAGAACTATGTGGAATTTACCAGCCGGATGCCGCCACCCAATCCTGGGTTAAGACCTCTTCGTCTGATAATATAGAATTTCAGTTCAAGAACAGGGTCGGAGAGCCTGCGGTGATGAAAGTGACTCAGCAAGGAATGGGCACAGATAGGGTGAATGTAACGGTTGACCTCACCGACAATGGTGTTCAGCTTGCCAACAGTGTTGTTTCCTCCTCCTACGATTCCAAAAAGCACACCATTTCTGCCGATGTCGATGCCCGGATGATGAACCTTCGCGCCCAGACCGAAATAGAAGGTAAGGATGAGATTGTGGAATCACGCTCGGAGTTTTTCATAAGCAACGAGAAGATGTCAACCGCATACGCCACACTCAAAGGCTCCGGCCTTTGCGATGCCGTCCGATGGAAAGAGCTTAAGAACACCGAGTCGTTGCTTCTCGATAACCTCATAGGGAAGATGGTAAAGAAGGGTTATTGCGGAGTGGATGTTATGGGGGCGATCCAGGTTTATGGCCAGATGGATTATTACGAGAAACTTCCTCTCGATATTGCCGGAGAATTTGCCGGCTGGGGCAGTACCGACAAGAATATGGTGAAAAATGCTTGTCAGGAAGCTTGCGACCGCCTTAACAAGAACATAAAGAGTCAGGTGCGATATAATGGAACAAAGACCGATCAGGCCACCCTCCTTTTCCAGCCCGAATATAAGGAATGGGACACGATGTGGGGCTATTCGGCCACCCCGATGATCCAATTCCCCGATCATACGCTCTACACCCCTGCTGAATATTTCGCCGGATTTGCCGATATGGCTCCCAAATTGGGCGCATTGCTCGAAGCCTATCAGAAGATATGGATTGAAGCGAGCATGGGTGTAGAGGAATGATAATTTAGAATGGAAAATTTTAAATTTAGACCGGAGAATGGGGAAAGTCTTTTGGAAAAAGATTTCGATTAGGTAATGGTAATAAGAAAGATCGTAATTTCCGGATTGGTCCTTTCCGGACTGCTGTTGTGTGAGGGAGTGGCGGAAGCGCAGGAGCAGACAGAAGAGTTGCAGGAACTGGTGGTCACTGGTCAGTCGGCCGGCCAGCGCCTATCCTCCCTACGCTTGGGCGTTGAGAATGTGGAGCTTTCCAAGATGGCTTTGGTGCCCGTGCTTTTCGGAGAGAACGACATTATAAAATCGATCACCTATCTCCCCGGCGTGCATAGCGAAGGCGACGGAGCGGGAGGTTTTGAAGTGCGCGGCGGCACTTCGGGGCAGAACCTCATACAGCTTGACGGCATGACCCTTTACAGCCCTACCCACGTGATGGGTATCTTCTCCACCTTCAGTGACCAGGCAATCGGCCGTGCCACCCTTTACAAAGGCCCAATCCCGGCCTCATTCGGTGAAGCCTCCTCCTCAGTGCTCGAGACGGCCCTCACGCCCGGCGATATGGATAGCTACCACGCGGCAGGAACAATCGGCATCCTGGCCGCAAAACTTATGGCGAGAGGCCCGATAGTGAAAGAGAAACTCTCTTTTGCCGTCACGGCCCGCAGATCATACGTGGATGCTTTCCTGAAGATGATACCGAAATATCGCCATGTGGTGATGAATTTCTATGATGTCACTGCAAAATTCCGCTACAAGCCCCGTCAGGACGACAATGTTGATCTCTCCTTCATTGCCAGTCACGACAATATGGCAATCGGCGGAATCATGGGGATGTATTGGGGCAACATAGCCGGATCGGCCAACTGGTTGGCAAGGCGTGGTGACGCGTGGCGGTTTAACACCACAGGAGCCTACACCTCCTACACCACAAAGATGGAGATGAGCATAATGGATAGCGACCAGATGCTTAAGGAATATATCCGCAACGCATCTGTAAATGAGAATATAGCCTATTCCATCGACGATGACCGCACGCTTGAATTCGGAGTCCGTTCGGAGCTTCTCCGGGTGCAGTCGGCCGATTTCGCAATAAGCGGAACCCGGGTGCGCGATCTCAAGAGCGGTTGGGTGAATGCCGCCTGGATAAACTATGAGGGGCTGTTGGCCGGTAATTTTTACCTGTCGGGAGGCGTAAGGCTCAATCTTTTCACCTCTCTTTCCGGCAGTTGGTTCCATAAATTCTATTCGGCTCAGGAATCCGCTCCCGATTATTCCTCAAAGACCTACATCACTCCCGAACCGCGTGTGAGCCTTAAATGGAGCATTAACGACAACCATAATGTAAAGGCCGGGGTGTCGCTCACCAGCCAGAGCCTCCATTCCATCCGCTCGAGCGCCACGAGTTTTCCGTTCGACCGCTACGCCCTCTCTTCTGCCGCAATAAGGCCTGAAAAGGCCTGGCAGTATGTGGCCGGATATGTGGGGATGACTCCCGACGGTGCCTTTGATTGGTCGCTGGAGGGGTATTACAAGAATATAGATAATGTGTATGATTATCGCGACGGGATGAGTATGTTCTCACGTCTCAATATCGAGGATATAATACTGGGCGGAAAGGGGAGAAGCTATGGCGCGGAGGTGATGGTGCGAAAGAATACTGGTAAGCTCACGGGGTGGATCTCCTATTGCCTTTCCAAGACTCAGACCAAGATTGCCGGCATAAACGGCGGCCAATGGTATGACGCCACCAACGACCGTCGCCACGACCTGTCGGTTGTCGGAATTTACCGGTTCAACGACCGCTGGAGCCTTTCGGGTTCCTGGATTTTCTCTTCGGGCACCCCTCTCACGGCTCCTGACGATAAATATGAGCTGAGCGGAACCACCATCTATTATTACAGCAAGCGGAATGGCTACCGCACGCCCGATACTCATCGTCTCGACCTCTCGGCTACATATATCCATGTTGGAAAGAAATTCACCTACGAATGGAGCTTCGGGGTGTATAACCTCTATTGCCGTTATAATCCCTACGTGGTCTATTTCGAGGATGACCCCACTAAGCCTTCGGGTTCGAGGGCTGTGCTGCAGGCAATGTTCGGAGTGATCCCTTCGGTGAGTTATACTTTGCGGTTTTAGGCGACGGGGCCGGGGTAGGCATTATAGGCGATTTAGGCGGGATAGGCAATTTAGGCATTATAGGCGAGTTTGATTATGAAGGTAATTTTTCAAGGATTATTTAGGATAGCATTTTTATTCATCGGGGTTCTTTTGGCGGGATGCGAAAAGGAACTCGACTTCAAATATCACGATATAGAGCCGATTCTTGTGATTGAAGGTTCTCTTACGCAGGATGGGGCAGAAGTTTCGCTCACGTTCACCACTCCGATGGATGAACCGATGAATCTGGAACATCTCACTGATGCGGAGGTGGTGATTGCGGATCTCACCACAGGTGAGGAGATCACTCTGACACCTGATTCAGAGGGGCTGTTCATTTCCGATGTCCCGGGGATTGAAGGGCATAACTATCGCCTTACTGTCAAAAGGGGAGAGGTGGTTTATACATCCGAATGCACCATGGGTGCGGCGGTAGATATCACCGGAATGGAATTTAACTGGATAAAGATGCCATACGATTATGTGGCCGTGCTTCAGGTCTCTTTTACCGATGATCCTGTTTCGAATGAGGATTGCTATTGGTTGCGCGTATATCGCAACGGAGAGGCCTATAAATGGGCTGAGATAAACGATATGCTTTCGGCTAACGGCATCATAAATGAGGTGATGATGACCACCCGGATGGATCTTGATGAGGAAGATGAGGGGGATAAGCTCGAGGATGGAGATGTGATAAAGGCCACTGTGGTGCCTGTGAGCCGGGCGATGCACGATTATCTTGAGGCCCTGAGTGTGGGCAATAGCAACGGACCGCGGATGTTCGAAGGCGATTTCTGCCTCGGCTATTTCCTTGCCGCGCCCGTCACAGCCAAAGAGATAGTGTTCCGGCCGGAAGAGATAAAGTATTTTTGAGTAAGCAGACAAGACAGGGGGGACAATAATATTTAGAAAAAAGACAGGAGAACAGGGGAAACAGGAGAATAATGACCTCCTGTTACCCCTGTTCTCCTGTCAAAAACATTCTCTTGTCAAAAAATTTTCCTGTCTCCCATAACTTTATCCCTTTCAGGTTGGAAGTTAAAGCGATAATTGTTAATTTTGTATGCTTTAAAAATTAGGCTTTATAACTAAATAACCTTAGGATCAATATGAACAAATTTCTCTCGAGGGCGATGGCTCTCGGACTTTTCGGAGCCGCAATGGCCGGCACTGTTGCAGATGGCTATGCCTTGGGCTGGCCTTCCAAATATGAGGGTGTGATGCTTCAGGGTTTCTACTGGGATTCATATAAGGATTCCAAATGGACCAATCTCGAAGCTCAGGCTGACGAACTTTCACAGTATTTCAAACTAATCTGGGTGCCAAACTCCGGTAAATGCTCCTATATGGGCTATATGCCACAGTATTGGTTCACCAACCATAATTCCGCTTTCGGCACAGAGGAGGAGCTTCTTTCCATGATTGCCACCTACAAGGCAAAAGGTACAGGTTTCATAGAGGATGTCGTTATCAATCACCGCAACGGTGTGACCAACTGGTATGACTTCCCTGTGGAGCAGTGGAACGGCCAGACCTGGAAGATAGGTCTGGAGGGAATCTGCAGCAATGATGAGATGGCTTACGCGGCCGGTCAGCCGAAACCGACCGGAAATCCCGACACCGGCGATAACTTCGACGGTTGCCGCGACCTCGACCATACCAACGCCAATGTGCAGAACAACTGCAAGAACTATCTCAAATGTCTCAAAGAGAAGTATGGCTATGTCGGAGCGCGTTACGACATGGTGAAGGGATATGGCGGCCAGTATAACAAGATTTATAACACCTACGCCGATGTGGAATATTCAGTAGGAGAATACTGGGATTCCAACTATGATGCTGTTGCAGGATGGATCGAAGCCACCGGCAAGACCTCGGCAGCTTTCGACTTCCCCTGCAAATATGCCCTAAACGAGGCCTTCTCTTCAAATGATATGACAAAATTGGTGTGGAAAGAGAATGGCACCACCGATCAGCCAGCAGGTATGATCCACCACTGGTATCAGCGTTATTCCGTTACATTCGTTGATAATCACGACACATATCGCGACGGCTCTAAGTTCACAGGGAATGTGGTGGCGGCCAACGCCTTCATACTCATGAGTCCCGGAACACCTTGCGTCTTCCTCCCTCATTATCAAGATTACAAGGCAGAGATTCAGCAATTGATCAATATCCGCAATGCCGTGGGTATTCATAATGAATCTCCTGTCAGGGTGCTTCAGTCGTCGAACGACTGCTATATGGCAGAGGTGACCGGCTCGAAAGGTAAGGCAGTTGTTAAAGTGGGTGGCGCGATGGTTTCACCCTCAGGATATTCCGATTCCGATATCAAGGCGGCCGGCAACGGTTATTGTGTATGGACAAAGACGGGAGTAACGCCCGTTGAACCGGAACCTGAGACTCCTGCTCACCTCTATCTTATAGGAGATGTAGGTGGAGAGCACTGGAATACAGCCACAGCTCCTGAAATGAAGAAGGATGGAGACAAATTCAGCATCACCGCAACATTCAAACCTTCCGAGAATAATACTTACTGCCTTTTCAATTTTATCACAACCCGTGCCGCCAACTGGGAGGTTGTCAATGGTTCGGATCGATATGGAAGCATAGAGGCCGATGTTGTTGTGGGTGACAACTCCTCAGCTAAGATAAAGAAATTTGCCAAAGAGGGTGGTGATGCGTGGAACACCACATCGTGGCTCATCCTTCCCGGCACATATACCATCACTGCCGATTTCTCCAATATGACCCTCTCTATCGGAACCGGAGGCGCAATCGACACCGACCCGATGCCGGCTCACTTCTATATCCTCGGCCACGCCAACGGTAACGACTGGGGTTGCGACACAGGTGTTGAGATGGAGATGGATGGCAATATGTTTGTGGCTACCGTTGATTTCGCTCCCATCCCGCCGGCTCCCGCCGCAAAAGCGGCTTCCGATCCTTATGCCTACTTCTCGTTTGCCAAGAGCCTTGGCAAAACATGGGACGACCTGAATGTTTCGGGCAACCGCTTCGCCCCGGCAGCCGATAAGGAATTGATTCCTGACGGCGCCACCGTGAAACTCGAGGAGAGCGCAGCTCCTTCAGAAGCGAAAGCTTATAAGGTGATGCCCGGCAAATATAGGGTAGAGGTGCATTGGAAGAATAAGACCATCGGCTTGAAGACTGCCTCTCCGAGTTTGATAAGCGAGATTGAACAGGGCGATGTGACACCGGTTTATTACACTCTTCAGGGTGTTCGTGTGGCCGAACCAAAACGCGGAGGAGTCTATATCCGTGTTTGCGGTGGAAAGGCCAATAAGATAATTTTTTGAATTGAAGATTATTGATTAACTTTGTAGGTATAAATGAGAAGCTGTGTCATCAGCTTCGTAAAAAGGAAACGAAATGCCTACATTGCAAAATATAAAGCACTTGCAGGCGAGCATTCTCATTTTGGGGATGCTCGCTTGTTCGTGTGGTCAGCGTAAAGCAAGATATGATATCGACAGCCTGATCGAGGGCTACGCCTACGAAAATGAACTTGAAAGGAATCCTGAACTTGAACAGGAGGTGGATCTGGCTTTGGCCACGCAAAACGTTGCCGAGGTGGATAAAGGCACCGACAGTTCCGGGAGTGAGGAAGTGACGGAGGGGGAGAGCTCAGCCGAAGAAGAAACTGAGGTCCGGATGGTGACAAAAGGGACTGTCAGGGTTAAGGCTTTGGGACGGCTCGCTGATGTGTTCAACGATTCGAACTACCGTCAGTATGCCTATGCTGAGAAATTGGGTATAGCCCCGATCACCGACCTTTCAAAGGCCTATCACACGCGCAGGCCGATGTTGAAGATTCAGAGCAATGCAGATTATTATGTTGACACGCTTACGCATTCATTGCCTTATCTTGTGCCGGAAGCTTCGAGCCTTTTGAGCGCAATCGGGAGAAATTTTCAGGATTCGCTGAAGAGGAAGGGGAATGCGCGCTACAAGATACGTGTCACCTCCCTTCTGCGCACTCCGGCAACCGTGAAAAAGCTCCGCAGGGTTAACATTAACGCCACGGATTCCTCCACGCATCAGTTCGGGACAACCTTCGATATCTCCTATCATCGTTTCCATTGCCTCGACTCGCGATATGAACTCAGTCAGGAGGCCTTGAAGAATGTGTTGGCGGAGGTGCTTTACGACCTGCGCAAGGAGGGGCGATGCCTTGTGAAATTCGAGAGAAAAACGGGTTGCTTCCACGTCACTGTCACGCGGTGAGGCGCCGCAGGGCGGAGCCTTCGAGCCAAGGCTCGAACACAGGAAACAAATATCTCTTATACACTTACAGTACCTTTAAAAATATCTCTTATACACTTACAACTCCTTTGATGGGGGGCCACGGATCATAATCTTCGAGGGTGAAATCTTCGAATTTGAAATCAAAGATATTCTTTACATCAGGATTGATGACCATACGGGGCAGTTTTCGCGGAGTGCGCGAGAGCTGCTCTTTCACTTGATCGAGATGGTTGAGATAGATGTGGGTGTCGCCTGTGGTGTGTATGAATTCTCCGGGTGTAAGGCCGCATACCTGCGCCATCATCATGCACAGGAGAGCGTAGGAAGCGATATTGAAGGGCACTCCGAGGAAGCAGTCGGCCGAACGCTGATAGAGCTGTAACGATAGCTTTCCGTCGGCCACATAGAATTGGAAGAAGGCGTGGCACGGGGGAAGGTTCATATTCTTCAGGTCGGCCACATTCCATGAACTGACAATTATGCGTCGCGAGTCGGGGTTGTGCTGTATATCCTCCACGGCTTGCGAAATCTGATCTATGAATCCTCCGTCATAGTCAGGCCAGGAACGCCATTGATAGCCATATATGTGGCCGAGGGAGCCATCCGGGTCTGCCCATTCATTCCATATCCTCACTCCATGTTCCTGAAGATAGCGAACATTAGTGTCTCCTTTGAGGAACCACAGCAATTCGTATATTATGCTTTTGAGATGCACTTTCTTTGTGGTGAGAAGGGGAAAGCCCTCGGAGAGGTCGAAACGCATCTGATGGCCGAAGATTGATACTGTGCCTGTGCCGGTACGGTCCTCTTTGCGATGACCGTCGGCAAGGATTTTTTTCAGGAGATTTAAATATTGATTCATCTAGCTTGGCTTCTTTTTCGGAAGAGGGGGGTGAGGGGGATATTGCGGTTTATCTGGAAATGGATTGCGTCGTCGTCGCAGACGGCAAGGCAATCAAAACAGCGCAGGCATCGGGAATCATCCACGTAGCGATCCGTCACCTTTATGCAATGTGCGGAACAGACGTCCTCGCATTTGCCGCAGTAGGTGCAACGGTCGGGATCAATCTCGATATGCATAAGCGTGTTGTAGCACACCGAACCGAGTGCATACCCTATGGGGCATACCGTGTTGCAAAAATCCCGTCCCGATATCATTGACCAGACAATGAGCAGGAGCAAGGTGAGGATACCGACAGCAATGCCGGTGCCGGCTCCGATGCCGAGTGCCATCCAGGTCACTTTGACAGCGTTGGGATTCACGATTGATGCTATGTTTCGCATTGCATTCCAGGGTCCGAAGATGAAGGCCACGGTGTAGATCCCGAGCAGAAGCGAGAGGATGTAAGCAATCAGTACCATCAGCCCAATGTGGTTGCGGCGACGGTAGGAGAAAGTTTTCCTCCTGCGGGGGAGCTTGCGTCCGAGCCGTGCAAAGAAATCGGTGATGGACCCGATGGGACAGACGGTGGCACAATAGATGCGGCCGAAGAGGAAAGTGATAAGGAGCCACACGATTGTGGCTCCTATCGTTACTGTTATACTCGAAAGGACGATCTGTGTCTTTTCAGAAATCACAGCCATAGGATGCACCCCCGGGCCAATGCAAAGATAAGCCACGGAAGCCACGAAGAACATAATGGCCAGGAAAATTCTGAAAACACGGATCTGTCGCATAAATTAAATCATGTTGAGTCATGATGACTCATGTTGCATCATGATAAAATCATTTCTTCCCTTGCTTCTTCTGCTGTTCGCGAAGCATTGCCTGCTGCTGGCGCTGCATCTCCTCGAGGCGAGCCATGAAGCCTGATTTCTTTTTAGGTTTCTTGGCGTTCTCAGCCATCTTTTTCCTTACGGTCTCCTCTTTGATCACGAAGCGGAAAGCATAGGTCTGCATGATGGTGATGAGAAGCGAGAGGAAATAGTAGTAAGAAAGGCCGGCGGCGTAGTTATTGAAGAACACGAGGAACATTATCGGCATCAGATACATCATCCATTTCATGCCCGGCATGCCGGAAGATGCCTGGTTCTGCATATTGATGTAGGTGTATGCGATGTTGGTTATCGTCATCAGCAAGCAGAAGAGGGAGATGTGGTTGCCGAAATATTCAGTGATGAAGGGGATGTTGCCGCTCCAGGATATGATCGCATCAGGTGCGGAGAGGTCGTGCGCCCAAAGGAAGCTTTGTCCGCGAAGCTCGATGCAGGAGGGGAAGAAGGCAAACATCGCGAATAGGATAGGCATCTGGAGAAGGAGCGGCAGGCATCCCGACATCGGGTTTGCCCCGGCCTTTGAATAGAGAGCCATTGTTTTCTGCTGGCGCACCATTGCATTCTCTGTGCCGGGATATTTGTCGTTGATAGCCTTGATTTCGGGTGCGAGCACACGCATCACGGCCTGACTCTTGTAGCTCTTGTAGGTGAGCGGGAAGAGGATAAGCTTGATGAAGATGGTGAGCAGGAGGATTATTATGCCATAGTTAGAGATGAAACCGCCGAGGAAGGTGAACACCGGGATAACGATGATGGTGTTGATCCAGCGGAATAGGCTCCAGCCGAGCGGAATAAGGCGCGTGAGATGGAGATTCTCCTCCTTGTCGATGCTCTTGTCGAGATGAGAGAGGAGCGGATATAGGTTGGGGCCGATATAGAGTGAGAATCCGGCAGGGCGCTCTGCGCTCCAGTCATAATCGTTCACTATGGCTTCGGCAATGAGTTTCTTTAGATAGTCGGAACCTTTGAGCACCTCCGACTGGAAATCGGCTGAATGGAAATTCTTGTCGGCAATCATTACCGAAGAGAAGAACTGGTTCTTGAAACCGATCCATTTGATTTTGGTCTGACGGTCTTCGGTGTCGTTCTTGGATTCTGAAAGATGCTCCACATCGCCCCCGGCAAACTTATAGTAAAGGCCGGAGTTGCGTTCCTCGAACATACGTCCCTGTTCCTGACGGTGAACATCCTGCATCCATGTGAAACCGAGGTTGCGATTGTTAGACATAACGGTGTTGGCCATATTATGCTGAACGATGTTCACCTTAATCACGTAGCTATCTCCTTTGGGGAGGGTGTATTCAATTCCCCACCAGGCATCAGCAGAGAGTTCAAGGGTCATCCTCACTGTGGAGTCGTTGAGCTGCTGAGGAGTGAAGTAGAGATCTGCGGTCTCAATCGGCTGGGGGAGAGGGATCTGGAAGTTGAACTTGTTATGGTCTCCCTCAAAGATGACCACCTTGTTCTTAACCTTCTTTGATTCGTCGGCACTATATTCGGTGTCATATTTCTTGAGTTCGGCACGGGTTATGGAGCCGGACTTTGAGCTAAGGTTGAGGGCAAGCACATCATTTTCAAGGCGCACGGTCTTGTCCTCACCGGTAGTGAACTTGGCAAACTTGCCATATCGTCCCATATTGTTGGAGAGGTTTCGGACGATTTCGAGAGCCTGGCGCTGTTCGTTGGCCGACATCTTTGAAAGATCGCCACGACGCACTTCATTCCAGTCGAGGGGGCGACCGTTGACAGTGACCGTTCCAAACACGGAATCTCCTTTTAGCGAGAGGTCAACGCCGGCCTGCGACAGGCGGGTGACACGGGTTGAATCGGGGAGGATTGTGACACTGCCGTTGTTGGATATGTTGTTAACGAGCCACTCCGTTTCGGTATCGGAGAATGGTTCGACATTCACGGAAGCGGTCTGTTCGGTTTTAGTCGTGGTTTCCGCATCCTTTGTTTCCTGCGTCCCTTTCGGGGAGAGCCACATGAAGAGGAGGAACACGGCGGCCATCAGCAGTAGGCCGTTTAGGGTGTTTTTATCCATTTTGAAAAGTTGTTAAGCTTCTTTCTCGTCGGCATAGTTTATGGCCGATTTCACAAAAGATATAAAAAGAGGATTGGGGTTAAGAACTGTTGACTGATATTCAGGATGGTATTGTGTGCCGACAAACCAACGCAATTTGGGAATCTGCACCACTTCCACCAGTCCTGTCTGGGGATTTTCGCCCACGCATTCCATACCGGCTTTCTCGTAGCAGTCGCGGAAGTCGTGATTGAACTCGAAGCGGTGACGGTGGCGTTCGCGCACAGTCTCTGTGCCGTAAGCCTGTGCCGGTATTGAACCGGGCTTCAGGCGACAATCGTATGCTCCGAGGCGCATTGTGCCACCGAGATTGGAAATGCTCTTCTGTTCATCCATAAGGTCGATGACATTGTATGGGGTCTTGGAATCCATCTCGGTGGAGTTGGCATTTTCAAGCCCGAGCACATTGCGGGCGAACTCTATCACCATACATTGCATTCCGAGGCATATTCCGAAGGTCGGCACATCATGTTCGCGACACCACTTGAGCGCGACAAACTTACCCTCGATGCCTCTCTGCCCGAAGCCCGGGGCGATGATTATGCCATCCATGGCTGAAAGCTTTTCATCAACATCCTGTTCAGTAAGTTTTTCGGAATGTATATAGGTGAGATTCAGTTTGCGGTCGCAATAAGTGGCGGCTTGGAGGAGAGCTTCAGATATAGACTTGTATGCATCCTGGAGTTCGACATATTTACCCACAAGACCGATCTTCACCTCTTTCTCGGCAGAAGCTAATTTCTCGAGGAAGAGGTTCCAGGCATCGAGGTCGGGTTGTTCGGTCCTGACTTCTGAATTGGTCATCGAGATGACCATATCGTCGAGATGCTGAGCGTGCATCATCAGAGGCACCTGATAGATTGTGGGGGCATTCAGGCTCTGTATCACGGCTTCGGGAGCCACATTGCAGAACTGCGCCACCTTTCTCAGCATCGAAGCGGGAATCTCCTTCTCGGTGCGCAAAACAAGAATGTCAGGCTGGATACCCACCGATTGAAGCATCTTCACGGAGTGCTGTGTGGGTTTGGTCTTGAGTTCCTGCGCTGCCTTGAGGTATGGCACGTAGGTGAGATGAATGCAGAGGGCATTTTTGCCGAGTTCCCAGCGAAGCTGTCTGACGGCTTCGAGGAAAGGGGTTGACTCAATATCACCGACCGTTCCGCCGATTTCGGTTATGACGAAATCATATTTACCCGTGATGCCGAGGCTCTTCACGTTGCGTTTGATTTCGTCGGTGATGTGAGGGATGATCTGCACCGTTTTGCCGAGATAGTCGCCACGGCGTTCCTTGTCGATCACGGATTGATAGATACGTCCTGTGGTTACGTTGTTTGCGCGAGTGGTGGCGATGTTGGTGAATCTCTCGTAATGACCGAGGTCGAGGTCGGCTTCGTGGCCATCGACAGTTACGTAACATTCACCGTGTTCGTAAGGGTTGAGTGTTCCCGGGTCAATGTTAATATAGGGATCAAATTTCTGAACGGTAACGTTATAGCCCCTTGCGAGGAGGAGCCTTGCCAAGGAGGATGATATGATGCCTTTTCCGAGGGAAGAGACCACACCGCCGGTGACGAAAATATACTTTGTCTCCACTTTTCTATAGTTTTCTGCAAAGTTAATACCGATTCGGCGGATACGCAAATTTTTTTTATATCCAAGGGATAGGCGGGATAGGCAGGATGGGCGAGATAGGCTGCATGGACAGGATGGGCGCGATTAGAGATAGATCATTCCTTTTATTTCCTTTGCAATCTCCGGGAGGGATTTCCCTTCAGCTTTCAGATCGGCGGGATCGACGGGGGGGAGGAAGGTTAGAGCGAAATTTTTTCCGCGTGAGGCGCAGACCTCTGCCGGGAGAAAGATCTGCTCGATGTTGAATTTTATCCCTAACTTCTGCCTCCATTTGGCAAGCCGGTAGAACCGGCGGCGGTTGAGGCCTTCGAAACGGATGGGGATGATCTGGCGACCCGATTCAATGGCCTTAGCCACGAAAGATTTCTGCCAGTCAAGGTCGCGTATCTCGCCGTCGGGATGCAGCCTTGAAACCAATCCTGCCGGAAACATCACTATCTGCTTGTCGGAAGCGTATGCCTCATTTATGGCCTTAGTGGCCTCGCGCCCCTGCGCCCCGAACTTATTCACCGGGAGGAACACCTTACGCAACGGCTCCACATTCATCAGCATATCGTTTACCAATACGCGGATATTATCATCTCCATATTTACGCCCCAGAACCTTCACCAATCCGATTCCGTCAAGACCGCCGAGGGGATGGTTGGAAGCAAAGACAAAGCGCCCCTTCTCCGGCACATTCTCCCAGCCCTTCACATCGAGGGTAAGATTAAGATGACCATAAACCTTGTCGGCAAATTCTGATCCCTCCCGAGGGAAGGTGACGCGCAGGATTTCGTTCAATTCCTCCTGATGTATAATCTTCTCTATCAACGACACCATAGCCCCGGGGACCTTCATTCCCCGGGCTTTTACAATCTCTTTAAGGTTTATCTGAAGAAGCTCTTTCATATCAATCCGGATTGACGGTTGTCTCTTCATCCCAGAATTCGTCTTCCCAGTCTTCGTCGGTGTAGTTGGAGAAGTCATCTTCGTCGGTGTCTTCCTGCTCGAAGATGAAGTTGTCTTCTTCCTCTACACGATGACGCACGTCGAGGTTGCGGTGTGTGATGGTGTAGTTGTTCTGGTTCTCTTCCGAATTTATCTCGCGCCAGAGGAGATCCTTTAGCTCGGTGAGCCCCTGGCCGGTTACGGCAGAAATGAATACCGTCGGGATCCCTTCGGGAAGCTCCTCCATAAGGCCCTCTCTGAGTTCGTCGTCAAGAAGGTCGGATTTGGTGATTGCCAACACGCGGCTCTTATCGGCCAACTCCGGGTTAAACTCCCTTACCTCCTTCAACAACACTTCATAATCCTTCTTTATATCGTCGGAATCAGCCGGCACCATGAAAAGTAGCACAGCATTGCGCTCAATGTGTCGCAGGAATCGCAATCCGAGACCCTTCCCTTCACTCGCCCCTTCGATAATTCCGGGAATGTCGGCCATCACGAAAGATTTGTCGCCGCGATACTGAACGATGCCAAGACTCGGCTCCATAGTTGTGAAAGGATAGTCTGCAATCTTTGGCTTAGCCGATGATAATGATGAAAGGAGTGTTGATTTCCCTGCATTGGGAAATCCAACCAGACCGACATCTCCAAGAAGCTTAAGTTCAAGGATGACAGCTTTCTCGATTGCCGGCTGTCCGGGTTGTGCGTATCGCGGTGCCCGGTTGGTGGCAGTGGCGAAATGCCAGTTTCCCAATCCCCCCTTTCCACCGCGCAAGAGCTTTATTTCCTCACCGTCTTCAGTGATTTCGGCAAGGAATTGGCCGTTTTCTGCATCAAAGACAGCTGTCCCGATTGGAACTTCGATAATCTTGTCTTCACCATCTTTGCCGGTGGATTTGTTTTCACCACCGCTTTGACCGTCGGTGGCAAATACATGGCGGGTGTAACGCAGGGGGAGGAGGGTCCACATGTGTCGGTTTCCACGCAGGATTATATGGCCTCCACGGCCTCCATCGCCTCCGTCAGGGCCGCCTTTGGGAATATATTTCGCTCTATGAAAATGACGCGATCCCGCGCCTCCTTTGCCTGAACGGCAAAGGATCTTAACATAATCTATGAAATTTGAATCTGCCATATCTTTTGATTTTTAATTAATCTTTATTGGGCTGCTGCCGGCAGAGCCGGAGCCGCCAACGGCTTCGCGCTGATTAGGAACTATTTCCGTCCGGGAATTGACCCTGCGGTATCGTAAAGAGCAAGGGTGGTTTCCAGCTCGTTGCGGACCATCACTTCCAGTTCACGCGGCTGCAATACCTTCACTGAGTTCCCGAAGGATAGGATCTCATGGACAAGCTCATAGTTGAGCTTGAGTTTGAAGGTGAAGATGGAGTAAGAGTCGTGAATCTCCTCCGTCTGCGAGGCATGAAAGGGGAGGGCTCGGAAATACTTGGCCTGCGTGGTGTCGGTCATCAGTTTCACCACCCTGACCGGGGCGTGTGAAGAAGTGACTCCTATCACATTGTCGAAGAGAGACGCGTGCGTCACTCCTTCCGGCATTTGGAAAGCTTGGCTCAACATCTTCATCTCCTTCACCCGGTCGAGAGCGTAGGTTCGGATACTTCCTGCCGACTCTTTCAAGCCGACCATATACCAGCGTTGCTTATATCTTTTAACAAAGTAAGGGTGGAAAATGATTTCCTTTTCGTGTCGCGAACGGTTAAAACCTGCGTATGTGAACTCTAATTTTTCATTATGGGCGATTGCATCAAGGACAGTGGGAAGAAATTCCCGGGCGGAGGGAACGTCCTCAACCGCCACCCGGGAGGTGTCGGATAGTGATTCCTTAACGGCCGAATTGACAGCGTATGAGTCGAGGAGATAGTTTGTGAGGAGACGGTCCTGGGGGTCGTCGGAGCGCTCTATGTAATATTCTCCTGACCGGTTGCATTTGATCTCGATGTGGAAATTCTCTTCCACGGCGCGGCGGTAGTGGAAGAATGTCCTTTCAGGGATTGGTTTGCCGTCGGTGACTGAGGAACGGAGCCAGAGATCATTGATCTCGGCTCGGGTTAGTTTCTTATATCTGGTGAGAGTATCGATTAGCCAGATGTAGCGGCTGATTATATCGCGGGCCATAACTTCTAATTATGAGTTCGATGCAAAATTAAGAAATAATGATGAAAAAGAAAAAAGCTCGAATCCCTTCGAGCCAGTTCCTTCAATTAAAACAACAATAACAACTTTTCAGAACGCTTATATCATTTTGCTCTGTGGAGCATCTGTGATTATCAGCTTTTGTTATTATAACATCAAGTGGAGATGATTGGTTTAAATATGTGTAAATTTTTTTAAATATTCTTAGAGGGTCAGCGGAGGTCGAGGTATATGTCGAGGGCGGAGCGGATGTCGGCGGCTGGGACGTTGCTATCGATTACGGGCGAGCCGATGGCTGAGAGGAGGATGAAGGTGATTTTGCCGCCGGTGTTCTTTTTGTCGTGAGCCATAAGGTTTAGGAGGTCGTCGGTGTCGTCACAATTGATGGGGAGCGGAGGGAAGAGGTTGGAAAGAATCTTGTTTCGATACTGATGAATCAGCATGGAGTCTGTGCGGAGGCGCAGATGGCTGAGGATGAGAGCCACCAGCATTCCGTGGGCCACGGCCGTTCCGTGCGGAACGGGGGTGTTGCGGCGGAGAAGGAGGGTTTCGAAAGCGTGTCCGCAGGTGTGTCCGAAGTTAAGGATTTTCCTCAGGCCTGCTTCACGGGGATCCTCTTTCACGATGCGTGCCTTCTCTTTTACAGCAAAGGAGAGCAATTCTTCCATAGGGAAGGATGCGCTTCGGAGGTCGAGTCCGTTTTTTTGCGCTTCCAAGAGAATGCGGTTGTATTCTGCCGCGGAAGAAATCATGGTCATCTTCACTATCTCGGCGAACCCTGACGCGAGCTGGGAATCAGGAAGGGTGGCGAAAGGGGCGGTGGAGAGTATTACCTGCAATGCCGGTGCGAAAGCCCCTATCTCGTTTTTGAGTCCGTTGAAATCCACCCCTGTCTTGCCCCCTACGGCGGCATCGACGGCACCGAGCAGGGTGGTGGGGAGGTTGATGAAACTGATACCGCGCTTGAAGCATGCGGCGGCGAACCCTCCGAGGTCGGTTATCACGCCCCCGCCAAGGTTGATGAGGAGGGAGTTCCGGGAAGCACCTCCCGAAGCCAATGCTTCCCACACTATGGTGAGAGATTCGAGGTTCTTGTATTCCTCGCCCGAGGGTAGTATGATGCAGACCGGTTCATACTTGTCGAGGAAGCCCCGGATGAGAGGGAAAACGTCTCTCTCCACATTGCTGTCGGAGAGGATGAACAGCCGGTCGTGTGATATGGATTCGACAGCCGTTACGAGAGCTTCTTCCAGATTTTGGGATTCGATTATTATTTGATCTTGCATAGGAATGATTTTTTGAAGAATGGTTTGAGAGGTTCGCGAAGATAATAAAAAAAACTTTTGAAGCAAAGCATTTGCCAATCTTTATGTTCATTCCGTCACCACGAGGATAGGGAAGAGGAGAGAGGCCTCTGCCGGGATGAATGACTCATGGCTTGGGCCACGGGCACCGGAAGTTCATGGAATATTATATGTAGGCCTATGGCGCGTGTCATCAGGAGGTCGTCGTGACAGCCTTCTATCGCACCGTAGCTTCCGTTCTGCCTGCGTTCATAGGCGAGGAATTCATCTATGCAGTCAGAGTCACGTTCGGTGTAAAGACCCTCACGAATCACTTTCACCAATGTCGCGATAATTAGCGGCTTGGTGGAGAGGTTTGTGTGAAAGCCAAATTTACGGGGTGCCTTCCTCATGATATCCTCCTCGCTCCGCTGACGGGAATAGAGGTTTGGGTATATGTCGCGCAAACGATTGAAAAAGAATCCCGACTGGTCGCCGTCGGTGTTCCGTGCCGGGTCGTGTGTCTCGATTGAGTTGCTCTCGATCACGAGCAGTGCGTCGTCATAGATTGAAGCCCCCAAAGCGGCGCGCCATGCGAGGAGGTCGAAATCCGTATGCCCCCTCCATTGAGCCACCACCGTGGGACCCTCGCCACGCAACATCGGCTCACGGTCGAAAATCGCTATTACCGACCAGTCAGACTGAGCGGAGCGTCCACCGACATCAACCACGGCCACATATCTTGATTCAAACCCGGAGGAATATTGTGGAGTCTCCCAAATCTTCCAGGCACCTGCACCTGCGTAAAACTCCACTTCAGCAAGCTGACGTTTCCTGAAACCGGAGTCGGGGATAAGGCCGGTGAGAGGCTTGAGCGGAGAATCAATCTCCCCGGTGAAGCGAGGTGTGCGACACCCTTTCCGAAGATCCTCCACCTTATACTTGTCAAAAACGCTTGCCCCCGAGTGCACGAAAGCCTCCACATCGTCAGAAGGGTATTCGGCGGCCATCAACGCGTGATCGGAATATTTGGAGCGTTCGGCCACATACCAGGCAATGGCTTCGAGCGTGGCACCCTTTTCCCAAAGCCACCATAGATAGGAACCGGGTTGCTGACGGTCGGAGACAGCCCCTTCAGAGTCTTTATTGACCAGCAATCGCTCGGCGAATCCGCGCGGATCCTTGAGTTCGAGAGCATACTGATCAATGTCAAACCAAGAGATGAAGAGAGGGTCAAATTGAGATGATCCACTCTTGGCCGCCTCATATTCACGATGGAAGAAATTGCCTGTGCCATTTGCTGTTGATTCATACACAATCATGGTCAAAGGGGAGAGGAGTATTCCGGCACAGGCGGCGCGGGCAATCCTCTCGGGCGACTTTCCCGCCGTGGCTTTCCATATACCCACCTCAGAGCAGTGAACGAGATTATAGTCTCCCCCGCGGCAGGAATCGGGACGTTCGGCAGAACCCACCTTGATTTTACATTTACGCTGAGGCACGCGCGTTATAGTCCTTGATTTCCCCACTCCGACAGTCTTTGGCTCCTTTTCTCCGTGTTCCTCATCCTCATCATATAGCAACTCGAGGGGATAGGAGAGCATAAGGCGGTCGAACATATCCTTGATCTCATCGGTGGCCGAAGCCTGATGAGCGATTATGAGTGAATTCAAACCCTTTTCGTGGACCAGTTGCAACCATATCATATATAGCTGCACGCAAGTGGAGCCACCCCATTGTCTTGCCTTCAACAAAAGGAGACGTATAGGTTTTCCGGCCCTGCGCACGCTTTCGAGCTGTTCCACAAGCTTTCGTTGGGGGCGGTTCAGCACAAACAAACGGTCATCCCCACCACCTTTCGACTTTATGTAGGCATATTTTGCGGCCCAGTAAGGGAAATCGTGAAGAATGCGTTTGCGCTCAAAGATTGTGTCGGAAAGAGTTTCGAGCCCGGGTATTTGCCGCATGGTCTCAGGCACCCACAATTCCGCGCCATTCCTCGTAATCTTTAAACGCGGACCCACTGAGCCACGCCCCGAGATGGGATCAAAGGGTGCTGAATTACGGGCTTTACGCCGTTCATTCTCAATTATTATAGCTTCTGCATTCATTTTCCAAGTCTTTGACGCCTTAAACGGCAGAGGATGATTTTTACTGTTTTGGGAGTGAGATAGAATTTCGGGGCCGGGGTGTTGACTGCATGGAAAGTTGCCTCATAGATGGATGATTTGGGGAACTTGCTCCTGTATCGGATGAAACGGTTGAATATTTCACGAAACATCTCTTGCCGTGTGGGGCTCATAAAGCTGATCGACACGCCCCTTATTATCGCCCCCATCACCTCCGATGCGCGCCTTTCGCTCACCCAGAAACGGGAAGCCGGCGAACAGGCCGTCATCTCGTAAAGGGCCTCTGTTGAAACCACGCCCGATGTGGCGATTGCGCGGCGGTAGGCTTGCCAAAGCTCCGCGTCTCTTTTTGATCCGAATTCGGATACTGCTCCAATCTTTCTCATAAATAAAATAAGTAATAGTGAAAATATCGTTATCGGATGCAAAGTTAATATAAATATTTAACAATGCAAATAATATTTTTAGCATTTGTAAAGATTTAAGGATTCTGCTGCAAAATCCGGTTGTAATTTTGCAACGTAATCAAAAACGAAACAAGAATACAGATATGGAAAAAATGGAGATGAGAGATGATTTTGAGTTTGAAGGAACACAAAATCCGATGGAAGAGAGCGAAGAGCCTAAAAATGAGGAAACAGAGAATCAGGAGCCGAAAAAAGAGGAAACAGAGAGCAAAGATGAGGAAAGATTGGGAGAAATAGAACGCTTGTTCGCTATCTATCCCCAGACCTTTGCCCTGCTCAAGGATGAAAAGGATTTCCGGATTGATGACAAGATGGAAAACTTTATGGCCTCATTGGAGGGATATGCGAGAGGGAGCGGCGTATCGGCTGAAGAGATAGATTCCTCGCTCCTGATGCTTTTCAACATCGGGAACGCATGCCGCAATGGGAAGCCCACACTCGATATGGTGGAGGTGCTGATGAAGGGTCAGGGTTATGACCGCCGTCTGGCCGAGGAGGTTCGGGAAGCTGAGCTGAGGGGTCGCAATGCCAATATCGAGGCAAAGATGCGAAGCGTCGGGGCGAGCGACGGGGTGCCTCACCTTGAAAGTCGTGGAGGAAGCTCGGAGAAGAGGAACCGTGGAATATTCTCCTTGGCGGAAAGTGCGAGAAGATAATCCCTTAACCTCTCAAAACAGACGATAAAGGTTGATAATCATTAATTAAAACAGCAAAAATAATCACTAATAACAATCACTAAAACTTAAAAGAGATGAAAAGAACAATTGGAAATGCAGGAGTATCCGACCATCTTCCCGGCCAGGCAGTAACCGTTACAGGCGCTTCGGAGGCATCAGGAGGTATCAATCCCGGAGCTTTCATAGAGAGCGACATAGATGAGGAGCTATTCAGGTTCAATTCCGACGACACCCCTCTGATGAACCTCATGCTGAAAGCGAAGAGGGTGAAGGTGAACAGTCCGGAAGTGGAGCATTACATGATTGATGAGCCGAGGAGCATGATCACTGTCAGCGAGGATATTGAGTTGCAGTCGGCCACACAGACCATCCTCCCGCTCGCCCCTTCCGACCAGAACCTTCCACGACCCTACAGCACGCTACTTGTGAAAGGGATTGACGGATATGATGTCACGGGGCAGTATCCCACGGTAGGTCAGAGCCTGATGCTCTTTGTTGTGGATCGGGATAATGCCACAAACTGTCCGATAGTGAGGGCGGTGAATGGTAAGAAAAACAGCCCGGAAGATGAGGTCAGCCTTATTCCGCGCATCCCGGCAGGAACTAAAATCGTAATCCTTGCCAACTCTCTCTATGAAACCCAGAAGGAGGTTGATCCCGACCTGATTGTGCCTCAGCCCACACGGGTATATCTGCAGAAACGGGGCATGAATCAAGTTGTGAGCGACTACTTCGATTCGCAGAAGAAACGCATACCATTCTCCAAGGCGGTCATAGCCGAGCAGGCGATAGCGAACTTCAAGGTGAGAGGTAACCGTACGCTCTGGGCCGGGCGCGCAGGGAAGTTTAAGTTGCAGGTTCCCAGGATGGGTTTTCAGTATGTTTATTGCACCGAGGGTTTGCGTTGGCAGTTCAAGCGCGAGCTGATGCACAAGGGACGCTGGACGGTTGAGGATGTGATAGCCATGGCAAAGATGTTCTTCACCGGAGAGGATGTGCCAAAGTCGGCCTTGCTTCTTGCGGGAAAGAACCTTCTTGAGCAGATTCAGTGCATAGATTTCAGCAAGCATCCGGAGATTCAGATCACCACCAAGACCAATTCCCTGGGCTGGACGGTGACAAACTTCCACACCGTATTCGGTGACATAGAGATCAAGCGCGAACCCACGCTCGACCGTCTTGGATGGAACAACAGCGGGGCACTGATAGGAGAAGACAGGCTGGTGCATTACGTGTATAGTTCGGAACATAGCTTCTCCGACCGTGTAGAGGGTGAGGAGGCAACCCGAAACGGAATCCTTATCTGGGATGCACTCGCCCTGAAGGGGAGCTGTCATATCTGGATTGACGGAGACAGCGAGCACGCCACCGGCTCAGCATTGGGCATAAAGCTCTGGAGCAGTGAGGAGGCACCGACAGATGCCGAAGAGGGGGATGTGTATTATCTCACGTGCGACTGCCCCGGGATTTCTCCGAAAGCGAGAAGCGGTCAGATGTGGAAGATGACTGTAGAGGAGAGTGAAGATGGAGACATGGTCAAAACGTGGAGTCTCTTCACCGGGGAGATTACAGCGGAATGATTAGGAAACATTATTTTATTTCACTAATTACTTAAAAATTGAGAAGCGATGAAAGCAACTTACGGAGTGATGGGGATGATGGAGTGGATAGCCCTGATTCCTACGGGTCACAACATAGTAAGGGTGCGGTTCAGTGGCGGGAGCCTGTCGGGCTATGGCGTGACTCCCGCCACTTTCACCACCAGCAATCCTGTTGTGATGAAGATGATAGAGAATAGCCACTATTTCAAGAGCAAGAAGATTCGGCTTATCGAGACGGAGGAGGAAGAAGTTTCTCCACAAATCGGAATGGTTGCCTTTAAGAAAGAGAAGAGATAATTCTTAGAAGCTTGATTTCAGGGTGAAGAAGAGATGAGAATTTCGATAGATGAAATAGTTGAGGCAGTGCTGATTCGGCTTGATGAATCGCCTGCAGTGCTTGATGATGCCGTTGAGTATGGCTCCCCTTGGTTCGACCTTCGCTCCCTGATAAAGGGGGTGATGGTTGATGCCGCGGAGAGAGTGATATTATCGGCAGAGGCACGTGATTTCGGAGAGGGGCTTCCGATTGGAGGAGCGACCTCCGGGTCTCTCTTCCTGTTGCCAGATGATTTTATGCGTCTGGTGTATATCAGGATGAGCGACTGGCCGGAGGGCGTGACGCACGTGGCTGAATCCGGCGATGTGGCTGTTAGCCTTCGGCGGCACTGGCTGCGAAGAGGCGGCGCAAACCATTCCTCTCCGGCGGTGGCTCTGACCCATAAAGATGGGAAACGTGCCTTGGAGATTTTCGGTAGCGGCGCGGGGAGCAAAGTTGCGGAGGGAGGGTATATTCCGCGTCCGCGATTTGAGGAGGGGATGCTGCTTTTCCCTCCATCCCTGAAAGGGAGGCTTCTTGATAAGATAGTGGAGATAATAAAGAATATAAGAGGATGAAGAATTTCAAAAGAATGGCAATATATAAGAGGAGATGAAGACATTGACAACGAAAGAGAAGATTTCATACGGCTTGGCCGTAGGCACTATGGTGTGCGGGCTTGTATTGCTTTTTATGAGTTTCGTGTCACCGCCCGAGGGGGAGATCAATTCCTCGGTGCTTTATGCTTTCGGGGAGATTTCACTCTTCGTGGGCTCGATATTGGGAATCTCGGTACACGTGAATGCTTTGCGCGGTGATTTCCGCAGGAAGATTATAGTTAGGGATGATTTAAAAATAAAAGAAGATGAGAAAGATAGATAAGATAATTCTGCATTGTAGCGCCACTCCTGAAGGGAGGGAGGTAACAGTAGATGATATCCGGTCGTGGCACCGGCAACGCGGTTTCCGCACGATCGGATATCATTATGTGGTTTATCTCGACGGCAGTGTTCACGCTGGTCGCCCGGTTGAGGAGGTTGGGGCGCATTGCCTTGGTCAGAACAAAAATTCCATCGGGGTGTGTTATGTGGGGGGACTTGATGCGCGACATCTTCTTCCAAAGGATACGCGCACCGATGCGCAGAAGCGGGCTCTCAGGGAGCTGGTGGCGAAGCTCAGGAAGGAATTTCCGGAAGCCACTTTGCATGGGCACAAGGAATTTGCAGCCAAGGCTTGCCCCTGCTTCGAAATTTCCGAATTATGACAGCGGCACAGCCGCCGGCGGAAACAGCTTCGCGAGAGTGAAGAGGCTTACCGGCGCAAAGCTCCGGAACGGAACAGCTTCGCTATTTATTTTTCGGATCCTTCGGGGCTTCCGACTGTAGGAACTGAAAATTCGTCGGCTATAAGTTCTCCCACTATATCTTCATTTAGCGGGAGGGCTTTTTCATTTGGATGACGCGCCATTGAAACGGCCATATCCACAAAAATGGAAAGCTTTTCGCGTGAGAAATTCTCTTTGAGGCGGTCGGTGAGACGAGACTTGATGGCTTGGGAATAGTCTTTGCGCTCGATATCGCGCATATCGTTTTCATCCTCCTCAAATACTTCGGGGAAGTTCCTGACTAACATTGTCACGGCATCAAGCGACGACCTTTTATCGGGATGCTTTTCTATGAGTTCTATGACAAGCGCCCGGGCGCCCTCTATATCTTTTTTCTCTATTGCTTTCTGAAGTTTAGTTTTCATAGTCTATAATGGATTTTACTTTTCTATTTTAACAAGAGAATAAGGAGTATGGTTTAGGCCAAGGGACTCTTCCGAGAGGCTTCTGTGGCTTTTTCAAGAGCGATTTTACGATATTCAGATGGGGTCAGTCCGGTATATCGTTTAAAAGCCTTGATAAAGGAGCTTCTTGATTTGTAACCAACATCTGCTATGATAGCTTCGAGGGTCACGTGTCCGTAAGTTTCATTGTCAATGAATCTTTGGCATGCCACATCAATCCTTTTTTCACTAAGGTATGAAGTAAACTTCTGACCGGTCTTATGGTTTATTGTCTGGGATATGTATTTAGTGTTGCTATTGACGAGTTCTGCAAGTTTTTGCATAGAAAAGTCCTGGTCGCAGAAAGCACTTTCATCTTCCATCACTGTCTTGATGCGGTTCCAAAGAGAATCCATATCACTTTCAGATAGAATGTAGGTATTCTTATCCTCCTCTTGATCTGCAGGGATGGTGCTCTCCTGAATAGTTTCATCGGGGAGGGGATGACTATCGGAACCTGATTTCTTCAAGGCTAAAATATCAAGATTCTTTTGAAACAGATTGTGGTTCTTATCCACCAGCTTCTTATTGTATCTCAATACGATAATAAGCATGACGGTCAAGATGACAATTCCAATAACAGACAGGATAATCAATTTCATCCTGAAATTTTTCTCTATTGTGAGGTGTTCTATCTTCTTTCCAAAGCGTTGTGCCTCATAGCTCATTTCAAGATTATGAACTTCCCTCATCCCTTTAATGTCGAAGAGTGAGTCCTGAAGTTCGAGCCATCTGTATCTGTATTTTCTCCAGCCGGCACTATCCCCGTTTAAGGCGCATAATGAAGAAAGCTCTTTTGTTATTTCGATAATCATATCGGATTGCCGTTGTGAGGAGGCAAAGATTTCCGCTTTCTTCATATAATGCATGGCAGAGTCAGCCATGTTTGCCTTCTGAAACATTCTGGCGATATTGGCATTGGTGTCGAAAATGGCTCTGTCGCGCAGGAAGAATCCATCAAGCACAGAAGGCACTTTCTTCAGATGCTCCACAGCCATTTGATAGTTGCCGGCTTCAGCTGATTCGATAGCATAGGCCAACTGTAAGGCATATCGACTTTCGGGAGTGTCCTTGTCTTTAAGAGAGGCACGGAAACGGGAGGTCAAATCTTTCAGGTGAGAGGTGTCGCCGGTGGTGAAAGCAGAGTTTACAAGATTGATAAAAGAGAGGCAGAGATAATACTGGTTTCCTTTATTTACGGCAGCGTCAAATCCTTTTTTCAGATATTCAATGCTCTTTTCCTCGTCTCCATAATAATGCAACAGACCGGCAATGTTAATGTATCCCGGGGAATCGGCTCTCTCATCAAGATCAATGGACTGAGCAAAGTTGGAATAAGCCTCGCTATTGTGGCCATTGAGGTAATGGATGAGTCCGATGCCGTTGAGTGCGGTAATGACGGTTGAACGATATTCATCAGGAATCTTATCGGGGAATTGGCCGATAACGGCTGTGTAACACATCAAGGCGCTGTCGGTAATATTTTTTGTGAGGTACTCTTCGGCTTTGTCCATCAGTTCCTGAGGATCTTGATAAGGGTATATCCTTAACTCTTTCGAGATTGTGGTTGGCCACGCACAAACCGTAAAGAGAGAAAGTAACATCAATGTAAGGAAATATCTTTTTCGGGTAGGATTCATATTGTGTCAGAAGCTTGTTTTTATAACTTCCTCGAAGAAATTAAAACTGTAAGGTTAAAAGTTAAAACGATGATTTAATGCTGATATTGTGGCAATTTGTATTCAATTTATGAGTCATTTCCAGAATTGACTCACTTGTTAGGAAAGATTTCTTGCAAAACAGGATGAAATTACCCTATCTTTGTGGCAGAAACAAAATTAACATGTAATTAAAATTTCCATGTAATGAAAAAGTACTTAACACTTCCATTGATTCTTGGCATCCTCATTGTCGGCTTGCTGGCCGGAGCGCGAGTGCCTGAGTCCCCACATCTCAAACAAATTGATTACCCCGTTACGGTGGAACAGGGACGTTCTAAAAATGCAGTGAAAAGAAAGACCATGGCACGAATTGTGTCGGAAAAGGATTTTCTATACGAAGATTTTGAAAGCGCGATTGGCAAGGATCCTTTCCCCATGCCAGAGGGATGGGCTACAATTGCCACTCCCGGAGATGAAGATGATGTATGGAGAAGCGGAACCTTATCTGTAAATGGTGAAATCCTGCGGGGTGTAAGTGGTTATAAGTATGCCTATATCTTCCCTGCTTCCGGAAAGTCTCACGATGCCTGGACCTTTAGTCCGGCAGTGAATCTGGAAGGTGGTAAGGAATATAACATAGAGTTATATGTAATGATGCCTGCAAATGGAAACGTTAAGGATATACTTGAAGTCAAGGCCGGCATGGGAGCCACTGCTGAAGTAATGACCATAAATGTGGGTAACATCTCAGGTGATTATCAACAGTGGAGTCAGGTGAGAGGTAAGTTCACGCCTGAAAAGAGCGGGCTTTACAATATAGGGTTGCACAGTGTTTCTCCTGTTGATGGAGGAGGCACGGTGGTTGATAACCTTAAGGTATGGAGTGGTAATTATCCTGCCTTCACAGCTTACCAGGGTATAGATTTCGGGGAAGTGAATATTCTCCAGCCTGTTCAAACAACCATGCTTGAGATTTACAATCCCGGCAATGCAGACCTTATTGTGGATCTCAAGGAATGTTCGCCCGGACTCACAGTCACCGGTTTCCCGGCCACAATTGAACCTGATGAACTTCTGGAGTTCCCGCTCACACTGAATGTTACAGACCCGGGGGAATATGTGGGGGAGATTGTATTAACCACCAATGATCCTACAAACCGCGAACCTCATATCATGGTATTTGCCGATATACATGAACCGAGAATCACAGGGTTTACTTATGAAGATTTTGAACATGGCGGACCCGCTGAATGGACTTTCTCTGAGACGACGGGAAATGTGCCCAATTATGGTATGGATTCAGGACGCTCCTGGTGGGGTAGTTCATTCTATTCCATATTTATGGAAGATAGGGCCATTGGCTTTACCACTCACTATGTAGAGATGGGAGAAAACCCGATATTCTCCTTCTGCTACAAGCTTAACGTCAAGGATGAGCAGAATCACCCCATCTCACCTGAAGTGCCACGCATAGTGGTTCAGGCAAGTGATGATTACGGAGTGAACTATAAAACCATTTACACTATAGAACCCGGTGGGGAGCATGAACACGTGGCAACAACCAAATATCGGAAAATAGAGATTCCGCTACCGGAATATAAGGACAAGACTTGTTGCTTCAAGATTGGTTTCTCCCATGCCTCGGGTGATTTTGAAGAAGCCATGTCGGATCCCTACGATGCAGCCGTAGATAACGTAATAATCGGTACGATGCCCGAGACTGAGCTTGAGGTTCTTTCATTGCAGGGAACAACCATGACTGAGGTTGGAGAAAAGTGTGAATTCCGCACTGAGGTTGAGAATCGAGGAGCGTCGGCTGTTGCATCCTGGACAGTAGATCTTGTTGATAATGCCACGGGGTCGGTTGTAAATACAGTAAGCGGAAAGACTTTGGAAGCTGGGGAAAAGACCTACGTGATAAATGAATGGATGCCACAGACGGCAGGTGCATATTCATTTCATTCGGTGGTGAAGCTCGAAGGAGATGCCACACCGGCAAATAATGAGAGCAATCCGATATTTGTGGAAGTTCTCAAAGAGGGGAATGAGGTGCATGCCATTCAGGATGGTGATGGCAAAAAGAGCTTTGCGTTCCCTGTTGACTTCTATAGTGCGGAGACCATGGGCCAGACTATCTACAAGGCGAATGAAATAGGGATTGACGCAGGTCTGATAAGTAGTTTTGTCTATAAAACCATCATGAATTCTCCCTTCATAAGCGATTCTTTCGAAATCTATGTGGGTGAGACTGATAAAGAGAATTTTGATGACAATGAAATGGTAGAGCTTTCCACGCTTACTAAAGTGTTCGAAGGAGGAATGTATTTCCCGGAAGGGAGAAACGACTTTGTTGTTCCATTCTTTACACCCTATGAATATAAAGGTGGAAATTTAGTTGTATGTTCAGTAAAGAAAAGCAAAGAATTTATATATGACAAGCTTTTCGTGAATCATTCCGACAAGACGGCGGTTCGCTCTCTCTCCAAGTCTTCTGATGAACCGGGCGGTCTTGAAAGCTCGGCAGTGATTGCTTCGGACACATATCCTGACCTGCGTATCAATATGGTGTCGCCGGCTACAGGCTCGGTGTCAGGTAAGGTGACCGATGGTAGCGGAAAATTGATTACGGATGCAAAAGTAGCCGTAGGAGGCACTAATCTCTATGCCTTGACAGATAAGAAAGGTATTTATTCTCTTCCTCGTGTCACGGCAGGTGAACACATTCTCACAGTGACCCATCATGATTATAACCGTATAGATTCAGAATCATTTATGGTGGCCGAAGGTAAAAATACGGAGGTCGATGTAATGATTTCCGCTATTCCTCCCCGTACATTAAGCGGTACGGTCGTGGATGAAATATCGGGTTCTCCAATAGGGGGCATTGATATCACGTTGGTTGGTTATGATGAATTCCATACAACCACTGATCAGGCGGGTCATTATGAGATTCCGGGGGTAAAACAGATTGATCAGGTTTATACTCTACGCGCAACATCCGGGCTATACAAGCCTTTCATCCATACCCTTTCGGTCGGAGATAAGGATCTGACCTACGACTTCAGTCTATCGGCTGAACCGGTAAAGGCTTTCGATGTAAAGCTTGCGACAAGTGAGTCTTCCGCTGAGATCTCTTGGCAGGAACCGGTGCCGGAATTCCGTCATGATTCGGGTAAACGCTACTCGGTTATCGGTTATCCCGGAGGATGGAAGGAGATAATCTTCGGAACATCCTTTAAAAAGAAAGCTGTCATTAAGGAGATAAGCTGGTATGTGGCCTCCGGAGAAACGCACAGCAATTTCAATGTATTCATCTTTGGACTTGATCAGCAGGGGAATCCGGATCCTAAAAAGATCCTGTATGAGGCTGACAATGTGCCTTATGTGGATGATGCATGGTCAAGCCATAAACTCAAAAATCCTGTTGAGGCAGATGGGTTCATGATAGCTGTAAGTTGCGATGGTTTTATGAGCATAGGTATAACTAAGCCTACTGAAGAATATCCTTTCGAGCTCGGCACATGTTTCTATGCCGGTGACAGTTATAACTACCGAATCAGTGAGATGGCAACATACGAGGAGTGTCATCTGATGCTGAGGGCATCATGTGAGGAGGTCAGAAATGATGAGATTTCAGTATCGAAACCTGACGTTTCCTATAAGGTTTTCCGTATTGATGCTGACAACGATGATGCAGAATGGACTCTTGTAGGGGAGACATCCACCCTGAATATTACTGATGAATCGGTTAAGGATCTTCCGGATGGAAATTATAAATATGGTGTTATCTCAGTCTATGATAACGGAGAAGAGGGACGGCCGGAATATTCTGAAAGCGTCAGAATAAACCATAGCGGAACTGTAGAAGTTAGTGCCGGTGAAGGAGTGACGGTTTCTCCGAACCCGTTTGGCGATTATGTCAGGATAACCGGAGTGGATGAAGTGGCACAAATAGCCTTCCTTAACCTTTCCGGAGCATTGCTCAAACGGATTGACAATCCTTCCCTCACTGTTGACACGACGGATCTTCCCAAGGGTTTCTGCATAATCCGTCTGATCTTGAAAGATGGCAAGGAGATTATCATCAAAGCCATAAAGAAATAATATTTCTCAGTTTTCGATATCAGCCGTATTCAGAAGGCTGATATCGAAAACACCCCCGATTAAATAAATTTTATCGATTCCTGATGACGGTCTAATTAAAGGTGACCGTGGCCGGGGATTGAGTTTAAACACCCTAAACTATAAATTATATGAAACATCTACACCTTATTGCGACACTGATTGCCATGCTGGCAATATATTCACAGACTGCCTTTGGGGCAACTGCTACTCTCTCCCTCAATCTTGACGATGCGAGCCACGTTGTGGTATCTATGAACTATTCCACACTGGAAGGATTGCATGACGGAGAAAACATTATAACTTTTCAAGATGACCGATATCCCGTGCTCGACATTGCCGCCTCAAAAGGATATGCTATTGAAAAGGTTCTTGTGAACGGACGTCAGCAGTCGATTATTGGAGGATCCTGGACAGAAACTCTTACTGAAGATTTTGCCGGTGTGATCATAAAAGTTACTACCCGCGAATTGATTACACGCACTGTCACCCTTGATGTCACGGGTGCTGAGTTTATCGAGAGATGTTATATCAATGATGAAGACCGATACAAAGTGTCGGAAGGAATTTCAACTTACGATTTCACTTCAGATAAGGTGAAATTCTCGTTTACGTTCAGTGGAGATGCGGATGTTAAGGTCTGGGTGAATGATGAGCCTCAGGATGTTGAGTACAATGTATGGGACACCTTTACTTGTGAAGTCAGCTTTACTGAAAGCGGCACCCTCAGAATTGAGGCTACGGAAAATATGATTAAGCCTGCTGAGATGAATATCACCGGTGTACTGGGGATCCGAACCCTTTTCGTGGATTATCAGCTCCAGACAAGTTTGAGAGAAGGGGAAAGGGTGATTAAACTTGTCGGGGAGGACAAGGCTCTTTTGAAAGTGAATTTTATGCCTGATGTGAATCCATCCCTCACTCTTGATGGCGAACCAGTTGTAATCGAGAATGATGCGGTAGAGGTGACAGTCCTTAGTGGAAGCACAGTTGAGATAACCACCGACATAATCGCTGAGGAGGATAAGATTAACGCTATTGCCGATAATCCTCATGAAGTGAAAATTACAACAGGAGCTCAGGACAGGGAAATTCCGCTCACCGCAGGACTTAACATACTTGAATCTTCCAGTCCTTATTTCACCATAACATTCGCTGACAATGGTAAGCCTCACCTCATCACGGTTAATGGAGAGGAGACCGCACAGCCTGATGAAGATGATCCCAATGTGTTCAAAGTATATCTGAATGCAGACTACTATAACCAATTGAAGCTCGTGACAGATGCATCTTATTTGCTTGACCTGGGAACGGGAGTAAAGAACCTTAGAGAGACTGAAAAGGATGGCGCGGTCTATAATATTTTTGGAATGCGTATGGATGTAAGTGATTCAGAACTCCATTCACTGGCTCCGGGCATTTACATTGTCAATGGTAAAAAGAGAATAGTCAGATAAATGGAATGTCGGATGGAGAGACGATTTCTCTAATCTGATAAGGAGATGTCCTTGATAAGAAAAAGCCTCCGGAAGTTGATCAACTTCCGGAGGCTTTTTCTTATCTTAGGTTTTCTGTGATCAATTTACTGTCATCTCACCGACGATCGGAGTGGTGAGATATTGCTTGATCTGATCTGTGGATAGGCCGGAGCCAAGAAGATACATGAGCTTGGTGATGGCTGCCTCTGCGGTGATGTCAAATCCTGAGATTACACCTGCTTTGGCAAGCATGTCGCCGGTATAATAACGTTTCTGCTCGTCACCTCCGTTGAGACACTGGGTCACGTTGAAGATGATCAGACCTCTTGACACGGCATCTGTAAGGGCATCGAGGAACCATTTCTCTGTTGGTGCATTACCGGCACCGAAGGTGCGGAGCACAACGGCCTTGATTCCGGGAGTGGCAAGCTGCGCCTTAACCACATCCTCTGTTATGCCCGGATAGAGCCAAAGCACGAGAAGATTCGGATCCATAGCATAGAAGGGATCGAGGGGAAGTTCAGTGTCGTGACGCATCAGGTATGGTTTTGCATACTCGATGTGGAGGTCGATGGTTCCGAGAGCGGGATAGTTGAAACTCTTGAATGCATCGAACCCTGTTGATGTGAACTTGGTTGAACGGCATCCGCGGACGATATAATCCTGGAATGAGATAACCACCTCCTGAATCATCGGATCGCCATTCTCATCCTTGGCTGCGGCAACCTCTACGGCAGAGATAAGGTTTTCTGTGCCATCCTCGCGGGTGTCGCCTATAGGGAGCTGTGAACCTGTAATCACCACAGGCTTGCGCAGATTGCGAAGCATGAATGAAAGGGCTGAGGCTGTGTAGGCCATAGTGTCTGTTCCGTGAAGAACCACGAATCCGTCGAAATTATCATAATTATCGGCGATATCCTTTACAATCTGTCCCCAATATTGAGGATTCATGTTGGATGAATCGATAGGCTGAGGGAACTGAACACTCTCGATATCATATCCTAACTGACCGATCTTGGGCACATTGTCCATCAGGTGAGAGAAATCAAAAGGCTGAAGGCCGTTGGGTGTTTCTACCATACCGATTGTGCCACCGGTGTATATGATTCTGATTCTTGGTTTCTGTGTTGTTTCCATGTTTTTCATAAAGTTGTGATAATGCTCTGATGAGTAATTATCGGATTAAGATTTTTGTGAGTTAATTAATAATAATTCTTTGACATACCGAATACGAAGTGACGGCTACGGATGATTACAAAGAGGAATACGATTGCAGTAGCGATGCCGACAAATACGAACGGGAAGAGTGTAGAGGTTGTGTGGAAAATCTTCTGGCCTGCGCTGATGATTACAGGCACGAGAGAGATTGCCACATAGTTTGCCACCTGAAGGTAAGCGAGGGAGAGGGTTGATTTCTTATCAGAAGTCACAACCTCGGTTGCCTTTGTATAGAAGATAGGCTGGGCAATACCGTTACCGAGACCACAGAGGGCTGCGGCGATGATATATACTGCCACCGACTTCTGAACGAATATGAAGAGCACGAAGCTTAAAAGAAGCATTGCTGCGGCGGCGATAAAGGTGCCTTTACGGAAGAATTTCATTACCGGCGTAAGGGCGATACCAACAACGAACATTGCAAAATAGAATGTCGAGGTCATTGTCGAGGCCTGTTCGGAAGAGATCCAGTCGAAATTAGGAAGATAATACGACGGGATACAGGTTGCGAACACGAAGAAGAAATAGGCGAGAAGCAACCAGATTGTCCTTCCGATATAGAATCCACCCTTTACCACCTGACCCTTTGTGGAGAATCCGTCGGCATCGACAGCGGGTATTGCAGGAGCAGTTGCAGCTGTAGTGGTAGCTTTGGCATCTTTGGCAGGGGCCGTAGCGGTCGCAGCTTTCTGATCAGCGGTAGTTGATGAGGAAGCGTCAGTTGTGGCGGGAGCATCCTGGTAATCTGATTTCGGAATCTTATTCAGGAATGGGATAAGAACGAGAGAGAGCAACGGAATCAGGTAAACGAAGAATGCACGGTGCCATGTGTGTTCGAGGTCGCCTGCTACGAGGAATCCTACTGCAAATGTTGCAAGCACGAGAGCCACATTACCGATAGCCGAGATGATACCCATCTGTTTCATACGGTATTTACCGGTAAAGACATCAGCGATAAGACCTGTTGAGAATGGGAGGATAAGACCGCAACCTGCGCCTAACAGACAGCTGAGCCAGATAAGGGCCGTAAGTGAATTTGTGAATAATGACAATGCACCTGCCACAATGTAGAGGATGGTGCCGAGGGTGATCACCAACACCTTATGCTTGGTTTCGGAGAGCTTACCCGAAAGGAGCACAAAGGGGATGATGACCAGGTTGGGGAGCACTGTTAGCATCTGGATTTTAAGGTCGGTTGCGTCGGTGAATATATGACGCAAGCTTCCTTCGATCGGTGTCACCGCCAAGCCCGGAAGATCCACGGCAAGCGAAAGTGACCATATAGCGAGCACCACCATCATCGAGATGGTGCCTTTTCCTGTTTTTACTTGCATAATAAACTGTTTTTAATAATTGTGGAATCCTTTAATTCAAATAAAAATTATGGAATCCTGAATTTGATTAATCTGTCACTGTTACACGGTCTCCATTGAAGACACCGAGACCTAACTTGTTCATAATGGCTTTCACTGCTGCCTGAGCCTTGACTGAGTTTCCTGCCACATCCAATGGGGGTGCGAATGCAGCGATACCCATTACTCCCGGCATGACTCCGAGTACACCACCTCCGACACCGCTCTTTGCGGGTATGCCTGAGGTATAGAGCCAGTCGCCGGTGTGCTGATAGAACCCTACTGTGGAGATAAGACTGGTGATCTTGGGAGCGAGGTCTTTGTCGAACACCTGTTCTTTGGTCACGGGGTTAAGGCCGCCGTTGGCAATTGTTCCGGCGCATACGGCAAGCTGTTCGCTCGTGACACCAACCGAGCATTGACGGGTGTAAAGGTCAAGACTCATGGGCACATCGTCGTAGATTCTATTGTAGTCCTTGAGAAGCCATGCGATGGAACGGTTGTTGAAATTGGTTTCCGATTCTGAGCGGTAAAGCTCGTCGAGCACCTGGGATTCAGAACCGCAAAGGGCTGTGAAGTTGTTGATGATAGCTTCCCATTTGCCCCAGGAATCGCCCTTGGGCTCAACCATAGAACATGCCGTGATAGCACCGGCATTCACCAGCGGAGTGGAGGGATGATCGTTTTCAAGGAGGATTGCGAAAATGGAATTGAAGGGAAGACCTGTGGCGTCGGCTCCAATCTGATCGAGGACGGCCTTGGCGCCATGCTGTTTCAGGATAAGGATTGCAGTGAGCACTTTCGAGATCGATTCCACACCGAATTTATAGTCGGTATCGCCCACATTGATTACTGTGCCATCGAGAAGAGTGACGCTGATACCGAATAGATTTGGATCGATGTTGGCAAGGAAGGGGATATAATCGGCATTATGACCACCCTGAATATCCTTACATTCGGCATACGCCTCTTCAACGGCAGCCTTGATCTGGGCTTTAGTAATTGTCTTGTCCATGTTTTTATAAGTATTAATTTAAGATTTATGGGATATAGCATCCGCGATAATTACTCGGCTTTTTCAAACCGTTCTATAGTTAGAACGATATATGGCGTAAAAGGTTTAGGAATACACTTTTTATTTTAAAATTAATGATAAGAGTTAATTCATGCTAACTTCTGACACCCGAAGACAAACTTTTAAGCATTTCTATGGCAATAAAAAAGCGGTCGCTATTAAGCGAC
>CAMWIH010000001.1 GCA_947174305.1 uncultured Porphyromonadaceae bacterium | reverse complement strand
AAGAATGTTTTCTTCCGACAAATTAATAATTTTGCAGTTGCCAGTTGAGAGTAGGGCTCAAAGAAACGACTTCATATTTTCAATCTGAAGGATTATTATAGATTCAAATAAAATCATTAACTTTGCGCAAAATGTTGCATCTGACCGTAATATGGCGCAAATCAAAAGAGGATTAAGGAGAATTACATAGTTTTCTTTTAATTGTTTTTTTAATACATGCTTAAAAATTCAATTAGAACTTGGGAATTAATCAAGCGTTATGAAGATCAATAAAATACTCCTTGCCGTAATCTTCCAAATCCCAATTTTGGGGGCAAATGCTCAAGAAGCAGCGGATAATCTACATTAAAAGAGTCCTTATTAGATTCAATAAAAAAACAAGTCGATAGTGATTAAAAAATAAATCAATGAGCCCAATATTTACCGAATACATATCTATAGTATTGGTGTTGACATCCATGGCAACTGCCAATCCGATAGCGGCCCAGAACACTGCCCAGGATTCAACAGCCGCAACAGACCTGAACGAGATTGTGGTGGAGTCCAGGAATGCTTCCCTGAGTGCTCGTGGAGCTTCATACATACCGTCGGCAAGGCAAAAGAATGTTGCATCCGACGGATATTCACTCCTGCTACACATGGCAATCCCTCAAATAAACGTCAATCCTGCCTCTGACGCAGTGACGACCTCCACAGGTAAAAACGTGGCTATATTTATTGACTTTGTGAGTGCTTCTGCTGAGGATATCCAGGGATTGCTGCCAACCGATGTCAAGAGTGTGGAATATCTCGTTTATCCGCAAGACCCGAGATTTCACGGGGCTGAGTTTGTCATAAACTTCATAATGAAGAAATATGAATGGGGAGGATATACGAAGCTTACGGCTACAGGATGCATCGAGGAGCCTCAGGTTGGTGGAAGGATATATTCAAAAATGAAATACAAGAGAATGACCTTTGACCTATCCGCCGCCGACAGTTTCACATCAAACTCCAGAATTGGAACCGATATGACGGAAGTGTTCAGCCTGAATAATCCGCAATATGGGTCAGACCAAGATATACTCCGCCAGACCAACACCCTATCATCCGATAAGAAATCGAACGCGGGGAATGTATCTTTCCGTTCCCTATATTCTTCTGATAATCTCACTCTCTCAAATACTGTGGCTTATGTAGGGAGCAGAATTCCGACTGATGATTCGGAGTCTGAAGTTACATACCCGACAGGAGTTTTCCCATATTCGAACACGACAGTAAAATCGTCAGGTGAGAACGATGGTTTCAGGTATGATCTGCTATGCGACCTGATAATAAATGGGAAGCTATCCATGAGTATCACGGGAGAATATCAGTTCGGCCGGAACATTGCCAGAAACCTCCGCCTCTCCGACGGTCTCGACATCACAAACAATGCCACCGAACGTTCGCATCACGCCTCTCTGACCGATTTTCTTTTATGGGCTCCCGACCAGCATAACAGCCTGGCTCCCTTCATACACGTGGACATACGGCACATCGGCATTGATTATGCCGGAGACTCCCCTTCAACACAGAAATATACTATTCAGGCATACGGCGGCGGAGTAAGGTATATGCACGTAAGGGATAACTGGAATGCCGGGGCTATGTGCGTCTCGGGACTGGCAAAAACAGACATGACGGGGGTCAGGACCACTGAGAGCAGTCCACAGGGTTCCATATTCGGCAGTTATTCCCCTAACGACCGTCATAGGATAGAAGCATCGTGGGGCATAGCAAAGGAGATACCTGAGACATATCAGAAAAGTCCCGTTCTCCTAAGACAGGACGAGATAATATGGTATGCCGGAAATCCGGAACTCAGGAGCTATTTCAAGCACCTGGCAACCCTTGCCTATTCTTGGATTTCCAACAACATTTGGCAGATGTCGCTTTCCGGGAACTATTATCGGGCGAACAATCGGATTGCGACTCTATATATCCCCGAAACGCAGGAGGGCTATCTGTTAAGGAAATATGAAAACAACGGCTCTTACAGCATGGGTAGGATTTCCGGCAGCGTTACTGCGAAGCTTTGTGGCGGCCGTCTTGTTGCCAACGTATCTCCGGAAATCAGTTTCTACCGACTCATTGGAGATTATGCCTCTTCATTATCAGATTTCAGTGGGTCGGCACAGCTGACATGGTATTTCGGTGAGTTCTACCTTATGGGTTGGTATTCCTCTCCAACCAAGATGATTGAAGAGGGAAGCAGCACGCGTATCAAGTACCCCTCCCAATATCAGTTGCAATTCGGCTGGGGACACGGACCCTGGAGGGCAAGGATTGTGGCGTGTAACGTTTTCAATTCAGATTGGAAGACAACTCAAAGTACATTATCCACACCATATTACCGACAGCATATCCAACGTTTTGGCTACGGATACCACAGAAGCCTCGATATTCAGTTATCCTACACTTTCGGGTATGGAAAGAAGGTAGGCGACAATAGTGAGATTGAACAGACGGAATTAGGACAAAGTGCAATATTACGATAGGAAGTAAAATTTAGAAACAATAATCAAAATAACTTAAAATGAGAAGAATTGTATGTCTAACGATGATTGTAATGTCATTTGTGCTGTCAGTGAGCATGGCGGCAGAGAATTGGTGGAATGTTTATGCAGGAATAAAATATACTTTCTGACATCGAAATAGTTCAAGGATATTGCACAACCCATATCACGGTGTATTCCTGCCCGGAATGCGCTGTGATGGGGGCCAGCCTTTTCTTCCCGTTATCAAGAGGGGTCACACTAATTATGATCCTATTACTTCCTATCCTTGTCTTTGCTTCCAGCCAAGAGCTCTTGACCACCACGGAGTCAGGTTCAATATACCCTTCGTGATAGACATCCATCCGGCTTCCATCCCCTATCTCCAGAGAAAAAACTCCTGTTTCGCCCTTTACAATAAAGGTGCCTCCACGGCTGTTCACAGCCACACGGTTGATAAATCCGTTACTATCCTCTGTAAAACAGGATTGACACATCAATACCAGTATCATCAACCCCACTATTCTTATCACACCATTCATTAACATCTATTATTCTTTATTGCCACTTAATTTATCCAATGCTTTTCTCACTAAAGGTACAAAGAAATTATCCAGCGGAATCCGCGCTTTCGCTGTGGAGCGTGCCGCAACCACCCCGGCTCCGGTGGAAACATTGCTGTAACCTTTCACCGGCTCGGCCAATCCCACTTCAGACAGATCACCTATCGCGCCGGAATAAATCTGCCAACAGTAATTAAACCAATTGTAATAGCTTTCCGATACGGAGCTCAGGCATACAATAAATCCCGCATCGCACACCTCCTCAATATTGTCGGGAGTGCAAGTGATGATGGCCTGCACGTTGCGGTATTGAAGGTTCAACCGATAATCAGACCCGGAGAACTGCCTGTCAGTGAAGAAAGTGAAACCATACACATCACCTCCCATCATTGCATCAAACTCACTTATATGCTCACTGAAAATAGGTTCAGCCTCATATTGCAAAATACCGTCCCTGATGATAAATGATGACTCCTCCCCACTCAGTTCACCTTCCGAAAAATTACCTTCGGGTACAAACTCCGCATAATGATCCAGCCCATAATGATAATAGTTTTGCCGTTCCGGAGAATCCTCCAAAGTGACACGAATGCCTAAATCAAAATCGATTGTAGTGCAGAAAGTATATTCATATTCATGCACCCTCCCCTCTTTAAGGGTTGGAACACATTCAATATCCTTCAGGATAGGAGCCACAGGCACCTCCACTGTTGCCTCAGCCTCCCCATAAGTGGGGTTGAAGGCGTGTATCCTAATCTTGTCCCCCTCTTTTGGCAGATAATCATCCTCCACCCTTACACCGTTGGCAAATATGGTCACCACGGCATCATTTACCTGATGATTCTTTTCACCGTTAACGTCGGTATAGACCCAACTCCGCGTGACATCCACAGAAATCTTTTCACCGGCAGTGATAAGGGAATTGAGGCACAGCACCGGACGGTCATCTATATCGGGGGTGAAATCAGTGTAGCAACCCGATAAAGCCACACATCCTGTCAAGCCTAATGCTACGTTCAGGAGATATTTATTAAGTATATTCAGAACTCCCATGTATAAGAAATTGAAGGAATGATTGGTAAAATTGAAATCTTCTGAAACACGGGATAGTCATTGGAAACCCACGAATTGGTTTCTTTATCCCACTGACCTATCCCATTATGTATGCCTCGGGTAATGGCGATTGCATTTCGGTTGCAATAGGCATTGTATAGCCCGAAATTCCAATAACCACGCCTGTTGCAAACAGTCAGGCTTAAGTCGAGTCGATGATAGAATGGCAGCTGATAGTTATTCAGGGGAACCCCAAGGGAGTTTTCAATAAAGTTATGGTCTTCATCAAACCCCGGACTTTCCCAAAGCTGAGGCATAAAGGTGAAGCGATTGCCAGAATGACCTGTCCAGGCTGCGTTCAGTTCCACCTTTGGGCTGATTTTCCAATTTAAGAGAACATTTATGGTATGGCGGTTGTCATATCTTGCCGGATAAGTCTTTCCGTCGTTTTTCTCTGCAAAAGTGCGGTTGCTCCACGCCAACGAATAAGATATATGTCCCGTAAGCTTACCGAATTTTTTCTCAATCTTGAAATCGACACCTTTTGCCGTTCCTTTTCCAGCGGTGAGTCTGGCATCCCACATCTCCAACGGTGGACGTAAATAATACTCGTCACGATATTCCACTAAATTGTGCATCCATTTCCAATAGGCCTCCACTGAAATGTTCCAATGACCATCCGGCGACTCCCAATAACCGCCTAAGGCAATCTTGTCGGCCGTTTCAGGCTTGAAACGGCCGGTTACGGGTATCCACTGATCGGTCGGCAAAGAGAGTGAGCCTTGTGTAAGCTGATGCACATACTGTATTGTACGGCTATACGCAGCTTTTATTGCCCAATTATCCACAGGCCGATAGCTGAAAGAAAGACGTGGTGAAACTCCGAACTTGCTTTTACCCTCTATATGAAACATTGAAAAGTGCAACCCGGCATTGGCACGTAACATTGGGGAGATACGCCAGTCATCCTCCATATAGGCATTAAATTCACTGGCAAGATAACGGCTCACTGAATCGCGTGAGGTAACTTTCAGACCATCCATATCATATTCACGCCATGTCCTCAATGGCAGGAAAGAATGAAGCGTGTATCCTCCTCCAAAACGCACTGTGCTATTCTCAACCGGCTTCCATCTGAAATCGGCTCGCACTATGCCGTCATCAATATAATTGCTGGTCTTCTGGCGCGATTTGATGCTACTCAAGATTGCACCCCCCTGCTTTTCCACGCTTTCCTCCTCGGCCTCCAGGCTGGAAAAATAGTGCGTATAAGCTCCGGTAAATTCTCCTGTCATTGCATCCGTTAGCTTATAGACCACTCCAGCCTGCGCCAAGATGTTCCCCCAATTGAGGTCATACTTATCGTTGTCGAAGTAGGTGTTATCATAATCGGCATTATATTTGGTACCGGTATGAAGCTCATCGTTACCGAAATAGACGCTCACAAAGCCGGAAGTCCGTTCATTGAAAGAATGATTCACTTTTGCATTCAGATCCATAAAATCATATCTGAACTGCATCTTATCCTCGTTAGAGGCATTCATTATGGCAATGAATGGAGCCGTGAGTACATCATACCAGGAGCGACGCAGAGCAACATTATATGTGGTCTTACCCCCTATCGGGCCACCAATGCTGAAAGCACCTGAAGTGAGTCCCAATTTTGCCGAGCCGTGATGACCCTCGCGTGATCCATTGCGAGTGCGCACATCCATAAAAGATGACAACCTGCCATCATACTTTGCCGGCATTGAGGATTTGAAGAAATCAATATACCTTATTGCATCAACATTGAAAGCAGAGAAAAGTCCGGCAAAATGATTCACCTGATATATCGGTACATTATCCAGCATATAAAGGTTCTCGTCGGCATTTCCTCCATGAACATACATACCGGCAAAACCCTCCATACCTTCCGTAACCCCCGGTTGCATCTGGAGAGTCTTTACCACATCCGGTTCACCGAGGAGAACCGGAGTGTTAACTATGTCAGCAGAGGTAAATTTGCCAGCGCCAATTTCCACGGTCTCAACCTGCGGTGACTCAAGGCGTGACACCACCACAACCTCCTCCAACATTTGTGGCTCCGCTTTAAGAAAAGAATCAGGCAACGGTTCTCTCCTCTTTTCCGATCCGGGGGAGGGGGTAGGTTTCCTGACCTCCCTCTTTTTACCCTTTTTCAGCACTACATTATTCCCTTTTATCTTAAACTCGATACCGGTGCCGTCGAACATACGTTTCAACACCTTGCCGAGAGGTTCATTCCTGGCCTCTACAGTTACCTTAACTCCGGAAAGGATATCGGAAGAATAGACAAAATTCTTCCCTGTCTGTTGCATCAACAACCGGAAAACCTCAGATGCAGGTCGCAGGTGTGCGGTAATCGAGACATTCCCGGCCACTGCAACCATCGAGAAAGTCACCGTCACACAAAGCATAATAATCCGTTTCATTCCTTGACCGTAAGTTTTGTATCGAGAATCTCATTGATTGTTTCCACTAAATCAACGGCATTACCTTCATAATGGAGAGTGAGGTGATAAGCTTCAGCTTCCTCAGGCAGGCCAGCCACCTCCACTCCATACACTGTCTTTATCTCCTCTATCACCACCGGGAGAGGGGCATTTTCAAAATCAATGCTTCTGACAGCTTTCAAATCTATCTCCCCTGCCGGTTTCACTATTATTTCCTGTGCGTTTTCCTTGGAGACATATTCATTATGGATCACAATTGACGCCACCGCTGTCACGGCTACTATTGAAACCACTGCAACGGCAATCCGAACAGCTTTCCACCTGTCACGTATGGCAAAACCCATTCGGTGTAAGGCATTCTCTGTAGAGAAGGCTCCCTTGCGGTAATGTTTAGCTACAAAATCTATATCGTTATCTTTCATCTCATCTATCATATCACAGATTCAAGTGTTTGCGCTGTGTAATAAACTTCATCAGAAATCTATCCCGACCCGGAAACTGAAATAGGGTTTCACCTTATGATAAGTACCGATATAAGAGATTTCATAGATTCCATTATCGAAATCGAGAGTGCCATCATATTTATCTATCTTATAATCGATGAGCGAGAGCCCGAGGCCTACATTCACCCCCATCTTGCGCCCCCAGTTGAAGCGATAGCCCACGGTGGGAGAAAAATAGACTCCGCCACCCTGCGACAGGTTATAACCGAGGCGCAAATCAGCATAAGGGGTGAACTTTCCTAGTTGCAGATCCAAGCGTCCTTGTGCGAATAATGGCACTAACCATATATCCCATGTCTGATTATATTCCATCCCTATACCTGCACCGGCGAAAAACATCTGATTGATCTGGTAACCGTGGGAAGTGGAGGCTCCGGTAAAGAAGAATGATTCATGGTAACTCCCGCTGATGCCCTCTCCTTCCCATGTGGCAATCTCTTCGGAGCGCACACTACTGCTCCATTCCAGAAATCCCCGGTAGCCTCTTTTAGGCTGACGAGCAAAGCAATTCAGAGCAACTATGAGGAGAGAGGCGATAAAGAAAATCCTTTTCATTTGTAACGTTAATTTTTGATTCTGCCTTTATGACGCAGAGATTACGAAAAGGTCCTACCCGGAATTGAAAAAATTACAGGAACGGCAGGAAAAATGGTTTATGACCTTCTGAAAGAGCTTGGCGGAGACGCGACAATGCCTTTGTCATCTGATTTTTAACTGTCTTGATTGAAATGCCTAATTCAGAGGCAATCTCCTCTCCTGTCATCCCGTCGCGCTTGCTCATGAGAAAGATCTCCCTGCATTTCTCCGGCAATCCGTCAACAGCGCGCCAAATACGGGCATCTCGTTCGGATGTATCGATAGCCTCCTCCCCTGCTTCAGGAATCTCCTCCACATCAGTCATCTCTCTCTTTCCACGCAAGAAAGAGATGCATTCATTGCGTACACACCGATAGATCCATGCCTTGAAATTGACAATAGCCATCCCTTCATCCAACTGATTCCATGCCTTAAGGAAAGCCTCTTGCACCAAATCCTCCGCCTGGTCAATATCCCCCACCAGACGGAGAGCATACATTCCCAACGGGAGATATAGCCTCTTAAACAGCAATTCAAATTCGCGCCGGTTCACTTTCCTTCAAATATTTTTACAAATATAGCGATTTTTCGTCCATAGACGAATTTTTCAGCTATTCATGAAAAATTTTCGTCCACAGACGAAAAAATCACAAACGGTGTCAATTTTTTCGACTGTGGACGAAAATCTTCCTATGCTTTAAGCTTACTTGTACTCGTCCCAGCTCTTTATCTTTATATCTTCGAGCGAGAGCTCGCAGAAGGCTTTTATGAAGGCCGAGGCAAGGCGGGAATTGGTGAGAAGAGGTATGTTGAGGTCAACGGCCGCGCGACGAATCTTGTAACCGTTGCTTATTTCAGTAGCCGTAAGATTCTTTGGTATATTGACTACCATATCGATTTCTTTGTTATGGAGCAATTCCAAGGCCTGTGGACGTCGATTATCGCTCGGCCAATATACTGTTATTGCCGGTATGGCATTCTCCGCCAAGAAGCGTTGTGTGCCTTCGGTGGCATATATTATATACCCTTTCTTATGAAGCATGCGCGCCGCTTCAAGAAGAGCCACCTTCTGATGAGCATTACCCGATGAAAGCAAGATTCCCTTTCTCGGAATCCGATAACCCACAGAAAGCATCGACTTGAGGATTGCTTCGGCCGTGTCGTCACCGATGCATCCCACCTCTCCGGTCGATGCCATATCCACACCCAAGACCGGGTCGGCACCCTGAAGCCTGGAGAAGGAGAATTGTGAGGCTTTGATTCCTACATAGTCAAGCTCGAAGGCAGACTTTGCCGGTTTATCAACCGGCAGACCGAGCATCACACGCGTAGCGGCATTGATAAAATTCTGTTTCGATACCTTTGACACGAACGGGAATGAGCGCGAAGCACGCAGGTTACACTCAATCACCTTCACATCATTATCCTTGGCGAGGAACTGAATGTTGAATGGTCCCGAAATATGAAGAGCCTTGGCTATTTTGCTTGCCACCTTCTTTATGCGACGGATAGTCTCTATGTAGAGCTTCTGCGGTGGGAACTGTATGGTGGCGTCACCGGAATGCACACCGGCAAACTCTATATGCTCAGAAATGGCATAAAGCTTTATCTCCCCCTCCTGCGCCACTGCATCCATCTCTATCTCCTTGGCTTGCTGAATGAATTCAGATACGACTACGGGATGTTTCTTTGACACATTTGCCGCAAGCTTGAGGAAGCGAGTAAGTTCATCCTCATTTGAACATACATTCATGGCTGCGCCTGAAAGCACGTACGAGGGGCGGACGAGAACCGGGAATCCCACTTCAGCCACAAACTCATCAATATCCTCCATGGATGTAAGCTCCCGCCAGCGTGGCTGGTCGATACCGAGTGAATCGCAAAGAGAGGAGAACTTGTTACGGTCTTCCGCACTGTCGATATCCACAGCCTGAGTGCCAAGAATGCGAACTCCGTTCGAATCGAGACGCACGGCAAGGTTATTGGGAATCTGGCCCCCGGTAGAAAGGATCACACCATGAGGCAACTCCAGCTCAAGGATATCCATCACTCGCTCAAACGTCAGCTCATCGAAATATAGGCGTTCGCACATATCGTAGTCGGTGGAGACAGTCTCCGGATTATAATTTATCATCACCGGACGATAACCCTGTTCTGCAACTGTCATAAGGGCATTTACGCCACACCAGTCGAACTCCACGGAAGATCCGATGCGATATGCACCCGAACCGAGCACCACCACCGAACGATGGTCACCGAGATAATCCACATCATTCTGCGAGCCATTATAGGTGAGGTAAAGATAATTGGTCTGGGCCGGATATTCGGCGGCAAGGGTGTCGATCTGTTTAACCACAGGGCGTATCCCACGGGAAAGACGATTGGTGCGTATGCGGTCGGCAAGGTGTTCGGCATCCTCCTTCATATCGTCGCCATAAAGCGCACGACCTATCTGGAAGTCGCTGAAGCCCTGTTGCTTGGCGAGAAGCATAAGTTCATCGGGAAGTTCCTCAACCTCATTATAGTTTTCAAGTTCACGCGAAGTGTCGTGGATAAGCTGAAGCTTCTGAAGGAACCATTTGTCAATCTTGGTAAGCTCATGTATGCGTTCCACTGTATAGCCTTTGCGGAAGGCCTGCTCTATTACAAAAATACGCTTGTCGGTTGGCTCCTTCAAGGCTTTGTCTATATCTGATATTTCGGGTAGCTTATTCTCCACGAAGCCGTGCATTCCCTGTCCTATCATACGGAGACCTTTCTGGATCACCTCCTCAAAGGTACGGCCAATTGACATAACTTCACCTACCGATTTCATCGACGAGCCGATTTCACGGCGCACACCGCGGAATTTGCCCAAATCCCAACGAGGAATCTTGCACACTATATAGTCGAGAGCCGGCTCAAAGAAGGCTGAGGTTGATTTGGTGACATTGTTCTTGAGATCGAAGAGCCCGTATCCGAGGCCAAGCTTTGCAGCCACGAAAGCCAAGGGGTAGCCCGTTGCCTTAGATGCGAGGGCCGATGAGCGCGACAGACGCGCATTTACCTCTATGACACGGTAATCCATCGACTTGGGATCAAAGGCATATTGGACATTGCATTCCCCTACTATTCCGATATGCCGGATTATCTTGATTGCAAGCTTGCGGAGCATGTGGTAATCTTCATTTGAAAGAGTCTGGGAAGGAGCCACCACGATACTCTCGCCTGTATGGATGCCGAGGGGGTCGAAATTCTCCATATTGCAGACGGTGATGCAATTGTCGAACCTGTCACGCACCACCTCATATTCCACCTCTTTCCATCCTTTAAGCGACTTCTCAACCAATACCTGAGGTGAGAAGGAAAGGGCCTGCTCCACGAGCTTTATCAGTTCCTCACGATTGTCGCAGAAGCCGGATCCGAGTCCACCGAGGGCGTATGCGGCGCGCACAATCACCGGATAACCGAGTCGGTCGGCCGCCAGAATGGCATCCTCAACCGAACTCACAGCTTCGCTCTTGATTGTCTTTACATCAATCTCATCGAGTTTCTTCACGAAAAGCTCACGGTCTTCGGTATCCATAATGGCACGCACCGGGGTTCCGAGCACTCGCACACCATGTTTCTCCAACACTCCGTTCTCATAAAGCTTGACTCCGCAGTTAAGAGCCGTCTGGCCACCGAAAGCAAGGAAGATGCCGTCGGGACGCTCCTTTTCTATCACCTTCTCCACAAAATAGGGGGTGACAGGCAGGAAATATATCTTATCGGCAAAACCTTCGGAGGTCTGCACGGTTGCGATGTTGGGATTAATGAGCACTGTCTCTATATTTTCCTCCTTCATCGCCTTGAGTGCCTGCGACCCGGAATAGTCAAACTCTCCGGCCTCACCAATCTTGAGTGCGCCGGAGCCTAAGAATAATACTTTCTTTATATCTTTCATAATTACCTGTTTTCTCTATTGTTTTACCTGAGATTGTTTACATAATATTCCATAAAGACTCAGGGTAAAAAAGAGGCCCGGGAGCAATGATAGCTCCTGAGCCTTATAAATCATAAGAGATTGATGAATTCATCAAAAATAAACTCAGTATCCTTCGGACCACTGGAGGCCTCGGGATGGAACTGGGCGGAGAAGAAGGGTTTCGATTTATGGCGTATCCCCTCATTCGTGCCATCATTCATATTAATGAAATGCGGTTCCCAATCGGAAGGGATAGTGTCATTGTCAACTGCGAAGCCGTGGTTCTGCGAAGTTATGTAGCAACGCTCCGTTCCGGCAAGCCTCACAGGCTGATTGTGGCTTCTGTGACCATACTTTAGCTTATAGACTTTTGCCCCCGCGGCCTTGCTCAGAAGCTGGTTGCCCATACATATCCCGCAGATGGGCTTCCCAATTTCAAAGGCCTTGCGGATATTCTCCACAGTCTTTTCAGCAAATTCCGGAGAGCCGGGACCATTGCTGATGAAGAGACCATCGTAAGGGATCTGAGTGAAATCATAATCCCAGGGTACGAGTGTGACACGAACACCACGACGCGTGAGACATCGGATAATGTTATATTTTGTGCCACAATCCACAAGCACTACCCTCTTCTCACCGTCTCCGAATTCAACAACTTCTTTGGTTGAAACGCGATCAATCAAATTTTCCTTATTAGGATCGCGGAACTCGATATCCTCCCCATCCTCAAAGGTGATTTTTCCCAACATCGAGCCTTTTTCCCGTAGGAGCTTTGTCAGGGCACGCGTATCGATACCATATACACCCGGGATTTTCTCAGCCTTGAGCCAGTCGGAGAGGGAGTGGGTGGCCTGCCAGTGAGATGGGGTCCAGCTATAATCCTGACAGATTATGGCCTCACAATGAATGCGAGAGGACTCAAAATAGTCGCTCACATTAGCCTCGGTCTTGGTTTCGGCCGAAGGAACGCCATAATTCCCGAGAATAGGATAAGTGGTAACAAGAATCTGCCCTTCGTAAGAAGGGTCGGTAAGGCTTTCCGGATAACCGGTCATGGCGGTATTGAACACCACCTCGCCCGCACAGGGTTTTTCAATGCCAAAGGAACGGCCTTCAAAAACGGTGCCATCCTCAAGAGTGAGGAATGCTTTCTTTGATTTCTGCATCTTATAATATTTTCGGGATGCAAAGTTACTCATATTCCTGCTCATACGCAAATTTTTCTCCAATACCCAATACTATATTTTATGAATATCTCCTTATGTTTTAATTTATTATCCGGCATGTGGGATAATTCAAAAAATTTTCAAAGTCGCACTCATAATTTGTAATAGCGAAGAAATATAATTAAATTTGTAGGAATAAAGCATATAACACCAATAAAGCATTTCTTATGGGGGATAATCTGTATATAAGGTTTGACTGGGCCATCAAGCATATTCTTCGGGATAAAGCCAATTTTGACATCCTCGAAGGTCTCATCTCTGTTTTGCTGGGAGAGGAGGTGAAGATAGAGGAGCTTCTTGAAAGCGAGTCGAATCAGGAAAACGACCACGACAAATTCAACCGCGTCGATATCAAAGCCAAAAACAGCAAAGGTCACATAATCATAGTGGAAGTGCAGCTCACGCGTCAGCTCTATTATCTGGAGCGCATCCTTTTCGGCGCGTGCAAGGCAATCACCGAACACATCAATATCGGAGAGAAATATGACCAGGTGAAGAAAGTCTATTCGATCAGCATCCTCTATTGCGACTACGGCCAGGGTGATGATTACGTATATCACGGTCAGACAATCTTCAAGGGTATTCATACAGGCAACGACCTGCTTGTTAATACTAAAGAGGAGGGTGTCATAGTTCCTCACCTGCCGAGGGAAGTGTTTCCCGAATATTATCTAATCCGGGTCAATGCCTACGACAAGATACCTGAAAATCCGCTTGATGAATGGCTCACCTATCTCAAGACGGGCAAGATCAAGGAAGACACACGCACTCCCGGGTTGCAACAAGTCAGGGAGAAGCTTCGCGTGCTTTCCATGACACCAAAGGAGCGCAGGGCATACGACGAGCACATCGATGCCATAATGGTCCAGAACGACGTGCTCGACACCGCTCGAGACGAAGGCCGTGCGGAAGGTAGAGCAGAAGGCAGAGCGGAAGGCAGAGCGGAAGGCCGTGCGGAAGGCCGTGCGGAAACCTTGATAAATGTCGCCATCTCAATGAAACAACAGGGAATCGAACCGGGAGTAATAAGCTCAGTCACAGGATTGACTCTTGATGAAATAATGAATTTATAAGGAAGTTGACGATAAAACCGGTTTTGTCATTATTTTTCCATGGTTTGTCGCAAATTTCACCGGTTTACTTAGGAATTGATTAACTTTATCAAAAATTTACTAATGAATTAATCATATTAATTATGAAAAAGTGTCTTAATCTGCTCCTCATTCTGGTTATATGTGTAGCTGTGGCAGGATGTGGAGGCAGCGACAAAGTGCTTAAAGCGCAGATTGAATCCGGGAAGAAACACTGCCCGATGAGTCTGGGGATGGCCGGGAAGCTGACAAGCATGTCATACGATGAAAGCAATCGTGAAGTCAAATTCGTGATTACGCTTAATAAGCAGATTTCCGATGTAAAGGACTTGCAGCAAGATCCTGAAACCGCACGACAGGCCATGCGACTTGCACTCCAGAAGGGGAATATGAAAAAACTCCTTGAAATGATGGTCGATGCAGAGGCATCCTTGAACATCACATATAAGAATCGTGGCAGCAAGGAGGAATTCACACTTAACTTCTCTGCCCCTGAACTCAAGGAGATACTTGCTAATCCGATGTCGGAAGAGGAAACCAACAAGCTTCTGCTACAGAATCAGATCAAAAGTGAGAAGCACCGCCTCCCTTATAAGATTGACCGAGGACTCAATGTTGTGGGGATAGAAGATACCGGTTCATCTCTCGTTTATAAATGTGAGGTTGACGAGGATCTTTTTGATATAGATGAAATGGGAAACTCAAAGGAGGAACTGAAAGAGAATATGCGCAAGATGATGAAAGACCGTTCAATGCGTCAGCAGGCGGAGGTTCTCTCATCTCTTAACAAGGGATTCGAATATGACTACGTTGGCAAGACTTCAGGAAAGAATGTAGTCGTGGCATTCACTGCCAAGGAGCTGGCTGAAATAGTTGGGAAGTGAGGTTCCTTCTCATTCTCCCTGCCGAGAGAGCCAGAAAGAGGGCACAGGCAAAGTTAAAAGCAATGACAGCAATTGGCCGGATGAAGGAAATAACTTCATCCGGTTACGCGTTTTAGTAGATGAAACAGTTTCCACAGGTTTGAAATCAAGATATCTGAAATATATTTTTATTATCATCTCAAGTAAAGAATCCAGGCATTTTTTACCGGCTACAACATTAAAATATCGGAATATAGGGCAAAAATATACGGAATGTCGGTTAATTTTTGTAACTTTGCAAAAATCGCCATTTCGATTATGGAAGAAAATAAGATAAAAGAGCTTCCGGGCTTGGCGGATGTGCATGTGCACTTCCGTGAGCCCGGTTTTTCATATAAAGAAACTATCAAAACCGGGTCAGAGGCCGCGCTTGCCGGTGGCTTCACCGCCGTGTGCACGATGCCCAACCTCAATCCCGCTCCGGATTCCATTGAAAACCTCCTCCCGCAACTGGAAATCATAAAGCGTGATGCAGCGATAAAGGTGATTCCCTACGCCACAATCACCAAGAAAAGGCTGGGTAACGAGCTTGTGGATTACGAAGCCCTTGCTCCATACGTTGCAGGCTTCTCCGACGACGGCAGCGGTGTGCAGGATGAGGAGGTGATGCGGCGTGCTATGAAAGGAATCGCACCCACCGGAAAGATTCTTGCTGCACATTGCGAAGTAAACGACCTCCTGCGTGGAGGTTATATACACGATGGTGAATATGCACGTCGCCACCGTCACCGCGGAATATGCTCAGAAAGCGAATGGCGCGAGATTGACCGCAACATACGACTGGCATCCGAAACAGGTTGCAGGCTACATATCTGCCATATTTCCACTGCTGAAAGCGTGGCTCTCATACGCGATGCCCGCAAAGCCGGGATAGAGGTCACATGCGAGACGGGGCCGCATTATCTTGCTTTCTGCGATGAGGATTTACAGGAAGATGGCCGCTTCAAGATGAATCCCCCTATCCGTTCGGCACGCGACCGCGATGCACTGATTGAAGGGATTGTTGACGGCACAATCGAATGTATCGCCACCGACCATGCCCCCCACTCCGCCGAAGAGAAAAGCCGTGGACTTGAAAGAAGTGCAATGGGAGTTGTAGGGCTCGAAACAGCTTTAGCTGCCGTCTATACCACCCTTGTAAAACCCGGAATAATATCGCTCGATAAGCTTGTAGAGATCATGAGCACCAATCCCCGACGGATATTCGGCATTGAGGGAGATCCCGGGAAAGTGACGGTTGATTTCTCGGAAAGTTTCATTGTGGATCCCACCACGTTCAAAAGCATGGGCAAAGCCACCCCATTTGAAGGGATGGAGCTTTACGGAAAAATTCTCAAAACAGAGATCTGAAAATAGGAAATGAAGAATTATCGCAATATAGAAACGGTTTATACCGTCACGTCCAATGAGCCACTGACCCACAAGACGTGGCGAATGAGACTCAATGGTGACACATCGGAACTGACACGTGCCGGTCAGTTCGTGAACCTGATGATCGAAGGGAAATATCTCCGTCGCCCCATATCCGTTAGCGATTATAACGAAGGAGAGCTTATGCTTCTCTACGATGTGGTCGGCTCAGGCACCAAGGCGATGTCGGAGATGAAACCCGGCACAAGAATCAACACCCTTACCGGCCTCGGCAACGGATTCAATGAAGATATGGCCACCGAGCATCCGGTGCTGTTGGGAGGAGGGATAGGATGCGCTCCCCTATTGAACCTTGCCCGTAAGCTGCTGACGCGCGGAATAACCCCGACCGTTATCCTCGGTTTCAACACTGCCAAAGATGTTGCCATGAAGGAGGATTTCAAGAAGATAGGATTAGACGCTATAATATGCACCGTAGATGGTTCGGAAGGGGTCAAGGGATTCGTTACTGATGCCATCAAGGCTCTCCCCTTCCGCCCCGACTATTTCTATGCCTGTGGGCCCATGCCCATGCTCCGCGCTGTCTGCACCGGTCTTGACTTTCCTGGAGAGGTCAGTCTTGAATCAAGGATGGGATGCGGGTTCGGAGCCTGCATGTGCTGCAGCATAGAGACAAAAGATTCTGCCAAGCGAATATGCAAGGATGGTCCGGTTTTCTCAAAAAATGAATTGGTATGGAAATAAAAGAGATAAGGGAACGCGAACAGAGTGGCGACTGGAGTGTGTCGCTCAGCGGAGTTAAACTCGACAATCCTGTGATTCCTGCCAGCGGCTGCTTCGGATTCGGCTACGGCATGGCCGAATATTACGATATCAATATTCTCGGATCCATATCGTTCAAAGGCACAACACTCAATCCGCGCTTCGGCAACCCTCTCCCGCGAGTGGCGGAATGTGAGGCAGGAATGATAAATTCCGTGGGTCTGCAGAATCCCGGTATAGAAAAAGTTATCAGCGAGGAGCTTCCTAAGATGAGAGCCGTATTCCATAAGCCGATAATAGCCAACATAAGCGGATTCGCAATAGATGAATACGTGGAATGCTGCCGTCTTATAGACAAAGAGGAGCAGGTGGAGATTATAGAGCTAAACGTTAGCTGTCCTAACGTACATGGAGGCGGCATGAGTTTCGGAACTCAGCCTGAAAGCGTGGCTGAAGTGGTAAGGGCCGTGAAGAAGGTTATAACCAAGCCTCTCTACGTAAAGCTCACTCCCAACGTTACCGATATAGTGTCGATAGCCAAAGCGGCGGTTGATGCCGGTGCAGATGGCCTCTGCCTGATCAACACTATGCTTGGAATGCGGATCGACCTCAAGACCGGGAAGCCGATAATAGCCAATGTGATGGGAGGTTTCTCAGGACCTGCCATATTCCCCGTGGCTTTAAGGATGGTTTGGCAAGTGAGTCACGCTGTAGATGTCCCCATAATAGGATGCGGAGGTGTCTCCACTGCCGATGATGTGAAGGAGATGATGCTTGCCGGAGCCACTGCTGTTCAAGTCGGCGCAGCCAACCTCCGCGACCCGTACGCCTGCAAAAGAATAATTGAAAATCTATAATATGAACGCAAAAGATGTAATCATAGCCTGCGACTTCTCATCAAAGGAAGCAACGCTGGAATTTCTTGATAAATTCAAAGAGGAGAAGCCTTTCGTCAAGATTGGCATGGAACTATATTATGCCGCCGGCAATGACATAGTGAAGGAGATCAAGCGCCGTGGACATAAGATCTTTCTCGACCTGAAGCTTCACGACATACCCAACACCGTTAAAAAGGCTATGCGTGTGCTCTCTGAGCTTGACGTGGATATGACCAACGTTCACGCAGCCGGCACAATAGAGATGATGCGTGCAGCCATCGAAGGGCTGACACGTCCCGACGGGACACGTCCCCTGCTGATTGCCGTCACACAGCTCACCAGCACATCGGAAGAGGCTATGCGTAATCAGCTCCTCATTGATGCCACGATAGGGGATACCATCATCAAATATGCCCAAAATGCCAAGGAGGCGGGGCTTGATGGCGTGGTATGCTCTCCGCTTGAGGCAGGAATAGTTAAAGATGCGTGCGGAAATGAATTCATGACGGTGACTCCGGGCATTCGTTTTGCCGATTCTGGCAAGGATGACCAGGTGAGGATAACCACCCCCGAACGCGCTCGCGAAATCGGCTCCGACTATATCGTGGTTGGCCGCCCCATCACTGCGGCTGAAGATCCGGTGGAGGCATATCGCAAATGCGTGAAAGGATTTTTAGGTAAGTAAACGCGGCACAGCCGTGGCGGAGACAGCTTCGCGATTATGAGATTTCGGAGATTATAAAATAGAATTTAAAGAATATAGCATATATGGAGAAAGAGATAGCAAAAGCACTGCTTGAGATCGGAGCCGTGTTCCTTCGTCCCGACGAGCCATTCACCTGGGCCAGCGGTATAAAGAGTCCTATTTATTGCGACAATCGCCTTATCCTCAGTGCTCCCAAACAGCGCAAGATTGTGGAGGAAGCGATTGCAAAGACTGTGAAAGAACTCTATCCGGAAGCGGAAGCACTTATGGGCACAAGCACAGCCGGCATTGCGCATGCAGCCATAGCCGCCTGGATTCTTGACATGCCTATGGGATATGTGCGCGGAAGCGCCAAAGATCATGGCCGCAACAACCGTATCGAAGGAAAGCTCGAACCGGGAACCAAGGTTGTAGTGATCGAGGACCTTATCTCCACCGGTGGGAGCTGCATCGATGTGGTGGAAGCACTTCGTGAGGCCGGCGCAGATGTGCTCGGTGTTGTGAGCATCTTCACTTATGGCATGCAGAAAGGTCTCGACCGTCTTGCAGCGGCCAATGTCAAGAATAATTCCCTCTCAAACTTCGACACCCTTGTGGAGGTTGCAGCCGAAGAGGGGAGAATCAAGGAGAGCGACATTGAAAGACTCAAGAAATTCCGTAACAACCCGTCGGATGAATCATGGATCAACGGGTAAGAGTTTTCATGAATCATTAATAAGGTTCGAGAATCTTTACTAATCCTCCAACGACCTGTTCTAAATCAGAAAAACAATGCGACATATAATAGACCCGACCGACCTGAGTCGTGAAGAGCTTGACGAGGTTATCAACCTTGCTCTCGACATTATCGACCATAGGGAGAAGTATAGCGAGGCCTGCAAGGGAAAGAAGCTTGCAACCCTCTTTTATGAGCCTTCAACACGCACGCGCCTCAGCTTCACAGCCGCCATGATGGAGCTTGGAGGCAATGTGCTTGGGTTCACCGATGCCCAAAGCACATCAGCTTCGAAAGGGGAGACCGTGGCCGACACCACTAAGGTTATCTCCTGTTTTGCCGACATCATCGCGATGCGTCACTTCGAGGAGGGTGCGGCCCTTGTTTCGGCCATGAATGCCGGAATACCGGTGATAAACGCCGGCGACGGCTCTCATAGCCATCCAACACAGACCCTCACCGACCTGCTCACAATCAAACGCGAGATTGGACGCTTCGACAATATCAAGATCGGTTTCTGCGGTGACCTCCGTTTTGGACGCACGGTGCATTCACTCATAAAGGCTCTTGCAAGATACAGTGGAGTAGAGGTAATCCTAATCGCTCCCGATGAGCTCCGTTTGCCCGACTATATGAAATATGAAGTCTGCGAGAAATATGGAGTGCCTTACCGCGAAGTCAAGACTATGGAGGAGGTGATGCCGGAGCTCGACATACTCTATATGACCCGCGTGCAGAAAGAGCGTTTCCTTGATGAGGATGAATTTGACCGCGTTAAGGATGCCTTTATCCTCACACCTGAGAAACTGGCTACCGCGAAGCCTGAACTTCGCATCCTTCATCCGCTCCCCCGCGTAAATGAGATCACGGTAGAGGTTGATGCTGATCCGAGAGCGGCTTATTTCCGTCAGGTGGAGAATGGCAAGTTCGTCCGCATGGCGCTGATTCTCACCCTTCTCAAATGGGCCGCCGAAGGGGATGACAAGCAGAAACTGATTCCCGAAGGCACCATCGTGAACCAGCACCGTTGCTCCAACCGCCGCTGCATCTCCAATATGGAGAACGTTGACCGTCTCTTCCGTCCGGCCAGCGACGGCAGTGGCATTTACCGCTGCGTTTATTGCGAATCTAAACCGGCTAAATAAGTGTAACCCCTCCGGGGTTACACTTTCTTTATCATAGTCGCATACCTCCCTTAGTTGCATCTTAAAGATAAATCAGTTATCTTTGCAAAAAAGATGCGATATGGAGAAGAAAAGAATGGTGAAATATCCGATTGGTGAACAATCTTTTGAAAGCCTTCGTGAAGGAAACTTTATTTACGTAGATAAGACCCGTTACATTGAAAAAATCATCAATGGGTCTCAATACTATTTCTTGGGACGTCCGCGCCGTTTCGGAAAAAGCCTTTTCCTCTCCACACTGAAATGCTTCTTCGAGGGGAAGCGCGAACTATTCAAGGGTCTCTATATTGATACAATAGACTGGGACTGGAAACCTTACCCCGTTCTGCATCTTGACCTTAACAACCAGCAATACAAGGAGGAGAATAACTTAGATATCCTGATAGAAAATTTTCTCTCCATCAAGGAGAAGGAATATGACATCACGCCTACTCAGCAGGATCATTCCGTCAGGTTCTCCAACCTGATAAAGGGAATGTATGAAGCAACCGGGAAAAGGGTCGTGATATTGGTTGATGAATATGACAAGCCACTGGTCAATAATATCCACAACCGCGAACGGTTTGAGATGTATCGCGATAAGCTGGCAACCATCTACTCCAATTTCAAGAGTTCTGCCGAGTATATCAGGCTCGTTTTCCTGACAGGGGTGAGCCGTTTCGGAAAACTCAGCGTCTTTTCGGGACTGAACAACATAACCGATATCTCCTTCGATATTGATTTCGCCGCCATCTGTGGGATAACGGAAATGGAACTCAAGGAGAACTTCAAGGAAGGAATTGATAATCTGGCTCAATGGTATGAAAGAACACCGGAAGAGGAATTTCTGGAACTTAAACTTAATTACGACGGCTATCATTTCACAGAGAAAAGTCCGGACATTTACAATCCCTTCTCCATCCTTCAGGTTTTGGGGAAGAGACAGTATGACAACTATTGGATTTCATCGGGTACGCCGACATTATTGGTGGAACAGCTTAAACGCACCGACACCGACCTCACCAAGTTTCTTAATATCAGATGCGGCAGGAACGCACTTCGCGGGCTTGACATAGACAACATATCTCCGGAAGCCCTTTTCTACCAGACCGGTTACCTTACTATAAAGGATTATGACCCACGAAGGCAACTTTATCGGTTAGGTTTGCCAAACATAGAAGTGAAACAGGGCTTCTTTGAATTTCTATTGCCCTATTACTCCAATCTTCGCACCAACGATGTCAGGGTATTTGTCTTTGATTTCCTTGATGAGATGGAAGAGGGGCGTGTGGAAGCCTTTATGAAGCGTCTGGAGTCGATGTTTGCCGGCATAGGGTATGACATGAAGTTTGATGAAGAGCGCAACGTTCAGAACGCTTTCCTTATCCTCTTCTCCCTTATAGGATTGAATGTTGATGCCGAAGTGAGGACTTCCGACGGCCGTATAGACATCCTTGTGAGGACTAATGATTATATCTATATAATGGAGCTGAAATATGACGGCACACCCGAAGAGGCTCTTGAACAGATAGAACGCAAGGAATACGCCCTCCCTTGGGCTATCGACAACCGCAACGTGATAGAGATAGGTATCAACTATTCATCCGAAAAAAGACGCATAGACGGTTGGAAAGCAAAAGGGAATAGAAAGTAGATGTGATGTTCCCGTTCATTCATTCCAGCGAATTGCATCTTAAAGATAAATCAGTTATCTTTGCAAAAAAAGATGCGATATGGAGAAAAGAATGGTGAAATATCCGATTGGACAGCAATCCTTCGAGATGCTTCGGGAAGGCAATTTTATTTACGTAGATAAGACCCGTTACATTGAAAAAATCGTGAATGGGTCTCAATACTATTTCTTGGGCCGGCCTCGCCGTTTCGGAAAAAGCCTTTTCCTCTCCACACTGAAATGCTTCTTCGAGGGGAAGCGCGAACTATTCAAGGGTCTCTATATTGATACAATAGACTGGGACTGGAAACCTTACCCCGTTCTGCATCTTGACCTTAACAACCAGCAATACAAGGAGGAGAATAACTTAGATATCCTGATAGAAAATTTTCTCTCCATCAAGGAGAAGGAATATGACATCACGCCTACTCAGCAGGATCATTCCGTCAGGTTCTCCAACCTGATAAAGGGAATGTATGAAGCAACCGGGAAAAGGGTCGTGATATTGGTTGATGAATATGACAAGCCACTGGTCAATAATATCCACAACCGCGAACGGTTTGAGATGTATCGCGATAAGCTGGCAACCATCTACTCCAATTTCAAGAGTTCTGCCGAGTATATCAGGCTCGTTTTCCTGACAGGGGTGAGCCGTTTCGGAAAACTCAGTGTCTTTTCCGGACTTAACAACATTAGTGACATCTCCTTCGACATTGATTTCTCCGCAATATGCGGTATTACAGAAGAGGAATTGACCGCCAATTTTAAAGAGGGTATAGAGAATCTATCGCAAAGGTACAGCCGTAGTGCGGAGGAAGAACAACTGGAACTCAAACGACACTATGACGGCTATCATTTCTCGGAAGAATGCCCTGATATTTACAATCCATTCTCGCTGCTTCAAGTCTTTGCCAAAAGAAAATATGGGAACTACTGGATTTCGTCAGGCACACCGACCCTTCTGGCTGAACAACTGAAACGAACAGACACTGACTTAACACAACTTCTGAATGTAAGATGCAGTCAGAATGCTTTGGCAGGACTTGATATTGAGAATATAACCCCTGTTTCACTTTTCTACCAGACAGGCTACCTTACCATCAAGGATTATGACCTTAACACTGATATCTATACTTTAGGTATTCCTAATGTAGAGGTAAAGAAAGGATTTTTTGAATATCTTTTACCATATTATACCAGTGTGAAAGAGATAGAATCAAAAGTATTTGTGGTGGATTTTCGCAAAGAGATGGAGGAGGGGCGTGTGGAAGCCTTTATGAAACGTCTGGAGGCGATGTTTGCCGGCATAGGATACGACATGAAGTTTGATGAGGAGCGCAACGTTCAGAACGCTTTCCTTATCCTCTTCTCCCTTATAGGACTGAATGTGGATGCCGAAGTGAGGACTTCCGACGGCCGTATAGACATCCTCGTGAGGACTAATGATTATGTCTATATAATGGAGCTGAAATATGGCGGCACACCTGAAGAGGCTCTTGAACAGATAGAACGCAAGGAATACGCCCTCCCCTGGACTATCGACAACCGCAACGTTATAGAGATAGGCATAAACTATTCATCCGAAAAAAGACGCATAGACGGTTGGAAAGTAAAAAATGCGTAGTTGGCGAAAAATTTGCGTATTGTGAAAAAAATATGTAATTTTGCAATTCAAATGGATTGAAATGATTCAGCATATAGGTCACATATCCGCACTAACTTTCTTCAGGAAACGAAAACACCCGGAGATTATGGCGGAGTGTGCTGAAACATAAAAGGATAGATTGCGCGCGTCAGGCGAAAAAGACTGACGCGCGCAAAATTTTTTATTCACGGATAACGCTTATTGAGCAATATAATATTCAGGTAGAAAAATGAAAGTAGGAATTGTGATGGGCTCGGCCAGCGACCTCGGAGTGATGAAGGGCGCAGGGGAGACACTTGCCAAATTCGGCGTAGAGTATGAACAGAAGATTTATAGCGCACACCGCACACCCCGCGAACTTGAGGTGTGGGTGACAAGCCTCCGCGACCGTGGCTTCGGCGCCATCATCGCAGCAGCCGGAGGCGCGGCTCACCTTGCCGGTGTGGTTGCCGCATTCACCACTCTTCCCGTGATCGGCGTTCCCGTAAAATCACGCTCTTTAGAGGGTCTTGACTCCCTTCTCTCAATGGTGCAGATGCCAAGCGGCATCCCCGTGGCAACGGTGGCTATCGACGGCTCGAAGAATGCCGCCCTCCTGGCGATCGAGATGTTTGCCATAACCGACGAAAACCTCAAAAACAAATTAGATGAATTCCGTGCCGAACAGGCCGCGAATGTATTAGCCAATAATAACTGATCTGATGAATCACCGCATTTTTGTTGAAAAACGCGACCCATACCGCATCGAGGCGGAGAGCCTCCGCAAGGAACTCAATTCCAACCTGGGTCTCGACATAAAAGATCTGCGCTTCCTCTGCGTATATGACCTGTTCGGCTTCACCCCCGAACTGATTGAGAAAAGCCGCTACCGTGTGTTTGGCGAACCTGCCACCGACAACGTGACCGACAGCGTGGAAACCGACGGCCGTCCTTTCCTTGCAATCGAATGCCTGCCCGGTCAGTTCGACCAGCGGGCCGCCTCTGCACGCGAATGCGTCAATCTCCTTCAGCCCGATGCTGATGTGGAGATCAGCAGTGCCACAATGATGATTTTTGATGACACCGTAGGGGAGGAGGAACTGAAAAAGATTGCCAAATATACCATAAATGCCGTTGAGTCGAGGGAAAAGAACCTCGACGTTCTTGCACGTCCGGAACGCGCACACGCCAAACCGGTGGAACGTCTCGACGGTTTCCGCAACATAAAGGCTGAAGATGCCGCAGCATACTGCAAGGAGAAAGGATTGGCAATGAATGGCGACGACCTGATGGAGGTTGTGAAATATTTCACTGCAGAGGGTCGCGATCCCAATGAGACTGAGCTCCGCATCCTCGACACATATTGGAGCGACCATTGCCGTCACACTACCTTCACCACAGAGCTTACCGACATCGAGGTTGAGGATTCACCTATGGCCGAGACGCTCAAAGAGAGCGTGGAGCAATGGAAGGAGATTCGCCGTGCGTTAGGACGCGAGAACAAGAGCCTTTGCCTTATGGATCTCGCCACAATCGGTGCGCGCTACCTCCGCAAGGAGGGCCTGCTCAACGACCTTGAACAGAGCGAGGAAAACAATGCCTGCTCAATCTTTGTGGATGTCGATGTTGACGGCGAGACCGAACGCTGGCTTTTGCAATTCAAGAACGAGACCCATAACCATCCAACCGAGATAGAACCTTTCGGTGGCGCTTCAACCTGTCTTGGCGGTGCCATCCGCGACCCGTTGAGCGGACGAAGCTACGTATATCAGGCTATGCGCGTCACCGGTGCCGGCGACATATATCTACCCATCAGCGAGACAATGGAAGGTAAGCTACCTCAGCGCGTGATTTCACTCCGCGCAGCCGCAGGATATTCCAGCTACGGCAACCAGATAGGACTTGCAACAACCCATGTGCGCGAGATTTACCATCCCGGATATGTTGCAAAACGTCTTGAGGTAGGTGCAGTTGTCGGAGCGGTGAAGGCATCCGACGTGCGTCGCGAGCGTCCCGAAGCCGGAGATGTAATCCTTATGTTCGGTGGACGCACCGGACGCGACGGCATAGGCGGAGCCACCGGTTCTTCAAAAGAGCATAACACCAGCTCACTCGAGGAATGTGGCAGTGAGGTGCAGAAGGGTAACGCACCCGAAGAGCGCAAGATTGCACGTCTTTTCCGTCGCCCGGAAGTTACTCGACTAATCAAGAAATCAAACGACTTCGGTGCGGGAGGTGTCAGCGTGGCAATCGGTGAGCTAACCGACGGTCTCGACATCTATCTTGACCGTGTTACAACCAAATATAGCGGACTCAACGCCACCGAGCTCGCCATCTCCGAATCTCAGGAACGTATGTCGGTGGTGGTAGAGGCAAAAGATAAAGAGGAATTCGAGCGTTACTGCGCTGAGGAGAACCTTGAAATCCGTCACGTTGCAGATGTGACCGACAGCGGACGCATGAGAATGTATTATAATGGAGAGGTAGTGGCCGACCTAAGCCGTGAATTCATTGATTCAGCCGGTGCGCGCCATTACGCCAAGGTAAAGATAGGTGCCATAGAACCGAAGGATGCGTTCAACCGCATTCCGGAGGGAAGCACTCTCCGTGAGCGTTTCCTCAGCAACCTTGCCGACGACAACGTGACTTCTCAGAAAGGACTTATCGAGATGTTCGACTCCTCAATAGGTGCATCGACAGTGCTTATGCCTTTCGGCGGACGCACTCAGGGCACGGAGACACAGGTGAGTGTGCAGAAACTCCCCGTAGGGAATCATTTCACCAACACCGCCTCAATGATGGCCTACGGCTTCAATCCCTACCTGAGCAGCTGGAGCCCCTTCCATGGTTCACAATATGCAGTTATCAGCGCAATTGCAAAAGCAGTGGCCGCCGGTGCGGAATACCCCAAGATGCGTTTCTCATATCAGGAATATTTCGAACGCATGCACAACGAGCTTTCCTGGGGCAAGCCTCTCGCGGCCCTCTTGGGCACACTTAAGATGCAACTCGATTTCGGTCTTGCTTCAATAGGCGGAAAGGACTCCATGAGCGGCACCTTCGACAAGATTTCCGTGCCTCCAACTTTGATAGCTTTCGGGGTTGCACCTGTTGACGCTCGTAAGGTTATCTCACCAGAATTTAAGAAAGCCGGTGATAACATATATCTTGTAAAACATACCCCGAACGCAGACCTTACTCCCGACACAGAAGCACTCAAAGCACTCTTCTCCGCCGTGACTGAGAATATCCATAACGGCAAGATTGTATCGGCCTACGCTGTTGACTTCGGAGGAGTAGGAGAGGCTGTGGCTAAGATGAGCTTCGGTAATGAAGTCGGAGCTGAAATCAACATCGACGAGAAAGAACTCTTCGCCTCCGGCAACGGTTCAATCGTTGTGGAGACAGAAGGGGAACTCGATATTCCCGGGGCTATTCTCTTGGGTAAGACCATTGATAAACCGGAACTGGTTGTCAATGGTGAAAAGATAACCATTGATGAGGCACGCGAGGCCAACACAGCCCGATTCACACAGGTCTATCCCGATAGAAGCGGAGTGAAGGGAGAGGTTCCAAACGCTACCTCGGGCCCCAACACTACTGTATGGCCCGGAGAGCCAATTGAGCATCCACGTGTATATCTCCCGGTTTTCCCCGGCACTAACTGCGATTACGATATGTGGAAAGCATTCGAGAAAGAGGGGGCGAAAGTGAGCAGCAGCGTGTTCCGCAACCTCACGGCAGAGGATATCGAAGCTTCCGTGAAAGAGATGGCTGAGCATATCGACAATTGCGAGATACTTGCATTCAGCGGCGGCTTCTCAGCCGGTGACGAACCCGATGGCAGCGGTAAGTTCATCGCTAACGTGATCATGAATGAAACCGTGAAGGGCGCAATCGAGCGACTTATGGCCCGCGGAGGCTTGATTCTCGGAATCTGCAACGGCTTCCAGGCTCTCGTGAAATCAGGGTTGTTGCCTTACGGAAAGATCGGGGATTTGAATGCCGATTCTCCAACACTCTTCCACAACGATATCAACCGTCACATCTCGCAGATAGTGACAACACGCGTGGCATCTGTTGCATCACCTTGGCTTGCCGGGTTCAAACTCGGAGAGCTTCACAGCGTCGCCGCCTCTCACGGAGAGGGTAAGTTTACGGCCTCTGCCGAACTTGCCAAGAGTCTTTTCGACAATGGTCAGATTGCATTCCAGTATGCCGACGCAGCCGGAAACGCCACCATGACCTCACCGGCCAACCCCAACGGATCGACCGATGCAATTGAAGGTATCATATCGCCCGATGGACGCATCTTAGGCAAGATGGCTCATTCAGAACGTTTCCACGAAGGACTGATGAAGAATATCGAAGGAAATAAGAACCAAAACTTATTCCTGAATGCAATGAATTATTTCAGAAAACAGCAATAACACAATACAATGGCAAAAAGTTATGAAGCATCCGGTGTGAACCTTGAAGCCGGATATGAGGTGGTAAGCCGCATCAAGAAACATGTAAAGAGCACTGAACGCTCCGGAAGCATGGGCAACATAGGCTCTTTCGGAGGAATGTTCGACCTCGGAAGCCTTGGATACGAGCATCCGGTATTGGTGAGCGGCACAGATGGTGTCGGCACCAAACTTAAGATTGCTTTCGCACTCGAAAAGCACGACACTATAGGTATTGACGCTGTAGCAATGTGTGTAAACGATGTGCTTGCACAAGGTGCCGAACCGTTGTTATTCCTCGACTACGTAGCCGTAGGCAAGAACCATCCGGAAGTGGTTGAAGCCATCGTATCAGGTGTTGCCGAAGGTTGCCGGCAGGCAGGATGTGCCCTCGTGGGGGGTGAGACAGCTGAGATGCCTGGTATGTACACGGTAGGTGAATATGACATAGCCGGCTTCACAGTCGGAGTGGTTGAGAAATCAAAACTAATTGATGGTTCGAAAGTATCGGCCGGCGACCTCCTTATAGGAATCGCCTCCTCGGGTGTTCACTCCAACGGCTTCTCACTTGTGAGAAAAGTTATCAGCGATGCCGACCTTGAATATGACCAGAAATATGAGGAGACCGGTGATCAGACCTTAGGCGAAATGCTCCTCACTCCCACAAAGATATATGTGAAACAAGTCCTTGACGTTCTTAAGGAGGTGGATGTTCACGGCGTGGCCCACATCACAGGTGGCGGCTTTGACGAGAACATCCCCCGCATACTCAAAGAGGGTCAGGGAGTTGAAATAGAGGAAGGAAGCTGGGAGATTCTTCCTGTGTTCCGTCTGTTGGAGAAATATGGCAAGATTCCTCACCGCGAGATGTTCAACATCTTCAATATGGGAATCGGAATGGTGCTTGCAGTCAAACCTGAAGACGCACCCCGCGTGCTTGAAATCCTCACCGAGAAAGGGGAGAAGGCATCAGTGATCGGAAAAATTGTGGAGTCTGAAAAAGGAGGCGTAACAATAAAATAAATCATGATTTCTCATGATTGAACATGACCAATCATGATGCAACTTGATGAATCTTGATGCAACATGATTATTCATGACACAACATGATGAAGCATGATTCAACTTGATAAAACAAGAATAATACAAATATGAGAGCATTAATCAGCGTAAGCGACAAGAGAGGCATCGTAGAGTTTGCCAAGTCACTCAAGGAGCTCGGGTGGGATATCATCGCCACCGGAGGCACCATGACCAAACTCCGCGAGGCCGGAATCGAAGTAATCAACATCAGCGACGTTACAGGTTTCCCCGAAATCTGCGACGGCCGTGTCAAGACCCTTCATCCTAAAGTTCACGGAGGTCTCCTTGGCCGTCGCGACCTTGCCGATCACATGGCTCAGCTTGAGGCCAACGGCATTGAGACAATAGAGATGGTTTGCGTCAACCTTTATCCGTTTGAAGCAACAATTGCAAAAGAGGGTGTGACACTCGAAGATGCAGTTGAAAATATCGATATAGGCGGCCCCTCGATGCTCCGCTCTGCCGCCAAGAACTTCCGCGACGTGACAGTGGTGTGCGATCCTGATGATTACGAGAAGGTACTTGCTGAATTACGCGCCAACGGTCACACTGAATATGAAACCCGCTTCAAGCTTTCTGCAAAGGCTTACACCCACACCGCAGAATATGACAGCCACATCGCCACATACATGCGCAAGCAGGCCGGCCTTGATGAGAAACTTTTCCTTGCCTTCGATGCCGTTCAGAGCCTTCGTTATGGTGAGAATCCTCATCAGGAAGCTATGTTCTACCGTGCAGAGGAGGAGGTTCCTTTCTCGGTGGCCTACGCAAAACAGCTCGGTGGCAAAGAGCTTTCATACAATAACATCCAGGATGCAAACGCGGCGCTCCAGCTTGTGCGCGAATTTGACTCACCCTTCTGTCTCGGCCTTAAACACATGAATCCTTGTGGCGCGGCAATAGGCGAGACTATCAAGGAGGCTTGGGAAAAGACCTACGAAGCCGACAAGGTTTCAATATATGGCGGTATCGTCGCAATGAACCGTCCGTTGGATGCAGAGACTGCCAAGCTTCTTAAGCCTATCTTCCTTGAGATAGTTATGGCTCCCAAGTTTGAACCGGAAGCTCTTGAAGTTCTTGCAAGCAAAAAGAATCTCCGTCTTCTTGAAGTGAATATGGAGAAATCCGATAAGAAACAAAAACAATATGTAGGCGTAACCGGCGGTCTGCTCGTCCAGGATGCCGACCTTGAATGCAAGGAAATCACAGAGGAGATGTGTGTTACTGAAGTTAAGCCTACAGCCGAACAGCTTGTTGACCTCAACTTCGGTTGGAAGGTTGTGAAGCACGTTAAGTCTAACGCTATCGTAGTTGTCAAGAACGGTGCAACCGCAGGTGTTGGCGCAGGGCAGATGAACCGTGTGGGTTCCGCCCATATCGCCCTCGAAGAGGCCAAGGCAGCCGGTCTGACAGAAGGTCTCGTGCTTGCTTCCGACGGTTTCCTTCCCTTCGATGACACTGTGGAATTAGCTTCAAAATATGGTGTCACTGCAATCGTTCAGCCCGGAGGTTCAATCCGCGATGAAGATGCGATCAAGAAAGCTAACGAGAAAGGTATAACGATGCTATTCACCGGAATGCGTCATTTCAAGCATTAATATGAAAGCACTTGTCATAGGAAGCGGTGGTCGCGAACACGCCATTGTTGAAGCGCTCAGCCGTAGCCCGCAGGTAAACAAGATATATTGTGCGCCCGGAAATGCAGGAATATCGAAACTCGCTGAATGTGTCAACATCGGTGTCACAGATATCGAAGCCCTTGCAGATTTCGCGGAACGCGAGAATATAGACATGACGGTTGTTGGCCCCGAAGCTGCTCTTGCAGCCGGGGTTGTCAACCTCTTCAACGAACGCGGTCTGAAAATCTTCGGACCGACCAAGGAAGCCGCTCGCATCGAGAGCAGCAAGGAATATGCCAAGCAGGTTATGGAGCGTTTCAACGTTCCGACTGCCGGCTACCGTGCTTTCGACAATTACGATGAGGCCATAGCTTACGTGAAAGCCGGGAAGATCCCGACCGTAATCAAATATGACGGTTTGGCTGCCGGCAAAGGTGTGGTGGTTGCAATGTCGCTCGAGGAGGCAGACGCTGCATTGAAAGATATGCTGCTCGACTCCTCCTTCGGAAAAGGAAGGGTGGTTATCGAGGATTTCCTTGAAGGCCCGGAATTCAGTTTTATGTGTGTGGTTTCGGGAAATAAGATATATCCCCTCGAGCTCGCACAGGATCATAAACGCGCCTACGACGGCGACAAGGGTCCTAACACGGGCGGAATGGGTGCCTATTCACCCGTTCCCTTCATTGGCGAAGAGGTGAAGCAACGTGCATTGAAGGAGATAATGGAGCCGGTTGCCAAAGGACTCGTGAATGAAGGGAATCCCTTCACCGGTATCCTTTACGGTGGCCTGATCCTCACAGAAGATGGCCCGAAGGTTATTGAATTCAATGCCCGCTTCGGCGATCCGGAGACAGAAGTGGTGCTTCCCCGCCTCAAAAGCGACATATATGCACTCTTCGATGCAGCCCTCAAAGGAGAGGATTTCGAAATCGAATGGGATAATGAAGCTGTCCTTGGAGTGGTGTTAGCTTCCAAAGGCTATCCCGGCAGTTATGAGAAAGGCGTGGAGATAAAAGGGCTTGAAGATGTCGAGACCAGTGTGTATCACATGGGAACGGCCTTAAAGGATAGAAAGCTTCTCACTGCCGGAGGCCGTGTGCTGATGGTAACAGGAAAGGGTGCAACTCTCGAGGAAGCCCACAAATCAGCCATGAAAAGTCTGGCCAAGATAGAATGCCCGTCGCTCTTCCATAGAAGCGACATTGGAAAGGCCGCAGTGAAAATATAAATTAAAGAAAAGAAAATGATAGAAAGATATGGGCGCGAAGTGATGCGCCAGGTATGGACAGAAGAGAATAAATTCAAGGCCTACCTTGAGGTGGAGATCCTTGCCGCCGAGGCTTGGAGCAAGCTCGGGGTCGTGCCCGAGGAAGATGTGAAGAAACTGCGCGAGAATGCGCGTTTCGACATAGCCCGCATCAAGGAAATTGAACTCCAGACACGTCACGACATCGTTGCTTTCACCCGTGCGGTCAGCGAATCGCTCGGAGATGAAAGGAAATGGGTGCATTACGGACTCACCTCCACCGACGTGGTTGACACAGCCAACGGCTACCTCTTCCTTCAGGCCAACAAAATATTGCTTGCCGATATCGAGAACTATATCGAGATTCTCCGCAAGCAGGCAATCAAATATAAATACACCCCCTGCATCGGGCGAACCCACGGCATCCATGCCGACATTACAAGCTTCGGCTTGAAATGGGTGCTCTGGTATGAGGAAATGCGCCGCAACCTGAAGCGCTTCAAAGAGGCCGCCCGCGGAGTAGAGGTGGGTAAGATTTCAGGTGCCGTGGGCAATTTCGCCAACATCCCTCCTTTCGTTCAGGACTATGTGTGCGAAAAGCTCGGCATTGAAAGCTCAAATATCTCCACTCAGGTGATCCAGCGCGACCGTCACGCATATTATATGGCCACCATAGCCCTCATTGGAGCCTCTCTCGAACAGATGGCACTCGAAATCCGCAACCTCCAGCGCACCGAAGTGCATGAGGTTGAAGAGGCTTTCGGAAAGGGACAGAAAGGTTCGAGCGCAATGCCCCATAAACGCAATCCAATCTCCTCAGAGAATATCTGCGGTTGCGCACGAGTGCTTCGCGGATATATGGTAACCACCTACGACAACGTGGCTCTCTGGCACGAACGCGATATCTCCCATTCCGCAACAGAGCGTATCCTTATGCCCGACGCAACCATTCTCCTCGACTATATGCTCAACCGAATGGGTGGCATACTGGAGAATCTTGTGGTGTTCGATGAAAAGATGAAGAGCAATATCTACCTCACTAATGGTGTGATCTTTGCACAGCGTGTGATGAACGCACTCATCGGCAAAGGTTTCGCTCGTGAGAAAGCATACGACACCGTTCAGCCTATAGCCATGAAGGCTATGGCTACCAATTCCAGCTATCACGACCTCCTCAAGGAGGATCCAACAGTGATGGGAGCCCTCACCGAAGAGGAACTCGACGGATGCTTCACGCTCGACTACTATATGAAGAACGTTGACTATATTTACAAACGCATTAAAATCGAAGACTGATGTCACAAAGATTAGTAGTGATCGGCTCCCAGTGGGGAGACGAAGGAAAAGGAAAGATCACTGATTATTTCGCTTGTCGCGCCGATATGGTGGTGAGATACCAAGGTGGTAACAACGCCGGCCACACTGTGGTGTTCGACGGTCACAAATACTCTCTGCGCTCGATCCCATCGGGAATTTTCAATCCTAAGACAGTGAATGTGATGGCCAACGGAATGGTGGTGAATCCTGAATCAGTGATCACCGAACTCGAGAAACTTCACGAGCAAGGGATAACCGACTATCAGCTCTTCATCTCCGACCGTGCCGCCATGGTCATGCCCTGGCATTCACAACTCGACGGGGCCTACGAGACCCTTAAAGGGAACGCCCTTATCGGAACCACCAAGAACGGCATCGGGCCGGCCTACTGCGACAAGTATAGCCGCGACGGTCTCCGCATGGGCGACCTCCTCGAACCCGAGTATTTCGCAGAACGTCTCAAGGGTGCATTGGCCGTGAAGAATCCCCAACTCCGTCTCCTCGGTCTGCCGGAATATGATTTTCAGGAGGTTTATGACCGGTATATGGAGATTGCCAAGGTGCTCGGACACCGCATCTGCGACACCTCTGACCTTATCAACCGCGCACTTCACACGGATGCCAAGATTCTCTTCGAGGGCGCACAGGGAATGATGCTCTGCATCGACCATGGCACATATCCCTACGTCACCTCCTCCACCCCCTCCTCGGCTTCTGTGCCAGTAGGAGCCGGCATATCCCCGAAATGGATTGACAATGTGGTGGGTGTGGCAAAAGCATATTGCACCCGCGTGGGTGAGGGAGCATTCCCCACAGAGCTTTTCGACGAACGCGCTCATCAGATTCGAGAGCGCGGTCATGAATATGGCACCGTAACAGGCCGTCCCCGCCGCATCGGTTGGTTTGATGCCGTAGTGGCACGCTACACAAGCCGGCTGGCAGGTATCGACAACTGGGCGCTAATGCTATTCGACGTGCTGTCGGGCCTCGACAAGGTGTGCATCTGCACAGGGTATGAACTCGATGGCAAGATAATCGACTATCCACCATCCACTGTTTCCAAGCTCGCACGCTGCAAGCCGGTGCTTATTGAAATGGAGGGATGGAAAGAGGATATTTCCGATATCAAGGACTTTGACTCACTTCCTGAGGCGGCCAAGGCATACGTTCGTAAGATTGAGGAAATCACAAGCGTTAAGGTGGGCATCATTTCCGTAGGTCCCGACCGCAAGCAAACAATCATCATAGACGAAAAACTAAAACAATTCTGATACTGAGATGGCATTTATAGATGAAAAAATCGTGCTCGAAGGAGTGACCTTCGACGACGTACTTCTGATTCCTGCCTATTCCGAGGTCACACCCAATATGGTGAACCTTGCAGGACGTTTTTCACGTAATATTCCCCTTAACATCCCCTTCGTATCGGCGGCTATGGATACCGTCACGGAGGCCGAACTGGCAATCGCGATTGCACGTGAAGGAGGAATCGGCGTGATTCATAAAAATATGTCGATTGCCAATCAGGCTGCTCAGGTCAGAAAGGTGAAAAGAGCGGAAAGCGGTATGATTTATGACCCTGTCACTATCTCAAAGGATCAGACAGTAGGCGAAGCTCTTCAGCTTATGCACGATAACCGCATCGGCGGCATACCCGTGGTGGATGAAAACAATAAGCTCATAGGTATCGTCACCAACCGCGACCTCCGTTTCCAGACCGATATGGATCTTGCCATCGACAACGTCATGACCAAGGAGAACCTTGTCACTACCAACCGCACCGATCTCGCATCGGCCGCCGATATCCTTCTCAAAAACAAGATAGAGAAGCTTCCTGTGGTGGATGATGAAGGTCATCTCCTGGGCCTAATCACTTATCGTGACATAACCAAAGTTCAGGACTATCCAATGGCATGCAAGGACTCCAAGGGTCGTCTCCGCGTGGCCGCCGGTGTAGGCGTTACAAGCGATACGCTCGATCGTGTGAAAGCCCTCGTGGAAGCTGATGTTGATGCAGTTGTTATTGACACTGCCCACGGTCATTCTGCCAACGTGGCCAATACCCTCAAAAAGGTAAAGGCTGCTTATCCCGATCTTGATGTAGTGGTAGGAAATATCGCCACCGGAGAGGCCGCAAAGCATCTCATCGAGGCCGGTGCTGATGGCGTGAAGGTCGGCATCGGACCGGGTTCAATATGCACCACACGCATCGTGGCCGGTGTTGGCGTGCCCCAGCTTTCCGCTATCTTCGAGGTGGCAAAAGTGGCTCACGGCTATGGCGTGCCTGTGATTGCCGATGGTGGCCTCCGCTACTCAGGCGATGTGGTCAAGGCTCTTGCAGCAGGCGGTGACTGCGTGATGATGGGATCAATGTTTGCCGGTGTAGAGGAATCTCCGGGCGAGACAATCATCTACAATGGCCGTAAATTCAAGGCATACCGTGGAATGGGATCGGTTGAAGCAATGGAAGCCGGCTCCAAGGACCGTTATTTCCAGAGTGAAAAGGTGGATTCAAGCAAATTCGTTCCGGAAGGCATTGTGGCACGCGTGCCTTATAAGGGTACCCTCAGCGAAACTGTATATCAACTCACAGGCGGTCTCCGCTCCGGCATGGGATACTGCGGTGCAAAGGATATCGACGCCCTTCACAACGCCAAATTCACCAAGATAACCTCTGCGGGAGTGACGGAGAACCATCCTCACGATGTGACAATCACCAAGGAGGCGCCCAATTACTCACGACGCGAAGCATAAGTAAAATGGAAAAGATATTAATATTAGATTTCGGATCACAATATACCCAGCTGATCGCACGCCGAGTGCGTGAGCTAAATGTATATTGCGAGATTCATCCTTTCAATAAGATTCCGGAGATCGATGCCGATACAAAGGGCGTGATTCTATCGGGATCTCCATCCTCGGTGCGCGATGAGGAGGCACCGGTGCCCGATCTGAGCAATATTAAGGGAAAGCTCCCGCTGCTCGGTGTGTGCTATGGCGCTCAGTACTTAGCATACGCATACGGCGGTCATGTAGAGGGCGCTCCCTCCCGCGAATACGGACGCGCAATGCTGACAGTGGTGGATCCTGCGGATGCTCTCATGAAAGGCCTCCCTTCTCCCACTCAGGTATGGATGAGCCATGGCGACACAATCACCGACGTACCTGAGAACTATAAAGTTATCGGTTCGACTGAGAATGTAAAATATGCCGCCTATCATATCAAAGGTGAGCAGACATGGGGAATCCAGTTCCACCCCGAGGTGTATCATTCCACCGACGGGAAGCAACTTCTCGCTAACTATGTTCTCGGCATCTGCGGTTGCTCCGGCACATGGAGCCCGGCCTCATTCATAGAGACAACCGTAGCTGAGCTTAAGGAGAAGATAGGGGATGAACGCGTGATTCTCGGGCTATCCGGAGGTGTTGATTCCTCCGTTGCCGCCATGTTGCTTCACAAAGCAATAGGCGACAAGCTCACATGTATATTCGTAAACAACGGGCTTCTGCGAAAGAATGAATTTGACGATGTTTTAGACTCCTACAAGGGGATGGGTCTGAACGTTATCGGTGTTGATGCCTCAGAACGTTTCTACAACGATCTCAAGGGTGTCACAGATCCCGAGCAGAAACGTAAGATCATCGGTCGTGATTTCGTGGAAGTTTTCAATGCGGAAGCTAAGAAGATTGAGAATGCAAAATGGCTTGCTCAAGGCACAATCTATCCCGACGTGATTGAAAGTTGTTCAGTCAAAGGGCCCTCTGCCACCATCAAGAGTCACCACAATGTGGGTGGCCTCCCCAAAGAGATGAATCTCAAGATTGTAGAGCCACTTCGCCTTCTTTTCAAAGATGAGGTTCGCCGTGTGGGGAAAGCAATGGATATGGATCCGCGTCTGTTGGGCCGTCATCCCTTCCCCGGACCGGGTCTTGGAATCCGCATTCTTGGAGAAGTTACACCGGAGAAAGTGCGCATCCTTCAGGAAGCCGATGCAATCTTCATCAACGGCCTGCGCGAAGCAGGACTTTACGACCAGGTATGGCAAGCCGGCGTAATGCTTTTGCCCGTTCAGAGTGTGGGAGTGATGGGCGATGAACGCACCTACGAAAGCTGTGTTGCCCTCCGCGCCGTCATCTCCACCGACGGAATGACAGCCGACTGGGTACACCTCCCTTACGAATTCCTTGCCAAAACCAGCAACGAGATCATCAACAAAGTGCGTGGCATCAACCGCGTAGTCTATGATATCTCATCCAAGCCACCAGCAACAATCGAATGGGAGTAAAATCTTAGCCCAGACTTCTAAAGACTGAGCCTTGGAGGAAGGCCAACCCCTAATGGAACGGCTGAGCTATCAAGGAAGATTAGCTTTAATGACTGAGCTCCTTAAAGATTGAGCTCCTTAAAGATTGAACTCCTACGACCAAATCACCCAAAGACAAACATAATTCTATTTTGATATTTCATTAAACTTGTGTTTGTCTTTGGGTGTCTTTTCTCTCCTGGTGTGCGGATGCCGTTTGTCTTCGGGTGAGCATATGCCGGTTCTCTCCGGGTGAGCATATGCCGGTTCTCTCCGGGTATGCGGATGCCGTTTGTCTCCGGGTGTTTAACTATTTTCTTTAGGCATAAATAAATATACCTATTATGACAGACTCAAATAGCGAAGGGCATGCTCTCCCCAGATTTCATCAACGAGCTTTCGCGCATAATTATCACGCCCCATTCATCTATCATATTATCCTGAAAAAACAGGAAAATTGCATCCCTTTCGGCGTGGTAAAAGGCGATGCAAGAATAGCTCCTGGGAACAAGGGTTGTGCCTTTATCGAGGAGTCCGGATTAGGAAAAATCATTGCCAAATCAATTTTAGGCATCCAAAAGACTTTCCCAATATTACAAGTTTATCAATTTATCGTGATGCCGGATCATGTGCATATTCTGCTACGCGTAAAAGAATGGTCGGAACAACATCTGGATTTTTATATTGACCATCTTGTTAAAAAGATAACCGACACCCATGTCAAGACTCTCCAAGCTACACAAGAGAAAATGTTGGAGGCTCAGGATATATTTCTTCCGGGTTATTGCGACAAACCCCTTCTTTTAAAAAGAAATCTTGACACACTCTTCACATATATCCGTGAAAATCCTCATCGACTTGCAATGCGCCAGCAGTTCCCTCATTTCTTTAGACGTACACGCAATCTCATTATAGATAATAGGGAATATGAAGCATACGGCAATCTATTTCTCTTACGTAACCCCGACAAGGAGGCTGTAAAAATCAGTCGCCGTTTCTCTTCTGAACAACGGGAAAAGTTGGAAGAAGTTTGGCTTTCCGCCACCGAACAAGGAACGGTTTTGGTTTCCCCATTCATATCAAGGGCAGAAAAGGAAATCCGCAGAAAAGCGGAGGAAAAAGACGCCGGCATTATCCTTATAACCCACGAATCATTCCCCGAACGATTCAAACCGTCAGCCCACGACTTTGAGCTTTGTTCCTCCGGCCGTCTTCTCATCATCTCACTCAAAGAACCACCCAAGACCCCCTTATCACGCCAACTTTGCTTAAGAATGAATAAATTAGCCGAAGCAATCGCTAAACTATAATTCTGCTAATACTGATTATTTCGTCCTATCGGGCATTGTGCCTTCCTTCATAGTAGTTGATGAAGGCTTTGGAGACAAGGCGGTTGCCACCGGGGGTGGGATAATCGCCGGTAAAATACCAGTCGCCGGGATGATCCGGTATGGCACGGTGCATATTCTCTACTGTCTGATATACTATCTCCACTTCCGATTTGATACCCTCGGGGCGTAACAGTTCCGCTATCTTGGCGGCTATCTCCTCATCTGTGAAGGGAGCATATATCTCTTTGACATAGTTCATACATTCCTCTTTGGGAAGGTTCTCCTGAGCCTTGCATTTGTGATACACGGAATCAATCACATAACTCATCCCACGCTCCCTAAGCAGCTCTATGGCCGCCTTGAAGGCTATAAACTCCGACATCCGGCTCATATCAATGCCATAACAGTCAGGATAACGGACCTGAGGCGATGAGGAAACGATTATCAGCTTCCTGGGTGAGAGGCGGTCGAGAATGCGGAGAATCGATTCACGCAGCGTGGTGCCACGAACAATGCTGTCGTCAATGGCCACAAGATTATCTCCCGGATTTATCGAGCCGTATGTAATATCATACACATGGGCGGCCAGATCATTACGGGTGTTACCTTCGGCTATGAAGGTGCGCAACTTTATATCCTTGATTGCAACCTTCTCCTTGCGCACCCTGTGGGTAAGTACATCGCGTATGTTATCGTCGGTCAATGCTCCGATGGAGGAAAGCCTCTGTATCTCTTCAATCTTTTTCTTTATAAGATTCTCCTCGATTCCTTCCACGAGACCATAAAATGCCACCTCTGCAGTGTTGGGGATAAAAGAGATGACCGTCTTGTCGATATCATTATTGACAGCCTTCAAAACCTGTGGCACAAGGTTCTTGCCTAACTGCTTACGCTCGTTATATATATCCCTGTCCGAGCCACGGGAGAAATATATCCTCTCGAAAGAACAGCGTTTATTCGCACCGGCAGGCAAAATCTGCTCTATTCGCGACGAACCATCGCGGTCAACTATAATCGCCTCACCCGGAAGAAGCTCCTTTACATCGGAAACCTGAAGGTGGAACGCAGTCTGAATCACGGGACGCTCACTCGCCACCACCACAATCTCCTCGTCACGGTAATAGAAAGCGGGACGGATTCCGTTCGGGTCGCGCATGGCCCAAAGGTCACCGTTGCCAACAATCCCGCAAATCACGTAGCCGCCGTCCCACGATGGAGAGCAACGGTGAAGGATATTGGAGACATTAAGGTCGCGCGCTATCGCGGCCGATCGCTCCAGTCCGGTCAAGCCTGCAGAATTATGTATTTCGAAAAGACGTTCATTCTCCCGGTCGAGGGCATGACCCAGCTGTTCGAGAAGAAGGAAAGTGTCGGCATAAAGGCGCGGATGCTGACCAACGGCCGTGATCTGATCGAAAATCTCATCAACATTGGTCATATTGAAGTTTCCGCAGAGAAGGAGATTACGCGCCGACCAGTTGTTGCGTCGCATGAAGGGATGCACGTAGCTCATTCCGGAACGTCCCGTGGTGCTGTATCGCAGATGCCCCATATACACCTCCCCGATAAAGGGAATATCCTCCATAGCTTCCCCCCTTTGCCGTGCTTCCTCAATCTGAGAACCGATGGAAGCGAAGATGGCCTGTATGGCATCAGAACCTTGCGCACGTTCGCGGAAGATATATTCGTGTCCGGGTGAGGCATCAAGCTTGACAGCCCCTACACCAGCCGCCTCCTGTCCACGGTTATGCTCCTTCTCCATAATGAGATAGAGCTTGTTAAGACCATACATCGCAGTGCCATATTTCTCCTCATAATAGGAAAGAGGCTTGAGGAGGCGGATCATAGCTATTCCGCATTCATGCTTGATCAGTTCCATATATAATTGAAATCTTCCGCAAAGTTACCATTACGCAACGGAATATGCAAGAAAAATTATACAATAAAGGCATCCCGGCTACGTTACTTAAAGATGAGCATTCTCATTAACTCTTCTCAGATATGAAAATGACTTTTAACATCAGAAATTGCATACCCTCTCTCCGTGATTTCCTACTTCTTCCAAATTCAGGCGCAGGAACATTCAACATGGATGGGAGGCTTGACTTTATCGACGCACTGCGTGGCGTTACAATGATATTGGTTGTATATTGGCATGTACTTGTGATGAGCCTGAATGTCACCACCTACACCGCAATGACACTGCAGCTTTTCCGAATGCCGCTCTTCTTTTTCATCAGCGGTTTCTTCGCCTATTCCTTCAACTATGACCGCGACAAACTGAAGAAACGTCTCGGCAACCGATGGCATAAGCAATTGTTGCCTACCTTTATAATCTTCACTTCGTTCATCATCTTCGAGGTGACATATTACGGCAATTATCTTAATTTCGGTGAATTTCTTGGGGAGCTATTCAAGAGGTTTTCAGTTAACGGAATCAGCGAATTCAAGTCCGGATACTGGTTCACCTTCGTGCTTGTCGAGGTGTTCTGCATCTTCGCACTGGTAAATTACCTGCTGTCGAGCCGAAAAGTCTCAAGAAATATTCAGGGACTGGTATTCCTGGGTATAGCCGCCCTCTGCGCACTGATTGAATGGCTCTATTCCGGAGCTGTCACGCCAAAGAGTCCTAAAGGGATACGGGCCGTGTGTGAGTTCTTTAGCCTCACTCACCTCACCCGCTACCAAGTGTTCTTCTACCTGGGAGCTGCCGCACGTGCATTCGACCAACAGCTCTGGAAGCTTTTGAGCCGGAATATCGTCGGGATTGCTGTCCTGGCATTGACATTCGTAGTGTTCTGGTTCACCCCCCGTTTCCGTGTGCCCATCTGGACATTCTATGGGGCGGCCTGCACCGGCATACTCTTCTCCATTACACTATTTTTTTATCTGCGACGCTTCTTTATAGGGAATGGCGCAATAGGCCGACTACTGAAATTCATCGGCAAGAACACGCTACCCATCTATCTCTTCCATTATTTCATTATCCGGATGCTGAAAGATGTGCAGCTCCCCTGGCTTGTTTCAGGCATAAAGGCGGGTGCATGGGCCGAGATTCCAATCGTGGCATTGATATCATTAGCCATCGTGTTGACAGTTTTAGGAGTGGATTCTCTCCTGAAAATCAAACCGAGAATACATAAAATCATCTTTGCCTGCTAATAAAGCCTTCATCAAATAATGGATGTCAAAATGAGAATAGGTTACGACGGCAAAAGAGCCGTGAACAATATGACAGGGCTGGGTAATTATTCCCGGCTGGTAATAGAGGGTATCTCCGAGAATTATCCGGGGGATACCCTTCTGCTTTATACGCCTGAAATGCGTGATAATGCACGACTCGAAAAGATCAAATCTCTGCCCAATATCGAGTTCCGTTATCCCGCTCCTCAGGGACTCAAGGGGAGCCTCTGGCGCACATTCGGAATCACCAACCACCTCCGGGCCGACAAGGTTGACCTGTTTCACGGCCTCAGCAACGAGCTTCCCCTCAACATAGCCTCCTCCGGCGTTCCATCAGTAGTCACGATGCACGATGTTATCTATCGTCGGCTCCCCTCATGCTACAAGATGGCGGACCGAATGATCTATGACTTCAAATATGGCCGCAGTTGCCGTAATGCCGACCATATCATAGCCGTATCGCAACGGACCAAGGATGATGTGGTTGAGCTTTACGGCATAGACCCGGATAAGGTGACGGTGATCTATCAGGGGTGCGATCCGCAGTTCCGCCGTCGATGGAGCCCCGAAGAATTAAAGGCCCTGAGAGCACGGCTCAACCTCCCGGAGAGATATATCCTCCAAGTTGGAACAATAGAGAAACGGAAAAACCTGGAGGTCACAGTAAGGGCTTTAAGCAATATTTCGCCCGACATGAGCCTTGTGGTTGTAGGGAAAGATCATCATGGATATAAAAAAGAGATAGAACGCCTTGCCTCCGAGAGCGGCGTGACCTCACGCATAAAGTTTATTGAGGGCCTACCCTTTGCCGATCTTCCCGGTGTTAACCAGGCGGCAGAAATTGTGGCTTATCCGTCGCGTTATGAAGGCTTCGGCATCCCCATCCTCGAAGCTCTTGAAAGCCGCCGGCCCGTGATTGCCGCCACGGGAAGCTGCCTCGAGGAGGCAGGCGGACCCGATACACTCTACATCGACCCTGAAAATCCCGTTGAAATGGTGCAGGCCATACATTCAATACTCAGCGATCCTGCCTCAGCTCGCCTGATGGGTGAGGCAGGGAAAGAATACGCAAAACGTTTCTGCGGAGAAGAGATGGCAGGGAAGATAATGGCGGTGTATGAGAATACAATTGAAAATTTTAAAAGCAGGATATTACCTAAAAAAGGATAAACCATAATTCCCCCTTAAACCCTGTTGATAAGTTTTTTCAAAAAAATATTTAAAGGCCACGCATTTATAACGAAATGTTGATAAAAAATCGCTAACTTTACAATTTGAAATAGAAAGGCAAAATTTACAATTGCAAATTCCATACTTTCTGAGATTCGATTCGACTGCCCTCTAAAAATTCTGTAAAGATGAGCGAAGAGATATACCACATACCCGCACTGTTCGAAGAAGCCATTGCCGGCCTTGACATAAAGCCTGACGGTGTTTATGTTGACGTCACTTTCGGTGGAGGCGGCCATTCGCGTGGAATCCTGGCTCAGCTTGGCCCGGAGGGAAGCCTCTACGGATTCGACCGTGATATGGATGCTTTCGGGAATGTGCCCGACGATGCCCGCTTCACCTTCGTTCATTCCAACTACCGCTACCTGTCAAATTTTCTCCGTTATCACAATGTGGAGAAAGTAGATGGCATATTGGCCGACTTAGGGGTGTCGTTTCATCATTTCGATTCGGCTGAACGTGGCTTCTCCTTCCGCAACGACGCGCCCCTTGATATGCGCATGAACCGCAGGGGAGGGGAGACAGCCGCCGACATACTTGCCACATACGATGAAAAGGCTCTCACCTCACTCTTCCGCACATATACCGACCTGAAGAAACCCTTCGCATTGGCAAAGGCATTAGTTACTGCCCGTGACAAAGAACCTCTGACCACAACATTCCGGCTTGCCGATGCCGTCAGGCCATTCCTTAATCCCCGGCAGGAGAAGAAAGATATGGCACAAGTGTTCCAGGCATTGAGAATCGAGGTCAACGGAGAGATGGAGGCACTGAAGCATTTCCTCCAATCTTCCGCCCACAAGCTTAAAGAGGGAGGTCGGCTTGCTGTGATCACATACCACTCAATCGAAGACCGAATTGTGAAAAATTTCATCAAGACCGGAAATGTGGAAGGAATTGAGGAGAAAGACTTCTTCGGAAAAGTCTCCACCCCCTGGAAGGCCATCACTCGCAGTCCGATTGTGCCTTCAGAAGAGGAGATCGAACGCAATCCGCGAAGCAGGAGTGCAAAATTGAGAATTGCCGAGAAAATTTAAGGGGAAGGATTCAAAATGGCTAAAGAGAAGAAAACCAAAAAAACGAAAGAGAAAAAAAAGGAACATAACAGCGGCTGGATGAGCGAGCTCCGATACGGGCGTTCGGTGAGCCTCGAGTTTTTCAAGACCCACGCCTGGCTGATGCTCATATTCGTGGTCGCCGTCATATCATTGATGGGTCTGCGATACAAAACAAAGACCAAGATGAGCGAAATCAAACAGCTCAACAAGGAGCTTCAGCGCGTGGAAAGCGAGAAATTGCAGGAGAAGGCGAGATATATGTCGCTCATACGCGAAACGGAGATGCGAAAGATGGTGGCCGAGAAAGGTCTCGACCTGCAATATCAGGACCAGCCGCCTTACGAACTCAGGGATGAATAGGAATTGAAGATCTATAAAGATGGTTAAAGGGAAAATATAAATGGCTAAACAAAACAACAAGAAACATATACTCTTCCGCTACGGCCTGATATGTATCGGCTTTGTGCTTTTCAGCATCTTAGTGGTATTCAAGATGTTCAAGACCACTGTCATCGATGCGGCCGTATGGAATCAACGCGCCAAGTCGGAACTGTCGAAAGTTGACACCATAGCACCCGAACGCGGAAATATCCTCGCCGACAACGGCAACATCCTCGCCTGCAACCTGAAGGTGTATGACATAAAGATCGACTTGCGCCACAACAAGGTGAAAGCCCTCAAAAGCATCCCTTGGGAGAAGGTGGATTCGCTCGCCGACTCCCTTGACGTGTATTTCCCCAGAGTGTCAAACCTTCGCCAACATCCCGACACCCTTGCAAAATATTCCTGGCATACACGCTTGAAGAAGGAGCTCGACAAACCCCACGAGAAGCGTCCGCGTGCCCTGAGGCTCGTGCAGAAAGGCACTATGGAGGATTTTGAGAAGATAAAGACATTCCCCTTTGTGAAAGACTTCAAGGGTGCCGGATTCCGCAACCCTTTATATAAGGAAGAACGGAAAATCAGGATGTATCCCTATGGGCGTATGGCCTACCGAAGCATCGGTCGCGTAAACGAGAATGAGAAGACAAGAGAGATCCACGGATATTCCGGCCTTGAGAAAGACCTCGACACACTTCTCTACGGCAAACCGGGCCTGGCCAAGAAAGTTGCCCTCACTAACGGCATCACCAACTGGGTGGCCACTCCGGCGCAACGCGGATATGATATCCGCACCACCATCGACATTGACCTTCAGGATATGCTCGAGGAGGAGCTTTTCAATATCTGTTCCGAAGCCAATGCAGAATGGGGCACGGCAATCCTGATGGAAGTGGCCACAGGTGAGATAAAGGCTATCTCAAACATTGAGCTGTTGGAAAACGGCACATACGGTGAGGCACTCAACCGCGCAGTGCTCCCCTTCGAACCGGGATCCGTGATGAAGCCTATCTCACTTATGATAGCATTTGAAGACGGTTTGGTGAAGAATGTGACCGATATGGTGAGCTGTGCGCCTTTCCAGAAAACCAGCGACCCCCACGGTGGAGGCATGAAGACAATGAAGCAGGTGATCGAACAGTCTTCCAACCCGGGAATAGCTCGCGTCATATTCCGTGGTTACGAATCCAATCCGGCCAAGTTTTATGACCGTCTCGCCGGGATGGGATTCTTTGAACCGATACGCTCCGGTATCGCCGGAGAATGCACACCAAGAATACGTAAGCTTCTCCCGAAAGACTCGCGTGGCAACAACATCACGATGACCGCACGCCATCTCGACCTTGCCCGTCAGGCATACGGCTACAATACGGAACTTCCGCCTCTCTTCACCCTGTCGGTATATAATGCCATAGCCAACGGAGGGAAGTATGTGCGTCCGCACCTTGTGAAAGGTCTTATTGATGAGGAGGGCCGCGACTCGATCATACCGATTCAATACATCCGCGACCGCATCTGCTCGGAAGAGACTGCAAGAAAGGTGAGGGAGTGCATAAAGGAGGTTGTGTGGGGTGAACACGGAACCGCCAAACTCGTTCGCGACGACCGTGTGATGGTGGTAGGTAAGACCGGAACGGCTTTCCCTGTGGAAAATGGTGTGTATAACAAGGCCAAGCGACGCTATGCCTTCGCAGGCTTTTTCCCATACGAGGAACCGAAATACAGCTGCATCGCGCTCGTGTTGGCCAATGGAGGCAATTCGGCCAACCGCACTTCCGGCCAGGTGGTGAAGAATATGGCGGTGAAGATGTATTCGCGGGGCTTGCTCGACAATTCCTCCACCTACTCAGCACAGCGAAAAGAAAGCCGCCCGATATTGGCGGCCTCACATACTTTCGATCCCAAGAAACTGTCGAAAAAACTGAATTTGGAAAGAGTGAAAAAGGTGAAGACACCCACTCCTCCTTCAAGCGGTGCAGTGCCAAGCGTGATTGGTTATGACGCACCGACAGCTGTCAAGATTCTGGAACAGGCGGGAATTGAGGTGAGGCTGCGCGGAAGCGGAATAGTGAGAGGGCAGTCGGTTGAAGCCGGCACTCCCCTTAAGAAAGGGATGACCATGACACTCACCCTGAAAGTATGACCCAATTTAATGAATCTCAATATCTGAAACTCAAACACAGGCATTCAGATGCCGGTATTTATAAATAGAAAGGAGCAATGGCAGTAAAATTATCACACCTCCTGAAAGGTATAGACACCATAGAGGTGATAGGCGATACAGATAAGACCATAGTGGACTTGCAGAGCGACTCACGCAAGGCCCGCAAGGAAGGTATGTTCGTGGCAGTGCGCGGTGTGACCACCGACGGACACAAATATATCCCGGTGGTGGCTTCCACCCACGTCGGGGCTATCGTATGCGAGGACCTTCCGGCATCCCTTGAAAAGGGGGTGACCTACATCCGCGTGAAAGATTCAAGCGTGGCGCTCGGCAAACTCGCTTCCGCCTGGTTCGGCAATCCGTCATCCAAACTTAAACTTGTAGGCGTGACCGGAACCAACGGAAAAACAACCACCGCCACCCTCCTTTATGAAATGGCAAAATTAGAGGGCTACAAGGCAGGTCTCCTCTCAACGGTGTGCAACTACATCCACGACCGAGCCGTGCCCGCAACCCATACCACACCCGATCCACTCACCCTCAACTCCCTCCTTGCCGAGATGGTGGAGACCGGATGTGACTACGCATTCATGGAGGTTTCCTCTCACGCCGCCCAGCAACACCGCATTGCGGGACTCACCTTTGCCGGCGGTGTATTCTCAAACCTCACACGCGACCATCTCGACTACCACGGCACTGTCGAGAACTATATGAACGCCAAGAAGATGTTCTTTGATATGTTGCCGGCCGACGCTTTCGCTCTCGTCAATGCCGACGACAAGGCAGGGGCATACATGGTGCAGAACACCAAGGCACGTAAATACACCTATTCATTGCGCAGTGATGCCGATTTCCGTTGCAAGATTCTTGAAACAAGGCTTGACGGCACATTACTGATGCTAAACAATCATGAGGTGGAAGTTCGATTCACCGGCCGGTTCAATGCCTACAACCTCACGGCCGTCTATGGCGCTTCTATCCTCACAGGTTTCAATGAAGAGGAAGTGCTGGTGAACATGAGCAAACTCGTGCCTGTAGCGGGACGTTTCCAGACAATACGCGGAGGAAATGACATCACCGCCATCGTGGATTATGCCCACACTCCCGATGCCTTGGTGAATGTGCTCGACACCATACGCGAAATTGTAGGGGCAGGCGGAGAGATAACCACCGTGGTAGGAGCCGGAGGCAACCGCGACCATGGCAAGCGACCCATGATGGCACGCGAGGCAGCCTGCCGTAGCGACCTCCTCATCCTGACCAGCGACAATCCCCGCGATGAGGAACCAGATGCAATAATTGCCGATATGAAAGCCGGGCTGACCTCTGAAGAATTGCGTCGCACAATATGCATAACCGACCGTCGCGAAGCAATCCGCACTGCCTTGAGAATGGCCAAGCCCGGAAGTGTGGTGCTCGTCGCCGGAAAGGGACATGAAACATATCAGGAGGTGAAAGGGGTCAGACATCACTTCGACGACCGCGAAGAAGTAAAGGAAGGATTTTAAATAATCAAAATCAATCATGATAATCATGATTCGACAAGATTAATCAAGATGAATCATCAAGATTATTCATGATGCGACAAGATTAATCAAGATGCAACCAATATAAACAACCCAAAATGTTATACGCTCTACTTGAATATTGGGACGGATGGAAATTTCCCGGACATAACCTGATGAGCTACCTGACTTTCCGGTCGGGCATAGCATTCTCTTTGGCCCTCCTCATAGCACTCGTGTTTGGACAAAAGATCATTCATCGCCTGCAACGCATGCAGGTGGGCGAAGAGATCCGCAACCTCGGCCTTGAGGGGCAGATGCAGAAAAAAGGGACTCCGACAATGGGCGGCGTGATCATCATCCTCTCGATTCTTGTTCCCTGTCTCCTCTTAGGAAACCTCAGCAACATATATATGCTCCTTATGCTGGTTGCGACCGTGTGGATGGGAATAATCGGTTTCCTCGACGATTACAGGAAACTGAAATATCACAACAAAGATGGTTTGCAGGGGAAATACAAGGTGACGGGCCAGGTTGGCCTCGGCCTGTTGGTGGGAATCACCATGTGGCTTTCACCCGATATCGTGATGAGCGAAAACTTTGAGGTGGAGAACATCGACAGTCATCAGACAGAGATAGTAGTGTCAAAAGATGAGATAAAGTCACCGCAAACCACCATCCCATTCGTGAAAAACAATAACTTCAATTATGAGTGGCTCACGGGATGGGTGAAAAATAAGGAGGCCGCCACAACACTCGGCTGGCTTGTCTTTGTATTGGTGGTGATAATCGTTGTCACCGCTGTGAGCAACGGAGCCAACCTCACCGACGGTATCGACGGCCTGTGTGCAGGAACTTCGGCAATTATAGGGATATCATTGCTTATAATGGCATATTTGGGAGGAAATGTTATTTACTCCCAATACCTTAACATAATGTACATACCCGGCTCGGAAGAGCTGTGCGTGTATGCCGCGGCATTTATCGGGGCACTCGTGGGATTCCTATGGTATAATGCCTTCCCGGCCCAGGTGTTCATGGGCGACACGGGGAGCCTTACCTTGGGTGGAATCCTGGCAGTGTTCGCCATCCTCATACGAAAGGAGCTCCTGATTCCATTGCTATGCCTCATATTCTTCCTGGAAGATGTGTCGGTGATGATGCAGGTGGCATATTTCAAATATACAAAGAAAAAATATGGCGAAGGGCGTCGCATATTCAAAATGACCCCCCTTCACCATCACTTCCAGAAAGACCTTGACCCGGAGGCAAAGGTGTTATGGCGCTCTCCTGTGAGAGGCATCCCTGAGGCCAAGATTGTCACCCGGTTCTGGATTGTTGGAATACTTCTTGCAGTTCTAACCTTTGTGACCCTTAAGATAAGATGAATCATTCTTTACTCTGACGATAGATTCTCTGGCAGATTGAAGATAGGATAAAAACAGAATAACGACATTAATGATGGATAAATTAGTAGTGCTCGGAGGAGGTGAAAGCGGTGTAGGCGCGGCCATCCTTGGAAAAGAGAAGGGGATGGAGGTCTTCCTGAGCGATATGGGAAATATAGCTGAGAAATATAAGTCGGTGCTTGTTGAAGAGGGTATCGAGTTTGAAGAGGGACAGCACACTGAAAGCCGTATCCTCGATGCAGATATCGTGGTGAAGAGCCCCGGCATACCTCCATACGCACCGATGGTGGAGAAAATCTCGGCAAAAGGGATACCGGTGCTTTCGGAAATTGAATTTGCCGGACGATATACCGACGCCAAGATGGTCTGCATCACAGGCTCCAATGGCAAGACCACAACAACCCTCCTTACCTATCATATCCTCAAGAAGGCAGGGCTCAATGTAGGCCTTGCGGGGAATGTAGGGAAGAGCCTTGCTTTGCAGGTGGCACGCGAACATCACGATTACTATGTGATAGAGCTTTCAAGCTTCCAGCTCGAGAATATGTATGACTTCAAGGCTGACATAGCGGTGATAATGAACATCACACCCGATCACATGGATCGTTACGACCATAAAATGGAAAACTATGTGAACGCCAAATTCCGTATCCTCCAGAACCAGACATCAGATGATTATTTCATCTATTGGCAAGACGATCCCATCGTGACGGAACAGATACGCCGCATACAGACCGAGGCTATGCTTATGCCCTTCAGCGAATTTAAGCAGGAGGATAGCAAGGCATACGTGGAAAACGGCATCGTGAGATTCATCGGGCCTAATGAGGTATGGGAGATTCCCCGCGACAAACTCGCCCTGCGCGGACTTCATAATCTCTATAACTCAATGGCCGCGGGACTTTCGGCGTCAATCCTCAATATAAAGGACGACAAGATCAGAAGCGCCCTTGAGGATTTCGAAGCCGTGGAACACCGTCTGGAATATGTGGCTACCGTTGATGGGGTTAAATATGTCAACGACTCCAAAGCCACAAACGTAAATTCCACCTGGTATGCTCTCGAGAGCATGACCACTCCCACCATCCTCATCCTCGGAGGGAAAGATAAGGGTAACGATTACACTGAAATAGAGGAGTTGGTGAAGGAGAAGGTGAAAGCCATCGTATGCATGGGAAAAGACAACAGGAAACTTCTCGACTTCTTCACCGGAAAAGTGGGTCTTATCGCCGACACTCATTCCATAGAGGAAGCGGTGAAGGAATGTGCGCGCCTTGCCGAAAACGGTGACACCGTGCTTCTCTCCCCCTGTTGCGCCAGCTTCGACCTTTTCAATAGTTATGAAGACCGAGGAGAGAAATTCAAGGCTGAGGTGAAGAAATTATCCTGACCAAATAAAAATATATATCACTTCATATAATCAAATAGAGCCACTTATAATATATGAGCGACACACAAAACAATTACTCCGGACTTGACATCCGTGAGACCATAGACGGCCAGACAGTGGTGACAGGGAAAAGCTCACCGGCTGAAAGCGCCGTCGCGGCTGTTGCGGCCGCGGCTGAAAGGGCCAAGAAGGCAACCAAGCCCTCAAAGCCCGACCATTATATCTGGGGCATCTACATAATGTTCCTCCTCATAAGCGTGGTGGAACTTTTCAGTGCTTCCAGTTCCGAGGTTTCTGCGTCGAACGTCTATAGCCCCCTGATTCGTCACGGCATATTCCTGGTGATCGGTGTGGGTATAGTTCTCGGACTTCAGAAGACACACTATGTGGTGCTGCGCCGAATGGCCTGGATAGTGGCCATATTCTCTTTGGGACTCCTGGTGCTGTCGTCGGTCATGGGCGTTGAGATCAACGGAGCCCAACGTGCAATTCGCATTGCAGGAATGACCATTCAGCCTGCCGAGATGATCAAGCTGGCTGCCGTGCTTCTATTGGCAGCCATCCTTTCAAAGAACCAGGCTCCGGGCGGAGTGACGAACAGTGGCGTGATACAGTGTGCCATAGTGGTTGTGGTGTTCGGTGCCCTGTTATGGAGAAACGGTCTAACCAATATGATTCTCCTTATGGGCGTGAGCATCAGCATGTTCCTCATCGGAGGCATCCAATGGAGGAAATTCGGCATCGTGATGCTGGTGTATATGGTTTGTGCCGGTGCGCTCATGATGGTTAAATATATGCGTCCCGACACATCGCAATTCGACGAGGTTAAGAAGGAACAGATGATAGCCGGAGCCACCACTTCAAGCGAGAAAGGGGGAGGACGCGCCGACACACATAAAGGACGACTCTCGCGCTGGCTCGAGGGCACGAGCCCCGACGACCCTATCGACGATATGAACCGTCAGGTGGTGTTCTCCAATTTCGCGCAAGCCCACGGAGGAGTGCTCGGTCAGGGACCCGGAAACTCACGCGAAAGCGCCCGGCTTCCTCTGGCATTCTCAGACTATATCTTCTCCATCATAATAGAGGATACAGGATTTGTGGGAGGATGCTGTCTGTTGCTCCTCTATCTTTTGCTTGTGGCACGCGCCGGACGTGTGGCATATAAATGTTCCCGTGCCTTCCCAGCGTTCCTCATAATGGGATGCGCGGTGCTGATAGTGTTCCAGGCCCTGGTTCACATGGCAATCGTGACAGGACTCTTCCCCGTATCGGGCCAACCGTTGCCTTTCATATCGAAAGGAGGAACGTCGATACTGGTGATGTCGGCGGCAATAGGGATGATGCTGTCGGTGAGCCGGTATGCGGTGACAAGCGGTAACAAACAGGAAATAAAGGCTGAAATGAAGGCGCTTCCGGAAGACCTTCAGGCAGCCAACATAAGCAATTATACTAACAATGGCTGAAAAATATAACATATTGATAAGTGGCGGCGGCACGGGAGGACATATCTTCCCGGCCCTCTCTATTGCAAACGCACTGAAACGTAGATTAGACTGCAACATCCTTTTTGTCGGTGCCGACAACAGGATGGAGATGGAGAAGGTCCCGGCCGCAGGTTATGAGATAACGGGGCTCCCGGTAGCCGGGTTCAACCGCAGGAATCTCTTCAAGAATGTACCCGTGCTGATGAAGCTATGGAAGAGCATACGCAAGGCACGTAAGATTGTGAAGGATTTCAAACCCGATATCGCCATAGGAGTGGGAGGCTATGCATCGGGGCCGACATTGAAGGCCGCCCAGAAGGCCGGTGTGCCTACACTTCTTCAGGAGCAGAACTCATACGCCGGCGTGACCAACAAACTCCTTGCCACAAAAGCCGAGAAAATATGCGTGGCCTACGAAGGGATGGAACGGTTCTTTCCCGCCGAGAAGATTGTGCTGACAGGCAATCCCGTAAGGAAAGACCTCCTCGAAGCGAAGAAAGAGAAGGGGAAAGCTCGCGAAAGTTTCGGATTGGCCGCAGAGCGTCCCACAGTGCTTGTGGTGGGAGGAAGCTTAGGCGCCCGCACTCTCAACGAAAGCATGGAGGCAAGGATTAAGGAATTTGCCGACCGCGGCATACAGGTGATATGGCAGACGGGAAAGAATTTCGGCGACCGCGGACCGAAATCCGCGAAAGGATTGAAGGGGGTCGTGGTGACACAATTCATCTCGGATATGGCCTCTGCTTATGCGGCTGCCGACCTGGTGGTGTCGCGTGCCGGAGCAAGCTCGATAAGTGAGCTTCAGAATCTCGGCAAACCGTGTCTCCTTGTGCCTTCGCCAAATGTGGCCGAAGACCATCAGACAAAAAATGCGCTCGCCCTGGTCAATCACGACGCGGCTGTGATGGTGACAGATGCCGAAGCGCCCGCGAAACTTGTTGATACAGTTCTCTCCCTCATTTCTGATAAGGAACGTCTTCAAACAATGGGTCACAACATATCCCAAATGGCCCTGCTCGATAGCGATGAGACAATTGTGAATGAGATAATCTCTATACTGAAGGCACAACAGATGTAATCTTTAGAAAATTCCGAGAAGATGGAAAAAGGACTGAATAACACTGAGGATAAAGACAGATTGAATAATCCGGAAAGGAAAAAGCAGACGAGCCTCTTTTTCGTCGGTGCCGGAGGAATAGGGATGGCCAACCTCGTGAGATATTATCTCCGTCACGGAGCCATTGTGGGAGGCTACGACCGCACCCCTTCCGAACTGACCACAGCTCTTGAGAAAGAGGGTGCCCGACTCACCTTCACCGATTCGGAAGAGGAGATAGGGCAGGAATTTCGCAATCCTGAAGATACGCTGGTCGTATATACCCCCGCTGTGCCTGATGACAACCGGATACTGAGCTGGTTCCGTAATAATGGATTTGAGGTCATAAAACGCGCCGCACTCCTCGGTAAAATCACGCGACACACAGAGGCTATATGCGTAGCCGGAAGCCACGGCAAGACCACCACCTGCTCCATGACTGCCAATATCCTCAGAAATTCCCATAAAGGCTGCACAGCTTTTCTCGGTGGGATACTGCGGAACACGGGAAGCAATCTCGTGCTCGACGAAACCTCCGCACTTAGTGTTATCGAGGCAGATGAATATGACCGCTCATTCCATCATCTAAGCCCTCAGATTGCAGTCGTCACCTCCACAGATCCTGACCATCTCGACATTTACGGCGACAAGGAACACTACCTTGAGGCCTTCTCCATATTCACCTCCCTCATCCGGGAAGGGGGAACACTGATAACCCATACCGGACTTGAGTATAAACCGGATGTGAAACCGGGTGTGACCGTGGAGACCTACAGCGGAGGAGCGGAGGGAGACTGGCACACTGAAAACATACGTTACGGCAACGGAAAGATAACCTTCGACCTTATAGGTCCGGGCATACGCATCAACGACATAGAGCCCGGAGTGCCGGTCGAGATCAACATAGACAACGCTGTGGCAGCGGCCGCCGCTTCATTGCATGCCGGAGCCACACCCCAAGAGGTGAAGGAGGGATTGAAATCTTTCAGGGGTGCACGACGTCGTTTCGAAATTTATCTCGATGGAAATGAAAAGGAGAACGGCGCGGTGCTAATTGATGATTACGCCCATTCCCCCAACGAAGTGAAGGCTTCGATAGCCTCGGTTAAAAAACTTTATCCGGGAAAAAAACTGAGCGTAATCTTCCAGCCTCACCTCTACACACGAACGCGCGACTTTGCTCAGGAATTTGCAGAAGCCCTCTCAAATGCCGACGAAGTGATAATGCCGGAGATTTATCCGGCACGCGAACTTCCAATCGAAGGAATAACCTCCTCAATCATCCTTGACAACGTAAAAAGCAAAGAAAAAAGATTTTGCGAGAGAAAAGATTTGTTGAATCTGATAAAAAATAGTAATTTTGAAATCTTAATGACGTTAGGAGCCGCCGACATTGACCGACTACTCCCCGATATCAGGAAGATTCTCGAAAACAGATAATGACAGCGACGGGAAAAACCATAATGAAATGGAGCATTCTGCTGCTCCTCTTCGCCTATTGTATCACTATGAGCGTATGGGCAAAGGGGGAGGCGGACCGTCATGTGTGCGAAGGTATCGACATAGAGGTTAAGGGTAACCGCAACATGGACACCATCGTGGTGCGCGGTGTGGCCAAGGAACTCGCCAAATACCCTCACCGTATAAAAGGGGCAAGGCTTAATGAGATAAACACCACCGCTATTGAAAAATACCTCACCGACCTTAACACTTTCGAGAGTGTGAACTGCATGATTTCATCGGGAGGAAGACTGAAGATAGAGATTGTGCCCTTAGTTCCCGTGATGAGGGTATTCATAGGGAATCAATCCTATTATATCAATAAGGATGGCAAACAGATCGACTCTAAAGCCGAATTTTATACACATGCTCCGGTGGTGACAGGAAATTTCAATTCAAACTTCCAACCCAAAGCGGTGTTGCCTCTGGTGAAATATATAGATAAGGATCCGATGCTCCGTGAACTGGTGGCCATGGTTGAGGCCCGCGACCCCAATAACCTGCTGCTCGTGCCGAGGATGTTGGGCCACGTGGTCAATTTCGGAGACACCACACGCTTGCAGGAGAAGAAAGAGGCCCTGCAGCTCTTCTACAAGAAGGTGATGCCTTATAAAGGATGGGAGGAGTATGACACGATATCGGTAAAATTCCGCGATCAGGTGGTTGCCACACGACGCGTCAAACCGGTGGCTCCCGCTCCCATTGAGGAGAATGAAGAGATTGATCCTGACGAAACAACATTGGGAGACCACATCGCATCCACGGAAGCGGATATAGCAAAAACAGAAGAATAGAGAGGATATGAGTGAAGATAGATATGTCGCTGCGATTGAGATAAGCAGTTCGAAGATAATAGGGGTCGTAGGGAAATTGCGACCCACCAACCAGCTCGACATAATTGCGTGCGAACAGGATCACGGGGTTGAGGGCGTGAGATATGGAGTGATCCAGAATCTCGAGGACACCTCGCTCCGCATTCAGCATCTGCTCACCAAACTGCAACGCCGCGCCGCAGTGCAACCAAGGCAAATAACAGGCGTATATATCGGCCTTTCAGGTCGCTCCATGCGATCTCTGGCAACAGAAGTGAGCAAGAATCTTCCCGACGATACAGAAATCACTCAAGACATAATAGCCGGATTGAGGGCACAGGCACTCAAATCGGCTATCGACAATTCCCTCGAAGTGGTCGATGCAATTCCGCGTATATTCAAGGTAGGAAAAACTGAAACCACATCCCCGAAAGGGATGATAGGCAACAGCATCAAAGGAACCTACGACCTTATTGTCTGCCGTCCGGAATTGAAACGCAATCTCGTGCGGACTCTCCACGATAAACTGGGAATAAAGATAAACGGTGCCATGGTGACTGCCCTCTGCACCGGACAGCTTATTCTCCGTTCGGATGAGAAAAATCTCGGATGCATGCTTGTGGATATGGGCGCAGAGACAACAACAGTGACCATCTACAGGGGCGGTCATCTCAGGTATTTCGCAACTCTCCCGTTAGGAGGACGCAACATCACCCGAGACATAACATCACTACACATCCTTGAAGACAAGGCGGAAGACCTGAAGAGGACTTCAGGAGATGCCATTGCCCGCGACTCCGTATCGTCGCTCAACATGAACGGCGTGAAAATGACCGATGTCTCCAATATGGTGGTGGCAAGAGCCGAAGAGATTGTAGCCAATATCATAGAGCAGATAGCATACGCCGACTTGAAGGAGAAGGATATCCCGGGAGGAATCATCTGCATCGGAGGTGGTTCCCAACTCAGGGGAATGCTCGAACTCCTTGGAGAGAAGAGCAAACTATCTGTTCGCCGAGGCCAGTTGCCAAGCTATATACGCATTGAAGACAACAGCAAGGCCCCTGCACTTGAAATCATAGAAGTCGCCAGTGTGCTTTACACCGGCGCCACAAACAATAACGCTGAATGTCTCATCATTCCGCAACGTCAGGACTTACCTGAAAACGGTCAGCCTCATCCCGACGAAATACCGGTTGAGGAAGAGGATAGCCGCCGCAAACGCAAGCCCGAAAAGAAGCCCAAGAAGAAGGGACCCTCCATACTTGACAAATGGAGCAACAAGCTCTCCTCATTCTTCACAGGTAACGAAGATGATGACGACGATATCATCGAATAATTCACCTACTCATCTCCAACAAAAATGACAGAAGACTTCACACCAGATATAGATATCCGCGATATCAACGACACATCCGGCTTTGCAGAGGAAAGAAACGACGCCATAATAAAGGTGGTGGGCGTGGGTGGCGGTGGCTGCAATGCCGTCAGCTATATGTACAGCCTAAAGATTCCTCACATCAACTTTGTTGTCTGCAACACCGACAAACAGAGTCTGGAGATGTCGCCCGTGCCTAACAAAATTCTTCTCGGACCCGGTCGCGGAGCGGGCAACAAACCCGAAGTGGGCCGCCAATATGCTGAAGAATATCAGGATAAGATTGCCGAACTCTTCACCGACAAGACCGAGATGGTGTTCATCACGGCCGGAATGGGAGGCGGCACAGGAACTGGTGCCAGCCCAATCATAGCCAGGATTGCAAAAGATTCCGGAATGTTGACAATCGGAATCGTCACCGTGCCTTTCCTGTTTGAAGGAGAGAAGAAGATCCTGAAGGCTCTTGAAGGTGCAAAGGAGATGAAGAAGCATGTGGATGCCCTCCTGGTGATCAATAATGAGAACCTTGTGGAACTCTATAAGGATCTCAACTTCTTCAATGCTTTCGGAAAAGCGGACGATACGCTTGCCAATGCGGCTCGCTCCATTTCTGAAATCATCTCCGACCCTTGCTACATCAACGTCGATTTCAACGATGTGAAAACCACGCTCAAGGATTCCGGCACGGCTATCATATCAACAGCATACGGCGAGGGAGAACACCGCATATCAAATGCAATCCAAAACGCCCTCCACTCTCCGCTCCTCAAAACCCATGACATCTACAGCTCCAAGCGTCTCCTCTTCAAGTTCATGTGCTGGAAGGATTCTCCCAATCCGCTACGCACGGAAGAGATTTCCGAGATCAGGCAATTCACCGACAAGCTTCCTTCGAGCATTGATGTGAAATGGGGTATCGGAGATGACCCGTCGCTTGGCGACAAGGTCAAAATCACCGTTCTTGCTTCCGGATTCGATGTCACGCTTCGTGATGGCGAGGAGGATGCCCCCAGTGGAAAAGGGAAGATAATAGTGATGGGCAACAACAGTGAAGACGACAAGAAGGCACAGGCCCAGAAACAGGAGACCCGCGTGGCCATAGAGGAATACTATGGAGGCGACCGTCTAATTCAGCAGGAGCGCGAGGCCGACAAGCGTCGCTATGCCGTGCTTACGCCTTCAATGTTCGATGATTACGAAATCATTGCACGTCTCGAACGCACCCCGGCCTATAATCGTCCATCCAACTTCAACGAGACCCTCAAGAAGCTCAGTGAGGCAACCGTGATGCCTGAACCGAAACCTGAACAGAGAACCAGCTCCAAGCCGGGTAGCTCTGCATCATCTCATTCGGGAGGAGAGAACGTGATAACATTCTGATAAAATGTGGTAAAATTCTGATATTAAGAGCTACTACAACCTACAAACACCAGTATAAGCATTAATGGAAAATAAATTTTCAATGGTGGCCAAGACCTTCCAGGGCCTTGAAGATGTGCTCCGCGACGAGCTCATCTCCTTAGGTGCGGAGAATGTGGAGATGGGCCGCCGCATGGTTAGCTTCGAAGGTGATCTCGCCCTCATGTATAAAGCTAATCTCTGCTGCCGCACGGCTCTAAGGATTCTTAAACCTATTGAAAAATTCACAGCTCACGACCCGGATGAGCTTTATGATATAGTAAGGGATATACCTTGGGAGAAATATATGTCGCCACAAACGACTTTCTCAATCGACTCCACGGTCAATAGTGATGAATTCACTCATTCAAAGTTTGTGACCTACCGTGTGAAGGATGGCATCGTGGATCATTTCCGCGACCTGACCGGCGAACGTCCCTCCATCAGGGTTGCCGGTGCCGACCTTATGCTGAATGTGCATATCTTTGAAGACCGTGTCACGATATCGCTCGATTCGAGTGGCGAACCCCTTTCAAAACGAGGCTACCGTGTGGCTCAGACCGAGGCTCCCATCAATGAAGTCCTGGCCGCCGGAATAATAATGAAGACCGGCTGGAGGGGAGATTGCAATTTCGTGGATCCGATGTGCGGATCGGGAACCTTCCTCATAGAGGCGGCCTTGATTGCGGCAAATATCAACCCGGGCATATATCGTGAAAACTTCGCTTTTGAGAAATGGGCCGACTTCGATAAGGAGCTATTTGAAGAGCTTTATAACGACGACAGCGCAGAGCGTGATTTCGACTTCAAGATATATGGCGGCGACATAGACCCGGAAGCGGTGGCCATTGCGCGCAAGAACGTGAAGATGGCCAAGCTTGACGATATGATTGAGCTGTCCTGCCGTCCGATGAGCGACTGGATTGAAAATCCTGAAGATGGTATCATCGTAATGAATCCTCCTTACGGTGCACGTCTAAAGCCCGACGATATGACCGAACTCTATAAGGGAATCGGCAGTTGCCTTAAAAAGAATTTCCCCGGCTATCACGCGTGGATAATCGGCATGAACGACGAGGATTTTGCCAATATCGGTCTCAAACCTTCGATGAAGATTCCATTGCTAAACGGAAATCTTGAATGTTCGCTCCGTGAATATGTGCTCTTCGATGGTTCATATTCCGATTTTCGCGCCGAAGGTGGCAAAGTGAGCCATTATGACGATGAAGAAGCAGATGAACGCCGGCCCCGCAAGATGCGCCATCTTTCCGATGACGAATGGAAAGCGGAGACCCGTAAATTCGGACACGGCAAGGAAAGGCCCGCAAAAGGGGGTAAGGGTGCCAAAGGCGGTAAGGGTGGTTTCAGTTCTGACCGACGTTTCGATAAGAAAAACAAGCCTGTAAGGTCTGACCGCAAAAATTTCGACACCGGAGTTGAAATGGATGGATTTAACGAACGCGATTTCTCTCGTAAAAGTGATCGTGATTTCTCACGTAAAAACGATAGCCGTAAAGAATCACGCTCTTTCGGAGGCGACCGTAAATCTGAGCCAAAACGTAAATTTGAGGGTGACCGCAAATTCGGAAGCGATCGCAAATTCAGCGGTGACGGCAAACCGGGCGCAGATCGCAAATTCGGAAGGAAGCGTGAAGCAGTGAGCGTGAAGCCGCAAGGACCCAAAATCTCAGCCGACAGGGCTTACGTGATTTCAGATGTGCCGATGCGTTCCCGAAAAAAGAAATATCGCTCCGATGAGGATAACCTGACAGAATAAAGCAGGAACAGCCAATGAAGCATAAGACAATAGGAACAGAGGGATTTTTAGGGGCTGTGGTTTTAGCCATAGCCCTTTCAGTTATATATTATTTTGCGGGCAGCCCATCGGCAATCACCTCAAATCTCGGAGTCTGCCTGCCGTCGCCAAACCTATGGCCGATTCCCGAACTCTGGTCGTGGGGAATAAATCTCGTCCTGATATTGGGTTGCGGCATAGCACTGCATTTCTTCAACAAGAGCTATTCAGTGATTCAGACAGCCGATATGGTGTTACCGGCAATGTTCCTTGTGCTGACGGCGAGCAACCCATGGGCCGACGGCCCGCTCGGGTCTTCCTCCCTTATGGTGGCAATCAACCTCCTCTGCCTATCCACAATCTTCAGTTGCTATAAGGCACGCAATGCCACTCAGGAGATCTTCATAGTAGCCACAATGCTTTCGTTGGGAAGCATGTTCCAGTATGCTTTCATTTTCCTTATGCCGGGCTATATTCTTATAGCCCTCATGATGAAGTGTTTCCATCTGCGGGAATTATTCTCTTTCCTCATGGGGATATGCGCGCCCTACTGGATAGCAGTAGGAATGGGGCTCGTGCCGCTCGATTCTTTCCATCTGCCGCAATTCTCAAACCTTTTCGACAGCATGGCCTCGGCCAACGACAGGCTGGTCGGGGGGATAAGCATAGGATTAACAGCTTTGTTAGCCATTCTAATGGCTCTAAATAATGCTGTGAAGCTATATGCCGGCAACACACAGAGAAGGCTCTACAATAATGCCGTTGCCGTGATAGGTCTGATATGCGTGGCTGGAATCGTTGTTGACTTCAATAACCTTCCCACCTACCTTGCCTCATTCTACCTGACGGCCGCCGTGCAGATTGCCAACACATTTGCCTTGTGGAATATAAGGAAGCCAAACCTGTGGCTCGGCATACTCACGTTAATATATGTTGTCCTCTTCCTCATAATGACCTTATGATAAACTCATGACCTTATGATAAGGGCTATTAGCCAACAAGCTTATCCATTCCGATGAAAAGACCTAAGATAAAGATTGACGAGAATATACCTTATATCAAGGGGAGGCTCGAAAAAGTTGCAGATGTGGAATATCTCGACCAGAACCTTTTCACAGATGCCACGGTAAAAGATGCCGACGCACTGATAGTGAGAACCCGGACAAGCTGCAATGAGTCGCTGTTGAAAGATTCCGCAGTCAGCCTTGTTGTAACGGCAACCATAGGCACCGATCATATCGACCTTGATTATTGCCATGGAAAAGGGATTGCCGTCAGGAACAGTCCGGGGTGTAATGCACCGGGGGTGGCGCAATATGTGTGGAGTTCGATATTAAGGATGGGATTCAGACCCGGCAAGGATAGATTGGGCGTAATCGGATATGGTAATGTTGGAAGCATAGTTGCAGATTGGGGAAGGCTTTTGGGAACGGAAGTGTTAGTTTCCGACCCCCCCAAATCCCGGAAAGCTCAAGAAGAGGGGAGGAGCCTGATTATTCCTGACCATACTTCTCCCGGCTTCATAAGGGAAGCGGCATTGAAAGAGATTCTCGAAGAATGTGACGTGGTGACGCTTCACACCCCGCTCACCAAAGAGGGCCGGGATGCCACATTTCATCTCATCGGGGAGGAGGAACTGAAAATGATGAAACCGGGAGCCATACTCGTGAATGCGGCGCGCGGACCGGTCACTGACTCTATAGCCCTAAAGAAATTTCTGAAGGAGAAAAAGATAAGGGCAGTGCTCGACACATGGGAAGGGGAACCTGAAATAGATAAGGAACTTCTATATCTACCCACAATTGCCACTCCACATATTGCAGGTTACTCCCGGCAGGGGAAGGAACGGGCAACCCGGATGGCTATAGAGGCAGTGAACCAATTTTTCGGGATAGAGGGCGACACTTCAGGCTTATCGGGAAACTACCTACCCCCTCTTGATCTGAAAGCAGAGGATATCACCTCATCATACAATCCCTTTCATGACGAGCGCGCTCTGAGAAATAATCCGGATGAATTTGAACAGCTTCGTCATTATTATCTATATCGGGAGGAGACACTTCCCCGGAAGTAATTTACCACCACAATATCTGAATTAATAATCTCTGAATTAATCCTTTTTGGATAAATCTTCAATGAAAAATTACAGTAAGCGATTTTATGTGGTCTGGAAAGGCCGGGAGCCGGGAGTGTATGACGACTTCAACGACGCGATGGCACAGGTGGATGATTATCCTGGAGCCATGTTCAAAAGCTATGCCACCTCAGCCGAAGCGGCCGCCGCTTTCCGAAAAGGGGAGAGCAGGCAGGATCGCTCTGAATTGAGCGGACTCCTTGTCGGTGCCTCCGAACACAATCTTCCGAAAGCCGGGCAGCCTGACTATTTCCAGTTTCAGGAAATCGACCTCAACGGCTGGGCGGTTGACGCCTCCTGTCTGGGAAATCCCGGAAAAATGGAATATCGGGGAGTGGAGCTTATGACAGGAAAAGAGATTTTCCGCGTTGGTCCCTTCGAGCAATCCACCAACAATATTGGGGAATTTTTAGCTATTGTCCATGCTTTGGCCTTGCAGAATCAAAGCGGCGAACGTCACACCATCTATAGCGACTCAAAAACCGGAATGGCGTGGGTGAGAAACAGGAAGGTGAAGACCCAGCTCACGCGCAATTCAAAAAATGAGAAATGTTTCCGAATGATGGAGCGCGCCCTGTCGTGGCTTAACAGTCATCCGGCTACAGAATATCCCAAGATACTGAAGTGGGAAACTGACCGCTGGGGAGAAGTGCCGGCCGATTTCGGAAGAAAGGGATGATTGGGGAGATTTCCGCCATATTGAAACAAAGTGGTGCTGTGGCCGTAGGATTTGCCAAGGCGGCTCAGGTGGAGGAGTGTGTGTGGAATAGTTTCCTTGACTGGTTGAACAGGAGAGGGCACGCCGGCATGTCTTATATGGAGAACCATAGCACAATACGACGTGACCCGCGACTCCTGTTGGATGGAGCAAAAAACATAATATCCCTGGCATTTCCATTCAAGCCGGCACAATTCAGGAAACAGGATAAGGGTATGATAGCCTGCTATGCCTACGGGCTCGATTATCATGATGTGATAAGGAAACGCCTTAACCGGGCCGTGGAGGAGATGCGGGAATCTTTTGGAGGGGAATACAGGATATGTGTTGACTCAGCTCCTATAATGGAACGCTATTGGGCTGTAAAGGCCGGGATAGGAGAGATTGGAGCTAATGGAGCCGTCATTGTTCCGGGGCACGGAAATATGGTGTTCTTGGCGGAAATAGTCACCACCCTTGATGTGGGTCACACAGGCAATCCTGCTAAACTTGATATCGATTCCCGGCGCTGTCTCAATTGCGGTAGATGCATCAGCGAATGTCCGGCAAGTGCACTGCATCCTGATGGCACCGTAGAGTCATCCCGATGCCTGAGCTATCTCACAATTGAGCATCGGGGGGACTGGAGGGAGCAGGAAGCAATCGAAGCAATGAATACAGACGTCGGTAAAAACATTATATTCGGTTGCGACCTTTGCCTAAGGAACTGCCCACTGAACCATTCCATCCCATCCACAACAATTCAGGAATTTCGCTCCTCAAAAGAGGTGATGGAGCTGACCAAGGAGAAGGTGAGGAGGATGGAGCAGGAAGATTTTTCACGCATTTTCAAAGGTTCCCCAATAAAAAGGTGCAAACTTAACGGATTGAAAAGAAATATCGGTGAAAACATATAATAATTTACTGTTCAAACTTGCAAAATTCCATAAAATTTAGCTAAATTTGAAGCCGTAAACCTACCATTCAAACCTGCTTCAAACAGAAGTGTCATAAAATGGACACCGAGAAGGAGGGCTAACCAAAAAGACTCAATCATCGTGAATATAATAAACAGATTCTTTCTTGTCGGAACTTTACTTATTTCCGCTTTCAGCATAATGGCGCAGGCTCCTGCCGGCTATTATGATTCCCTCGAAGGGAAGAGCGGAGCATCCCTTAAAAACGCCGTAAAAGCAATCGCAAAGAAAGGACACCACTCCATCAGCTATGGCGATGCCACTTGGGATGCCTTCAAGTCAACAGACGTACGCAATATCGACGGTAAAGACTGCTGGTGGGATATGTACAGCTCAAATAATGTGGCTGTCTCCTCCGGCCATCCGGGGATGAATATAGAACACTCCGTGGCCAATTCCTGGTGGGGAGGAACCAAAAATGATGCCTATAAAGATATAGTGCATCTGAATCCCTCTAACTCAGATGCAAACAGCCGCAAAGGGAACTATCCGATCGGTGAAATCAGCGGGGCTTCGACCTGGAATAACGGCATAACTTTCATTGGCCATCCTGTCAGCGGACAGGGCGGCGGATGCACCATGGTGTATGAACCTCACGATATGTATAAGGGTGATTTCGCACGCGTGTTCATGTATATGTTCGTAGCATACGACGATATCACCTGGAAGGAAGCTTCCTCCAATGGCACTGACGGCAAGGGGAGAATGTATGATTACTCCGGAGGGAAAGCGGAGCTTCAACCCTGGGCCTACAATATGATGCTCGCATGGAATGCGAATGACCCTGTGAGCGAAAAGGAGGTCAACCGTAATAACGGAATACAGAAGGAGCAGGGAAACCGCAACCCTTTCATTGACCTTCCCGACCTTGCAGATTACATCTGGGGTTCCAAAAAGAATGAGGCATACCATCTTGAGGGTTCACACACACCTGATCCGACTCCTGATCCGGGTGATGATCCCGATCCGGATGACCCGACCCCGGACGATCCCAATCCCGGCTATGATTCAAGCGATAAGGAAGGGAAATACATACTCGTGAATAATTCAGCTGACCTCCAGATAGGAGAGCAGTATATAATTATTTCCCCGGATGCATCTGTAGCCATGTCAATCAATCCGGGTAATAAAAACAGCAGCCTATTACAGACCGACCAAATCTCAATTACAGACAATACAATTGAGAATGTTCCCGATGAAACCGCTATCATAACTTTAGAAGCAGATAGTAACGGATATCTTCTCCATCTTTCCGATATCAAAGGCAAGAATTTAGGGTATCTTGCCTCTGCCTCTGCAAAGACGCTCAATATTGTTCCTTTGGCTACTGATGCGGGTACCCATGCATCTATCAGCGTAAACTCAGGAGTGACTACAATCAACTACGGAGCGGGTGGTTACCTGAAATATAACAAAAATGATAATGGAAAAATGTTCCGCACTTATACAAGCGGACAGGAGGATGTGGCACTCTATCGCTTCAATCCCAAAGAGATTGCTTCAACCATCTTGCCGGTGGAGACCGGACGATTCCGTGTAATCATAAAGGGTAACAGCATCATCGCTCCCGAGGGCAGTGTTATCTTCGACCTAAACGGCCGTGCAGTGAATGGCGAGAACCTTGAGAAAGGAATCTATATCGTTGTCTCACCTGAAAGGAGCAAAACAGTGAAAGCTATGGTGGGATTCTGATAACACTACATTTTCTATAACCTAACAAAAACGATAAAATGAAAAAATTTATATTCGCAGCCTCTATTGTCACCGCAATATTTGCACAGGCTGAAATCCCAGCGGGTTATTATGATTCTTTATCCGGTAAAAAGGGTGAGGAATTGAAAACCGCCGTGAAAGCTGTGGCATTCCCCGAAGAGTTTAGTAGGGTTAGATATGGAGATGACACTTGGGAAGCATTCCGAAATACCGATGTACGAATTATCAATGGCGTGACTATTTGGTGGGATATGTATAGCAACAATATGGTTCCTACCGAAACTCACAGGGGTCTCAATATTGAGCATTCCGTAGCAAATTCATGGTTTGGAGCTAAAGATGCTAAGGATGCTTACGCCGACCTTATCCATCTTAATCCATCAAACGAGGCCGCAAACAATAAGAAAGACAACCTCCCATTAGGAGAGGTTGCTACTATTGCATGGCAAAATGAACTTGTAAAGATAGGAGCACCAAAAGCAGGAACCGCCGGCTCTGCTTCAAAGGTATTTGAACCGGCTGACGAATATAAAGGGGACTTCGCCCGAGCATATTTCTATATCTTCACCGTATATGATGGGGAGAATTGGAAAACTGACCAGCCCATGTACAAATATGACGCAGTGGCCACATTAGAGCCGTGGGCTGTGGATTTGCTCTGCCGCTGGGCTGCCAACGACCCCGTTGACTCCAAGGAGATAAAACGCAACGAGGAGATATTCAAGATTCAGAAAAACCGCAATCCATTCATAGATTATCCGGAGCTTATCGAGCATATATGGGGTGGCAAGAAGGATGTGGCTTTCACTCCCGGCAAGCAGGCCGAAGCAATCGACCGCCCGGCTGAACCGGTATTTACATCACGCCGCCTCACTGCAGTGAATACATACTCATCGCGTTGGTGGAATGGTGAGGTTGTAGGAATCGCTCACGAAGATGGCGACCTATGGGTAAGCATCAACGGTGGAGATTACCAGCAATATGGTCCGGGAGTTGAGATTCCTTCCGCATCGAGTCATGGAGCCACGCTGTCGTTATCTGCCTACACCGAAGCAGAGAGCAATGGCTTAACTTTAAGAAGCTCCACTGCTTATCTCACCCTAACCGGACGGGACCCTCAGATTGATGATTACACCGAAGCAATCTATACCCCCGTTACCTCCGATTCAGAGTTAATCCTCACACCCGAAACCTTATACATCCTCTATTCCTCCACCAACGGTCATATAATGGGACATAACGGAGGAACCTCTTCTTCAAGTTTTATGCCTGATGCAGGAGAAGTCAATTTCAAAGGAGAGGATATAACCTATCTCCCTATGGAGGCTTCCATAATCCGCTTCAAGCAGAGCGAAGGAGGGAAATATCTCTTGGAGGTTCTGGATGCCCTAAACAACAAATCTAAGGGATTCTGGAATGTGGGAGGATCAGGAAACAAGAATACACTTAAATCTAATACAGGGACAAGCACTGAAGTCAAAATCAATGATGATGGCACTGCCCTTATCACCTTCGATGGAGGGAAGACATTACAGTATAATGCCACCCAACCTCGCTTCACCAACTACAGCTCAAACCAGACCCCCGTGAAGCTGGCACGTTTCTCATCCTTCCTGGACATTGCTTCCGTGATTGATAATGTGGATGGTGACGACGAGGGTTGCATTGCCATAGATGGCAACACCATCCACCTCCCTCAGGGCTGGTCTCTTTACGAACTCAACGGCCGTCAGTTGGAAGGCAACCCCCTCGAGCCGGGCATATATATTGCTCGTTCGGCAAAGGGTAAAGCCGTCAAGATACTGATATCCAAATAACCTTAAATCTTTGTATATCTTAAAAAGATTAATTAATTTTGCGTAAGACAAGACCCTTCGGGGTGTCTTGCGCTCCGGCAGAGGCCGGAAGTTCCACAATTTTATCTATCAAAACTATTCGTTATGTCAAAAGAAACGAATGTCAAGACCATCGACAGAGTGGTTATCCGATTCGCCGGCGACTCCGGCGACGGAATGCAGCTTGCCGGAAATATTTTCTCTAATATTTCGGCAGGAGAAGGGAACGAGATATCCACATTCCCCGACTATCCGGCGGAAATTCGCGCCCCGCAGGGTTCGCTCAGCGGAGTGTCAGGATATCAGGTAAGCGTTGGTAAGGAGGTGCATACTCCCGGAGATGCGGCTGATGTGCTGGTAGCCATGAACCCCGCGGCTCTGAAAACCAACCTCAAGTATCTCCGTCCTGACGGAATAATCATCTGTGATGAAGAATCATTTACCCCTGCTAATCTGAAAAAGGCGGAATATGCCACAGAAAATCCCATAGAGGAGTTAGGCATCAATCCCGACCGCATTCTGCTTGTGCCGATGGCCACACTCCTGAAGCACACACTGGCCGATTCAGGTCTCGACCAGAAAGCAATGATGAAATGCAAGAACATGCTTGCTCTCGGTGTGATTTGCTGGTTGTTCGACCGTCCGGTTGAAAGCGTGCTGAAGAAACTTCAAGCCAAATTCGCCAAGAAACCCGCAGTGTATGAGGCTAACGCCAAGGTGGTCCAGGCCGGATGGGATTACGGACACAACACCCACAGCTCCATGCCTGTATATCGCATAGAGACCTCGGAATCAGCTCCCGGAACATATATCGACATCACAGGCAACACAGCAACTGCCTGGGGTCTGATCATGGCTTCCGAAAAGAGCGGTCGTCCCCTCTTCTTAGGTTCATATCCTATCACCCCCGCAACCGATATTCTCCACGAACTTGCAAAACGCAAGGATCTCGGAGTGAAGGCTATCCAGATGGAAGATGAGATTGCAGGTGTATGCTCGGCAATCGGAGCTTCCTACGCCGGCCGCCTGGCTGTCACTTCGACTTCAGGCCCCGGTCTCTCACTCAAATCAGAAGGAATCGGACTTGCCGTAATGGCTGAGCTGCCTTTGGTTGTAGTGGATGTTCAGCGTGGCGGGCCCTCTACCGGTCTTCCCACCAAAACAGAGCAGACCGACCTTATGCAGGCTCTCTACGGCCGCAACGGTGAATCACCTCTCTGTGTGGTAGCTGCCACCAGCCCCACCGACTGCTTCGACATGGCTTTCAACGCCGCCAAGATAGCGGTCGAGCACATGACACCCGTCATCCTTCTTACAGATGCCTTCATCGCCAACGGATCTTCTGCCTGGAGAGTGCCGGAAGATAAAGACTATCCCGAAATCACCCCGCGCTTCGTATCGGAAGAGCAGATCAAAGCCGGTTGGAAACCCTACGACCGCACAGGCGAAGACTTCTCACGCTTCTGGGCCGTGCCCGGAACAGAGGGGGCCATGCACCGTGTGGGTGGTCTTGAAAAGGATTTCAATACGTCGGTAATCTCCACAGATGGCCCCAACCACCAGAAGATGGTTGATGCCCGACGTAAGAAAGTGGCAGCAATCGCCAACGATATCCCTCTCATGGAACCCTTGTTCAACGAAGAGAATCCCGACACTATCCTCATTGGATGGGGCGGAACATACGGACATCTCCGCACCGCCGCCACCCAGCTCAATGCCGAAGGGAAGAAAGTGGCATTCTATCAGTTCAAATATATCAACCCGCTCCCTGCCAATGCAATCGAGACCCTCAAAGGCTACAAGCGCATAATCGTTGCGGAGCTGAACACCGGTATGTTTGCCGACTACCTGCAGATGCATCTCCCGGGCAAAGAGATTCTTCGCATCAATAAAGTGGAGGGTCAGCCCTTCCTCGTGAAAGAGATTGTAGATGGTGTTAAAAAATTTATGGAGGATTAATAAAGGAGGAAAATGATTATGGAAGATAACAAGACTACAGGCTTCGTGCCTGCCGACTATAAGAACAGCCAGAGCGCACGCTGGTGCCCGGGCTGTGGCGACCACGCAATCCTCAATGTGCTCCACAAGGCCATGGCTGAACTCGGGGTGGCTCCTAAAGACACTGCCGTGATTTCCGGAATCGGTTGCAGCTCGCGTCTCCCTTATTATATGAATACCTACGGCATGCATACGATTCACGGACGTGCCGCGGCCATAGCGACAGGTGTCAAGACCGCAAATCCGGAACTCACTGTGTGGCAGGTTTCGGGCGACGGCGACGGACTCGCAATCGGCGGTAATCACTTCATTCATGCAGTGAGGAGAAACGTGGATATCAACATCCTTCTTTTCAACAATAAGATCTATGGTCTGACCAAGGGACAGTATTCACCCACTTCCGATCGTGGATTCGTGTCGAAGTCATCTCCCTACGGCACTGTTGAAGATCCCTTCATCCCCGCAGAGCTTTGCTTCGGTGCCCGCGGCAATTTCTTTGCGCGCTCAATAGATATCCTTCTTGACACATCCCGTGAATGTATGGTAGCGGCCGCACGCCATAAAGGAACAGCCGTAGTGGAAATCATGCAGAATTGCGTCATTTTCAATCACGGAATCCATGAGTTCTTCGCCAACAAGGAGAACCGTGCCGAGCACACCATCATACTCCGTCACGGAGAGAAGATGCTCTTCGGAAAGGATAACTCGAAAGGACTCGTGCAGGATGGCTTCGGTCTGAAGGCCGTGACTATCGGTGAGGATGGCTACACAATTGATGATGTTCTCGTACACGATGCCCATGCACGCGAGAACTTCCTCCAGCAGCAGCTTGCCATGATGGATGGCCACGACCTCCCGCTCGCCCTCGGTGTGATACGCGACTATGAGGCAGCCGCCTATGATCAGGAAGTGGCACGCCAGACCGCAGAAGTCCAGGCCAAGAAAGGCTTCTCCAACCTTCGCGACATGATTCTCAAGACCTGCGAAAGCTGGGAAATAAAATAAATTGAAGTAAATTTTTCCACAATTTTTGCACAAACCAAAAATAATTGTGCAAAAATTGTGGAAAAATTTCATTATTAGGATTTTTTTTATTTACTTTGCAACCTGAAACTTGGCAAAAGACGTTCAAAGTCTTTTAAATAAGCGAAAAAGGTCAGAAAAAAGCGTTCCTGAAAGGAAGGTTTGCTTCGCATCGCAAAAGGATAGAAAAGAAACTAAATACTCACAACATCAAAATTTTACAGATATGTCAGATATCGAAAACAAAGTAAAAGAGATCATCGTAGATAAGCTCACAGTAGATGAGGCAGAAGTAACCCCCAACGCAGAGTTCAGCAAGGACCTCGGCGCAGATTCTCTCGACACCGTAGAGCTCATCATGGAGTTTGAGAAAGCCTTCGACATCACTATCCCCGATTCAGATGCCGAGAAAATCACCACTGTAGGTGACGCTATCGCATACATCGAGAAAGCAAAGGCCTAAAAACAAATAGCCGGCTGTAAAAGAACCCGGCTGTAAATCAGACGAAAATCATTCCGGCATCGGGAACGGCCGTTCCCGGTGTCGGATTATAAACATAAAATCCGGATATGGAATTAAAAAGAGTTGTAGTAACCGGTCTGGGCGCTCTGACCCCGATAGGAAACGACGTTAAGACAGCATGGGAGAATGCAGTCAACGGCGTAAGCGGCGCCGGCCCGATCACTCACTTCGACGCCAGCAAGTTCAAAACACAGTTTGCCTGTGAAGTGAAGGACTTTAATGGTGCCGATCATTTCGACCGCAAGAAACTTCGTCAGCTTGATCTTTATGCCCAGTATGCCCTCGTGGCAGCCAAGGAGGCAATTGAAGATGCTGATCTTGAAAACGAAAATATTGACAAAAACCGTGTAGGTGTGATCTTCGCAGCCGGAATCGGCGGACTTCACACATTCGAGGAGGAAGCAGGCTATTTCGCTCTCCACGGTGAGGAGCAGGGTCCTAAATACAACCCTTTCTTCATACCCAAAATGATTGCGGATATCGCGGCCGGACACATCTCTATCGATCATGGTTTCCGCGGTCCTAACTTCGGCACAGTATCAGCATGTGCTTCTTCAACCAACGCACTTATTGACGCTTTCAACATCATCCGTCTCGGCCAGGCAGACGCTATTGTCGCCGGAGGTGCTGAAGCAGCTGTATTCCCTGCCGGTGTGGGTGGTTTCAACTCTATGAAAGCCCTCTCCACACGTAACGATGACCCCAAGACCGCATCGCGTCCCTTCTCCGGCTCCCGCGACGGTTTCGTGATCGGTGAAGGCGCGGCCGCTCTCGTGCTCGAAGAGCTTGAACACGCCAAGGCTCGCGGCGCAAAAATATATGCAGAAATTGCAGGCGGCGGCATGAGCGCTGACGCATACCATATCACTGCCACTCATCCAGAAGGCCTCGGTGCGAAGCTCGTGATGGAGAACGCCCTGAAGGATGCCGAAATGAAACCTGAAGACATCGACTACATAAACCTTCACGGAACTTCAACTCCTGTAGGAGATATCGGTGAGATAAAAGCCATTCAGGAAGTATTCGGCGACCATGCCTACAAGATGAGCCTCAGCTCCACAAAATCAATGACAGGACACCTTCTCGGTGCCACCGGAGCTCTCGAAGCCCTTTTCAGCGTAAAGGCTATCGAGGATGGCGTGATTCCTCCCACAATCAATCACGTGGAAGGCGACAACGACGAGAAAGTGGATTATAATCTCGACTTCACTTTCAACACCGCCAAAAAGAGAGAGATCAAGACAGCACTCTCCAACACCTTCGGATTCGGCGGCCACAACGCAGCCCTCATCCTGAAGAAATATGAGGAATAAATCAGGTCAGATCTCCTTCATATTAAGATAAAGGAAATTAAAGGTCGCATCAGTATTACTGATTCGACCTTTTTAGCATTAATTAAAAACAAAGAATATGACACAATTAATTGTTTCATTAGAGGAAAACACCACTCTGATTGAAGATATAAAAAGAGCAATTAAAATGCTTCGTGGAGTGACAAGCGTAAGGGAAACTCAATCAACACCAACGTATAATGCACAAACAATCAAGGCATTTCAAGAATTGGAAGAGGGAAACACTGTTGTATGTGACTCCTATGAAGATTATAAAAATTTGATAAATGAAACCCTTCAGGATTGAAACAACCCGTCAATATCTGCGCGATGTCAAATTAGCATACAAACGGAATCTTGACCTTTCTAAACTTGATGAAATTATCAGGCTCCTGATTAATGATATTCCCTTGCCTCCAAAAAACAGGGATCATTCACTTATTAGCAATTACAAAGGATGCAGGGAGTGTCACATCTCTCCCGACTGGCTTCTGATATATAAAAAGGACGATGGTATCAAATTAATATCATTAATAAGAACAGGAAGCCACTCCGACTTATTTTAACTCTCATTTTCTCTTAAAATGTCATATTTTTTTACTATCTTTGTAAATTGAATAAAAGAGGTTTAAAAACTCAATTATGGCAATAGAAGAAGAGAATAAGAAATCATATCAAGCCGATAATATCCAGGTGCTCGAAGGCCTGGAAGCTGTTCGCAAACGTCCCTCGATGTATATCGGTGACACCGGTGTTCGCGGTCTCCACCATCTTGTGTATGAGGTAGTGGATAACTCAATCGATGAGGCACTTGCCGGATATGCCAACCATATAGAGGTCACAATCCTCGAAAATAATTCGATAAAGGTTGTGGATAATGGCCGAGGAATCCCTGTTGACATGCACGAAAAGATGCATAAGCCCGCTCTCGAAGTAGTGCTTACGGTACTTCACGCCGGAGGTAAATTCGACAAAGGTTCATACAAGGTATCCGGCGGTTTGCACGGTGTTGGTGTGAGCTGTGTGAACGCGCTCTCCGATTATCTCAGGGCCGAGATTCACCGCGACGGTAAGATACACATGCAGGAATATGCCTTCGGAAAGCCCACAAGCGAACTCAGCGTAATAGGGGAGACCGACCACACAGGGACAACCATCATATTCCATCCGGATGCAACCATATTCTCTGAAACAATATATGACTACGAGACCCTCGCCAACCGTCTGCGCGACCTCGCCTTCCTGAATGCCGGAATTACGCTCAAACTGACCGATATGCGTGTGCTCGACGAGGAGGGGAATCCAAAGAGCGACACATTCCATAGCGACGAAGGTCTGAAAGAGTTCGTGCAATACATTGACGAAGGTAAAACTCCCCTCATTGAAGACATAATCCATCTCAACACCGAGAAGAACGGAGTGCCTATCGAGGTGGCGATGACTTATAACACCGACTTCAACGAGAATATATATTCCTATGTCAACAATATCAACACTATTGAAGGTGGAACCCACCTTACCGGTTTCCGCCGCGGTCTAACCACCACCCTCAAGAAGTATGCCGACGACAACGGAATGCTCGACAAGATGAAGATTGAACTCTCCAAAGAGGACTTCCGCGACGGTCTCACGGCCGTGATTTCGGTAAAAGTGGCCGAACCACAGTTCGAGGGCCAGACCAAGACGAAGCTCGGAAACAACGAAGTTGCCGGTGCCGTTCAAAGTTCAGTGAGCGAGGCCTTGCGCATATATCTTGAAGAGCATCCCAATCAGGCAAAGACCATTGTCAACAAAGTGAAACTCGCGGCCGAGGCACGCCACGCAGCCTATTCAGCACGTATGCGCGTGCAGAACAAGAGTTCATTCTCGGGCGCCGGACTTCCCGGCAAACTTGCACCGTGCAAGAGCCGTGATGCAGTGGAATGTGAGCTTTTCCTCGTCGAGGGAGACTCTGCAGGCGGTTCAGCCAAGCAGGGGCGTAACCCGCATTATCAGGCTATCCTCCCGCTTCGCGGTAAAATCCTCAATGTGGAGAAAGCAAACGACAGCAAAGTGCTCAGCTCTGATGAGATTGTAAACATCTACAAGGCTCTTGGCGTAACAATCGGCACAGAAGAGGATGAGAAGGCACCCAACATGACCAAGCTGCGCTATCACAAGATAGTCATAATGACCGATGCCGATGTGGATGGGGCGCATATCGCAACCCTTCTGATGACCTTCTTCTATCGCCGCATGCGTCCGATCATCGAGAATGGCTATCTCTACATTGCCACTCCACCTCTCTATAAATGTTCCCTGAAGAACAAGAAGAATGTGGAGGAATATTGCTGGACCGACCAGCAGGTTCAACGTTTCGTGGATGACAAATGCAATGGCGAACGCAACCGTCTCGTGCTGCAGCGTTACAAAGGTCTTGGAGAGATGAATCCCGAACAGCTTTGGGAGACAACCATGGATCCTGAGAACCGTATGCTCAAGCAAGTGACCCTCACCAATGCAGCCGAGGCTGACCGCACATTCAATGTCCTTATGGGCGAAGAGGTGGGTCCGCGCCGCGACTTCATTGAGACTCATGCCACGTATGCAAATATCGATGCTTAATTAATGAGGTTATGGGGTTATAAGGTTATAGGGTTATAAGGTTATCGGAAGTCTTAAAACTTATAACCTTATAAACTTAAAACTTTTCTCACTCCACCAAATTTTTTTGAAAAAAATTTGGTGGAGTGAGAAAAAAGAATTAACTTTGCATTCGCAAACGGGAAGGGAAGCCGACCCGAACATAAAAAATCCTTGGTGCGGTAGTTCAGTTGGTTAGAATACATGCCTGTCACGCATGGGGTCGCGGGTTCGAGTCCCGTCCGCACCGCTGAGGAGAGAGGAATCGCAATAGTGTTAACTTCGGTTGCCTATTGCGATTTTTTCTTTTTGCCAATAGGCGGAATAGGCTATATAGGCAGAGTAGGCGAGATAGGCTCACCCATTATTCGAAATAGGCTCACTCATTAATTAGGTCAAGGTAGGCTTGGGCTATGCGATCCTCATTAAATCGGCTATAGGCACTCTCCCACATCTTTTTCCTTATCTCCCCGAAAGAGGAAGAGAAGGCATTTCCTGAAGCCCATACTATTCCCTCAGCTATATTCCCGGCCGCCTTTTCCAATGAATCGTTCCATTCGGCAAGATAACCGGAGGAGAGATGATCAATGATGTCCGGCTGTCCACCGCGAGAGAAAGCAACCGGAATGCACCCGTAAGCCTGACCCTCCACCAAAGTGCCCGGGAGGGTTTCATAAAGGGATGTGGAGACTACACACTCTGCATCCTCATATACCCTCCTCAAGGCTTCACGCCCGGAGATGCGTCCGAGATGTGTGTGTGGAATCGCAATGCCTTCAAGAGAGGCCGGATCCTTGGCCTCCCCGAAAGTTATCAGCCTTATTCGGGCTGACTGCTCAGGATACCTCTCCTTTAGGATTTGTGTGGCCCGAACAAGTATCGGAAGGCCTTTCACAGTGTCGTCTAATCGGGCAGCCCCAAAGAGAATCCTGAATTCTCGATTCTCAGGCTCTGAATTTGAATCAATTCTTGATTTATATTCCTTATTTTCAAAAGGGAAGGCATTAGGAATAACGGTCGGACGTACCCCGGCGAATAATGTTGAGCGCATTCCCCGGTCGGCAAGCCAGTTGCTCACGGCCACAAATGTGATGCCGGAATTAGAATAGAGCTTAGCTTTCCGCGACTGAATACGTTCAGCAAGTCCCTTATACAAGGCATCCTTCAAAAGAGGGCATGAATCACAGACAGCTTCATATTTCCTGCATTCTCCCGAATGATGACATATACCGGTAAAGCACCACATATCGTGCATGGTCCATATAATCCTCTTCCCGGCCTTGGCAAGTTTCCTTATCCCTCGAAGAGAGAGCATACCTTGATTCACCCAGTTAAGCATGATCACGTCAGCCTCATTAACAAAATTGTTAACGCGCAGGTCAAGACCATCGGAAGCGGTATCTATCTTGAAAAGGGTGGAACGGTTGAAGCCATTGGCAATGAAGATTTTCAAACGTTCCAAGAGGAAAGGAATCTTTGAAATACGCGGTTTCGTGGCCTCGATTACAAAAGGGGAATCGGTAAGTTTCTCAACAACCACCATCCTTGCATCCTCACCTGCCCTCCGCAGCGCTTCCATAAGCCGGAAGCTCACTACGGCGGCGCCCCCGGTAGAATCTGACTTATTTATAATGGCTATCTTCATCTCCTTATCTTTGTCAAGAATCTATAACCAATGCCTGATTTAGATAGAAGATGCTCCGATTCCTCCACCGCCATCCATTCATTGTCGGGAAGGGGAGGGAAGAAGGCATCAGCATCCTCTGCCGGCGCATCAACCGATGTTATAAATATTTTTGAGCAGAACGGCACAGCCTTCTCATATATCTGTGCCCCTCCGATGATGAAAGGAACCTCACGGCAGGCATCAACCGCGGCCTCTAAAGAGCAGAAAACCTCAGCACTGTCAGCTTTGTAATCCGGGTTTCTTGAAATCACGATATTACGCCGGCCTGGGAGAGGGCGCTTAGGAAGAGACTCCCACGTTTTGCGTCCCATAATGACCGGATGCCCCATTGTAAGTTCCTTGAAATGACGCAAATCTTCCGCAATATGCCACGGCAAGTCGCCATTGCGTCCAATTGCACTCTCACGATTCATTGCCACTATGGCCCACAGCTCCCTATGACGGGAGGTATTGGAATTATAAGTGGAGAAAGGATGAAGATGCAAGATATCTTTTTCAGAAATCTTGTCAGGATCGGATGGGAAAAGGATGGATGTTTCCACTGCTTAATGTTTAAAATTCTATGAAGCCTTATCCGGAATAACCTTTCTCACCATAACGTGGCTGGACAAACAGAGCCTGTTGATGAAAAAAATCATCGGATTCTTCGTAAAGTTAATAAAATTTCCCTAATTTATTTGTGTATGAAGGAGCATAATTTAGCATATATTTCGGAGATATACTCACCTCAAAAGGGGGGAAACACCCTAAATCCGACTAAAAGAGAGGATAATTTAATTAATTTTCCCCAAAATTTTCCCCAAAATTTTCCCCAAAAATTTTCCCACTTATACCCTAATACATTAGAAATCAATGGTACTTTAAAATCTGTAACTCAGTATTTCCCCAAGGTGAGCCTTCGGTTTTACCTCCACAATGCAAAATCTAACACTCACACCCCTATTTTTATATACCTAAGAGTAAACGGATCCACCTTCAGATATAATTCCAATTTAAAGGTATTGCCTTCAGAGTGGGATAAATCAACGCAAACCGCTATCATATCCGAGAGACAGAACGCATTATCCCAATATAATAACCTAATGTTAAATTATGTTATAAATTCGCTCCAAAATTGGCGTGTAAAGATTATGATGTATATATGTAACCACGCATCACAGATAGATGCCAATGAAATCAATTTAATGTTAAAAAAAGAAATAAAGAATATGATAACAAGTAAAAGGAAGGGTAATGCACCCAAAGAAAAGGTAAAGGAATATTTTAATGTTATCCGAGCATTACGCAAACAAGCGGATAAAAAGACTGAATCAACCGCGAAAGAATATTATAGCCGCATTAAAAACCTTGAGGGATATATCAAGGATAATAAATTATCCGATAACCTATATAATTTTGATTATACATTTGTATTCAATTACAAAGAATACTTAAATAACTCAGAATTAAGTTATGCACGCTGTAAAGAGATATTAAGCACCATTCAGACCCTTATAAAGGAAGTTGGGAATGACCCTAACTATAGCTATGAGTATGACCCAAAAATAGATATGCTTGAAATAGACCCCAACAAAGAAAAGCGTTCACTTCAAGATAAACAAGATAATCAATTTGTTCTAAGTGCTGAAGAAATTGAAGCACTTGAAAAGATTGAATTAAAAAACCAAAAATATCAACAAGTTAGAGATATATTTCTACTACAATGTTATACAGCGTGTAGATATTCCGATATATCTCAATTATTGGATAAAAACAACTATATAGTTTTAGAGGACGGCCACGAATATATAAGATATATGGATGAAAAGGAGGGTAAACGAAAAAGCAAATTAAATTATGTAAATGCTCCTCTATGGCTTGAACCCAAAGCAAAAGAGTTATGGCAAAAGCTCACTTCTCAAAAGATTATAGCACCGATAGGTAAAACTCAAGGAAGTTCCTTTAATGATATATTAAAGCGGATAGCTAAGAAAACAAACGCTTTTAACGCAATTGATACTTATATTAATCCACGTGGAAAAGAAGTTACAGCACCTCATCACAAACGCATAAAAAGCCATAGCGGAAGACACACCTTCATAACCAAATGGTGTGAATACTTCAGCCCCGATGAGTTAATAAATTTTACTGGCCACGCTGACACTAAATGTATTAATAACAATTACTTACACCGCACCGAAAAAATGATAAATAACCAATTGGCGCGAATTGGTAAGAAGTTTTCAAATGCTGAAAATAACATACAAAATGTTGATATAACACCAAATAGCATAAATTCCAATGAGGAGGTAATTAAAGCGATTAAATCACTTAAGGAAGAGTTAACAACCCCTATCCAAACATTAAGAGAGGAAATACACACTCCAAAATTAAAGGAATTAGAGGAGTATAAAGAATTAACCTCCGCTAAATTAAGGGAATTAGATGAGTTTAAAGAGTTGTTTTCCGATGTCGATAAAGAGAATAGGATTGCGGATTTTTGTATGTATAACGACATAGAAAACCTTAAAAGAGATTTAGAGGAGGAAGGGATTAAATCTTTATAATAAATCAAATTAAAAGTTATAAGTATGATATTTATAGATAAACTAACATTAGCGTTCCGAACACGCATAGAAGAAGGAGAGAGAGAAATAAATCTATTTAATGGAATAGAAAAAGCAATAGAAAAGATAGATAAATACAATGAACATTCCGAAATGGATTTTATAGAATATTTGGAGAGTACCGATTTTAAACCCTATAAATTCGGCAATACTGAATTACAAAAAGCTGAAATAAAGAAGATTAAAACACATTTCAGATATAATTATTATGTGTTAGTCAATAACATTAAAATCGGTTTATTGCAGTGGGGAACATTCGGAAATTGCCGTAACTATGGCTATCTTAATCTATTGAATGAAACGTTGTATAATGACAATTGGAAACTATATCAACAAGCCATAAAGGATTTAGGCTTGTGTGTATATCGTATTTCTAAATTAGACATTGCCTTTGATTCTCTTATGAATCCTACAAAGAGATACTTAGAAGCGGTTAAGGATAGAAGGAATGAAATAGTAATAAATGGAGATATGATTAAAGATAGAAGCAAATTGTTATTATCACCCTATTTTATTACTTATGGAACATTAGACGATCCGTTAAAATATCCGCAAATACATTTCACTACAAAGGATAAAAGCACTACTATAAAGGTATATAACAAGACGGAGGAGATAGAGAATAATAGTCACAAAGATTATATAAAAGAGAAATATAATGAGATTGAAAAGGATATTTATAGATGTGAAATATCATTAAGCTCACACACGTTAGATAGAATTATTTGGGATATTGCAGAAAAGAATGATTTAGGATATATGGAAGGCTTAGATTATATCTTAGATAAATTAGAAGATAATAACTATCTACTGCAATTACATAAGGATTCTATGTATCGGATGATCCGTTATTCTCACAAAGGTAAAAAGCGAAAAACTATATTATCATATTATAACATTAATTGATTTTGGAAACGTTTCATAGGGATATGGAGCGTTTTTTTATTGATTCCAAGACATATAACAATGTGTGCAACAGAATATAAGACATTATGTGTTATAACATTCTCTATCATTACATTAAGCCTATTTTATCAGCTCAAAACATTACTCTAATTTTAACTAATTTTAATTAACATTTTTAACACTATTAATAACCCTCCTATTACTCTCTATAATCGTTTATTTCCCTTTATTTGATACATCACTATATCCAAGGGATAAACAACGCTTAGAACGTAAAATAAACGCTATATAGATACTTATAGACCCTTAGGCTATGATTGAAAAAATAGAATGGCTACAAAAACCACCATATCCATCCCTACGCATAATATTAAGTTTTGACAATTCCGAATTAGAGGGCAAAACTACATTCTTTATCTATAAACATCACATAACAGAACTATGAATAAACCACGAATTGAGAAGTATGATTTAGACACGCTCGAAACGATTGAGAGTTATTCCACAATTGCAATAGCGGCGCGAAAAAACAAAGCCGATAAATCAACGATACGTAAAGTTTGCATAGGGGAGCGCAAAAAGGCGTATAAATTCGGATGGCGATATACCGAAAAAAAGAACTAAAAGACTTGTTTTTCACAAAAATTTTCACGAAATTTGCGTAAATTATTAATTTCCAATAGTACTTTAAAATTTCCCTAAATTTGCGAAAAGGAAGCCAACAAAGCCTCCCTGTATGGCAATATCTGACCGGTATCCATACACCGCAAAAGTTATGACAAAAATCACCAAAATTCCAAATAGATGAATTATAGCATAATAGACTTCATAAGCCTATTAGGAGCGGTGTGCCTGTTCCTCTATGGCATGAAGGTAATGAGCGAGGGTCTGCAAAAGGTAGCCGGCGACAGGCTGCGCAACATTCTCGGAGCAATGACCCGCAACCGTGTGGCCGGCGTACTGACCGGTATAGCCATTACCGCCCTTATCCAGAGTTCCAGTGCATCAACCGTAATGGTGGTGAGCTTTGTGAATGCGGGCCTCATGACTCTCCAGCAGGCCATGGCCGTGATCTTCGGTGCGAATGTCGGCACCACCGTCACCACCTGGATCATCTCCGCATTCTCATTTGAAGTCAGCATATCCGACTACAGCATCCTCCTCCTCGCCGTCGGCGTTCCTATGCTCTTCATGAAGAAAAGCGGTTACAAGAGCTTCGGCGAGTTCCTGATCGGCTTCTGTTTCCTCTTCATGGGTCTCGACCTCATCAGCCGTTACGTGCCGAATCTCCAGGAGAATCCTCAGATGCTCGAATTCGTAACCAATTACACTCAGCTCGGTGTAGGGTCAGTGCTGATATTCTTCGTTTTGGGTATTGTGGTGACCATGGTGGCCCAGAGTTCTGCCGCTACATTCGCCATAACCCTTATCATGTGTTCGCAAGGCTGGATCTCCTTCTCTCTGGGCTGCGCAATCATCCTTGGTGGAAACATAGGAACAACAATCACCCCGGTGCTTGCCTCTCTTTCAGGTAACCTGGCCGCAAAAAGGACGGCAATGGGCCACGTGCTCTTCAACGTGTTGGGTTCGATCATTGCCTTATGCGTGTTCCATCCCTTCGTGGAACTTGTGGGCGACATAACCAAAGCCTGCAACGGCATCAATCCCCTCGACATCAGCAAGGCTCAGGAAGCCGGGCTTGCCGACTCCACCCTGCTTAATCCTAAAGGAGGCCTCACATCGGCCGCACAGGGTTGCATCGCATTCGGCCTGGCAATGTTCCCCACCGTGTTCAACGCCATCAACCTTATGATAATGATTTGGTTCACCAAACTATATGTCAAGATTGTCTGCTGGATCATGCCGGCTCACCATAAGGATGAAGAGGAGGACTTCTCACTCAAATTCATCGGCCGCGGAATCCTTTCCGCTTCCGAGCTCAATATCACGCAGGCTCAGAAGGAGATATATCTTTACGGACAGCGTGTGGAACGCATGCTGAATATGGCACGCGAACTTATCCATACCGATCCCAGCGACGACAATTACACCAAGACCTATTCCCGTCTTGAAAAATATGAGGAGATTTCCGACAAGATGGAGATTGAGATTGGCAGTTACCTCAACAAAGTGTCGGAAGGAAGGCTCTCGCCTGAAGGCAAGATGCGCATTGCCGGCATGCTCCGCATAATCAGCGAAATAGAATCAATAGCCGACGGATGCTTCAACGTGGCAAAGACCCTTGGCCGCAAGAACCAGATTCAGGTCAAGTTTGATGAGCCGGTGCTAAAGGAGATTGACACCATGTTCGACCTCGTGTCAGACGCCATGGCCAACATGCTCGGCATATTGAAAGAGATGGAGACACCCGACGGCGCCCTCGTGGTGAAAGCATATAACCGTGAGCGTGAAATCAACAATCTCCGCAATAAGCTTCGTGATGCCAACATCTTCAACATCAACAACAAATCATACGACTATCAGGAAGGTATCTTCTTCATGGACCTTATAGGTGAGGCCGAGAAACTTGGCGACTATATGATAAATGTTGTGGAAGGTGTGAAACATCAGTTCAAGACCGCCACTGCAGTCTGAACCCTTATAATCTATAACCTCCTCCCACATATAACCTACAAACTCATAACTTATCCCTTATAACCCTATGATCAGTCACAGATATTGCGTTATAATGTGTGGTGGTGTCGGTTCGCGTTTCTGGCCCTTCAGCCGCAACGACCGGCCCAAACAGTTTCTCGACTTCTTCGGAACAGGACGCAGCCTGCTGCAAATGACGGTTGACCGCATTCTGCCCCTGATTCCGGCTGAAAATATAATACTGGTGACCAACAGCGCCTACGCAGGCATAATCCGCGAACAGCTTCCCGAAATAAAGGAGAGCAACATACTTCTCGAACCTGCACGGCGCAACACCGCTCCCTGCATCTGCTGGGCAGCTCATCACATTCAGGCACTCGATCCTGAAGCTGCCATCGTCACCCTCCCCTCCGACCATCTCATACTCAAGGAAGATGCATTCCGTGAAGTGCTTGAAGAGGGTCTCGACTTCGTGGAAAGGGGCGACCGTCTCCTCACCATCGGGTTGCGTCCCGGTTCTCCGCATACAGGCTACGGCTACATTCAGCTCGGTCACACTCTCCCTGACTACCCCGGCATCTGCAAGGTGAAGTCATTCACCGAAAAGCCCGACCTGGAAATGGCCAAGGTGTTTGTGGAAAGCGGAGAATTTTACTGGAATTCCGGCATGTTCCTTTGGACGGCCAAGAGCATCCTTGAAGCCTTCAGCCGCTTTGCTCCCGAAACAGCTGCCATATTTGAAGCCGGAGAGAAAGTGTATGGCACACCACAGGAAAAATCCTTCATAGAGAAAGAATTTCCGCGCACGCCATCCATAAGCATCGACTATGCCATTATGGAGAAAGCCGATAACGTATATGTAAAGACTGCGGATATCGGTTGGAGCGACCTCGGAAGCTGGAAAGCGCTTTATGAAACCTCCCCCAAGAATCGCGACGGCAACGTGACGCAGGGCTGCAAGGTGCTCACCCACGACTGCCGTGACAGTGTCTTTGCCGTTACGGCCGACAAGATTGTAGTAGCCGCCGGGCTTGAGGGATACATCGTGGCCGAAAACGATAACGCTCTCCTAATATATCCCATCTCGGAGGAACAGAAAATACGTCAGGTTGTGAATGACGTGCGTGACCGTTTCGGAGAGGATTACGTATGATTATGAAAAAATCCTTTCTTTTTATACTTCTCACATTCATCCTGCTTGGATGCACCAAGCCGAAGTTTGAAGTGCTCTTCGACCTTCCTGAATCCGTTCACGCGGCCTACACCTTCACCTACTACGCCTCCTCCGCCAAACAGGGGAAATGGATTGAGACCGGGGTGATGGTGCAGGGGGGCCGCGGCAAGATGACGCTCCCGGTGGCCAATCCTGCCGTTGTGGAGCTTTCTGCCGGTGGAAGCGTGATACATTTCTATGTGGAGCGTGGAGACAACGTCAAGATAAAGGGCGCGAACGCCGACATTTTCTCGTGGGAGATAGGAGGCAATTCCATAAATGAAGAGTGGAGCAAATGGCGAATCGCCAATGCCGGCATCCTGAGCGCCAACAATTCTGAAAAGATAAACGACGCTGTGGAGAAATATGTGAAGAAGAATCCTGATAAGCCGCTGTCGGCACTCCTTCTTCTATACGATTATGACCGGAGGGAGAATAATGATGGTTTCCTGCGCCTGTGGAAGAGTCTGAAAGGGGAGGCGGCGATGGAGAAATGGATCACCATCTCCGGCCGCACCGATCTCTATACCAACTCACCCCTCACCCCTCCCGACCTTAAGAAGAGACATGTCATAATCCTCAAATCGCTCGCAAACGGAGCCGACACTATCACTACCGGCAAAGTGCCGGTAGCCATACTTTTCTGGCGCAATTCCGACAATGACCGCACCAAGATGATCGACTCGCTCAAGACCCTGCGCAAGGCTCATCCCGACTCGGCATCGTTCATAATTGCCGATGTCTGCTTCGATCCCGATTCAATCAGCTGGGCCTCACCCTTAGGGCGCGACTCCCTTGAGCATACCATCCGTGCCTGGAACCCGGTGGCTGAGGCCGACTCCGTGATAAGGTCGTTAGGGGTGGAGAAGACGCCGGCACTTATCACCTTCCCCGCAATAAAGCAAACGGTGAAAAAAGCTAACGATAAAAAGGAGGCTACCAAAAAATCAACTGATAAAAAAGCCACGGCAAAAGAAAATAAAGATAAGAAATAATGCTCACAAAGATATATTCGGCTGCCATAAGCGGCATCGACGCGTTCCCGGTCACCATCGAGACCGAAATCTGGAAAGGGGCCGGATTCACAATTGTGGGTATGGCCGACACGGCAATCCGCGAAAGCTACGAGCGTATGCTGTCGGCAATACGCCATTCCGGCTATGAGTTTCCTCACCACCGCATCACCATCAACCTCGCCCCGGCCGATATAAAGAAGGAAGGGGCGCATTTCGACCTCCCTATGGCCATAGGAATCCTCACAACGGCCGAATTTGTGCGTCCCGTGGATCTGTCGTCGGTGATGCTCACCGGCGAACTCTCACTCGATGGCTCCGTGCTCCCGGTGAAAGGTGTGCTGCCCATGGCAATAAAGGCCCGCGAGATGGGGCTGAAAAGGCTGATAGTCCCTGAAGGGAATGTTACGGAGGCGGCCGTGGTGAACCGAGTCGAGGTGTATGGCGTGAAGACGCTTAAGGAAGCCATTGAAATATTGGAGGAGACCTCCGGAATTACTCCCGTAAAGATTGACACGCGCTCGTTATTCCTCGCCTCGCAGGAGGAATTCGATTACGATTTCTCGGAGGTCAAGGGCCAGGAGAGCGTGAAACGCGCCTTCGAGATAGCCTGCGCCGGCGGACATAACATAATAATGGTGGGACCGCCGGGAGCGGGCAAATCGATGATGGCAAAACGCCTCCCATCCATCATGCCCTCATTGAGCATGGCCGAAGCCCTTGAGACAACCAAGATTCATTCCGTGGCCGGAAAACTATCACGCGGATCTATGCTGATGACCAAACGGCCTTTCCGCACACCCCACCATACAGTTTCCCCGGTAGCTCTTGTGGGAGGAGGAATGAATCCTATGCCCGGAGAAATCAGTCTGGCACATAACGGTGTGCTGTTCCTTGATGAATTTCCCGAATTTCCCCGACAAGTTCTGGAAGTGTTGCGACAGCCGATAGAAGACCGCATAATCACCGTGGCCCGGGCCAAATATACCGTAAACTATCCTTCCAGCTTCATGCTTGTGGCTTCCATGAATCCTTGTCCGTGCGGATATTACGGTCATCCCACGCGTCCCTGCACCTGCACTCCGGGTGCCGTGAGCAAGTACATGAACCGCATCTCCGGGCCTCTATTGGATAGGATCGACCTGCAAGTGGAGATCGAACCGGTGGCTTTCGACGATATGGCCGATCCCACGCCCACGGAGCCAAGCGTGGCAATCCGCGAAAGGGTGATGAAGGCACGCGAAATCCAGCAAGAGCGATACAGGGATATTAAAGGTATCCACTGCAACGCCCAGATGAATTCCCGCCTCTTGAAAGAATATGCCTGGCCCGACGCTGCCGGAATGGCGAAATTGAAAGAGCGCATGACCAAGCTCAATATGTCGGCCCGTGCCTTCGACCGCATCCTGCGTGTGGCCCGCACCATCGCCGATCTGGAAGCCTCCCCGAAAGTCGAGACGCGCCACATAGCCGAAGCCATAAGCTACCGCGCCCTCGACCGCGGTTCCTACGGATCCACCTTCTGAGGATAATAAAATTACTACAAAAATACCATCACCCAAAACTACACTTATCTGATAGATTTTAATGAAAGACTTGATCATCTATAATACTCCTGACGGGCGGAGTTCAGTGGCTCTATATGCCAAAGACGGGAATGTTTGGCTCAACCAATCACAGATTGCCGAACTTTTTGCCACCTCGAAGCAAACCATAAGCCATCATATTAATAATATCCTTAGTGAAAAGGAATTAGATAAAAATTCAGTTGTCAAATATTATTTGACAACTGCCTCAGACGGTAAAGAATATAACGTCGAATATTATTCCTTGCAGATGATTATTGCCATAGGTTATCGTGTAAGGGGAGTAAGGGGAACCCAATTCCGCCGTTGGGCAACAGAACATCTTTCAGAATATCTCATCAAGGGCTTCACGATGGATGATGAGCGGTTGAAAAATCCTGATGGGAGAGTGGATTATTTTGATGAATTACTCCTCAGGATCCGTGATATCCGTGCTTCTGAAAAACGGTTCTACCAGAAAATAAGGGATCTCTTCAAACTTAGCAGCGACTATGATAAGACTGACAAGGCGACCCAGATGTTTTTCGCCGAAACCCAGAATAAATTGATCTACGCTATAACTCGTCAAACAGCAGCTGAATTGATAGTTTCTCGAGCTGATGCCTCACAACCTAATATGGGATTAACATCATGGAAAGGTCAGATTGTAAGAAAAGGAGACATCGTAATTGCTAAAAATTATCTTCTTAAAGATGAAATAGAAAATCTCAACCGCTTGGTAGATATATTCCTTACGAGTGCCGAATTGCGGGTCAAAGAACATGAGGACCTTACACTGCAATATTGGCGCGACAATGTGGATGGACTCTTGAATTTTCAGAATAAACCAATATTAAAGAATCAAGGTCGTATCACTTCTACTCAAATGGAGCAAAAAGTGAAACAGATTTATGAGGAGTTCAACAGCCAACGCAAACGACTCGATGCCAAAGCGGCAGACCGTGAAGATGAGACTCTATTTGATGACATAGATGACTTAACCTCATATCTTTCTTGAAAACATGGCCGAAGCCATAAGCTACCGCGCCCTCAACCGCGGTTCCTACGGATCCACCTTCTGATAAATTTATTCCTCTTCTCTTTTCTCCCTCCCTCCTCGGTCTCCTTGTTCTCATTTCCTCACCTCTTCATCTCCTCACCTTACGACAAACCTTATAAATTCCTCCTCAATGATTTTATTCCCATGATTCTCCTCAATGATTAAGGAGGATCGATGCGGAGCCGGTTTGTCGCGAGGTGAAATAAATAAAATCATCAATGAGAATCATCATTAAATAATAATTAAATTTGATTATGAGTTCTTCCGAGATCAGGCCGTTTAAAGAAAGCGGGGAGCATTCCTATCATAGGCGTGCTTTCGCTCATAATTATTATGCCCCTTTCATTTATCATATCATACTTAAAAAGGAAGAGGAATGCAAATTATTTGGGTCTATATGCGGTGACGCACGAATCGCACCCGGAAATCATGGTTGCGCCGCTATAAAGGAATCCGAACTCGGCATAATCATTGCGAAATCTATCCTGCATCTCCCATATCAGTTCCCTGTCATTAAGGTTCATCAATTCTGCGTGATGCCTAATCACGTCCATATCCTATTACAAGTCCTGGTCAAATCAGATAAACATCTTGATTTCTATATTGATGCCCTAAGAAGAAGGATTACCTCCAAATATTCTGAAAAGGTTGGTGAAAGCATCCCCGAGGAGAGAATATTCCAACCGGGATATTGTGATAAACCATTATATGATAACCGCTCTCTCGACGGACTTTTTCAATATATACGCCACAATCCTCACCGGCTGGCAATGCGCCATCAATTTCCTCAGTTCTTTCAAAGGGTGCGAAAACTTAAGATAGGTGATAAGGAATATGAAGCATACGGCAACCTTTTCCTATTCCGCAATCCCGATAAGGAAGCTGTGAAGATCAGCAGGAGTTTCACCGATAAAGAAAAAAGGGAAAAGAAACTTGGCTGGCTATCTGCTGTTGCACGGGGGACAATCCTTGTGTCTCCTTTCATCAGTCGCGCTGAAAAAGATATCAGGACTGAGGCGGAGAAGCTTGGCGCCAGAATAATACTCGTCACCCACGAAGCCTTTTCCGAACGTTTCAAGCCAAGCGCACATGATTTCGAACTATGTTCCCAAGGACGACTCCTAATCATATCGCTCGGCCTACCGACCAGCACGGTTCTCACTCGTAAACATTGCCTTGAGATGAACAGCCTCGCCCAATTGACTTGCCAAATTTTATAAAAATTATCCGCTGTCTTGAAATTTTTATTAATTTTGCTGTTTGAATTATAAAGAGAAGTGGTTTGAACCGCTTCAGAGCATAAGAAAAGAGAGATATGACTTTAATCGACGGTAAAAAGACAGCGGCCGAAATCAAACAGGAGATTGCCGCGGAAGTTAAGGAGATGGAAAGCCGTGGCGAACGTGCCCCGCATCTTGCGGCTATCCTTGTAGGCCACGACGGCGGCTCGGAAACATACGTAGCCAATAAAGTTAAAGCTTGCGGTGAATGTGGGTTCCGCAGTTCCCTCATCCGTTTTGAGGACGACGTGACCGAAGAGCGTCTGCTCGAAGAGATAAAGCGACTCAACGAGGATGACGAAGTGGATGGCTTCATTGTCCAGCTCCCTCTGCCTAAACATATTAATGAACAGCGCATCATCCGCGCCATTGACCCCGAAAAGGATGTGGATGGCTTTCATCCCGTGAACGTGGGCAACATGTCGATCGGCCTGCCCGGATTCGTATCGGCCACTCCTGCCGGCATAATGGAGCTCCTCCGTCGCTATGGAGTCGAGACTAAAGGGAAACATGCAGTGGTGCTTGGCCGGAGTAATATCGTGGGCAAGCCTATGGCCACCCTTCTCATGCAGAAGAGCAATCCCGGCAACTGCACCGTGACCGTATGTCACTCCGCCACTCCCAATATCAAGGAGATTTGCCGTGAAGCCGACATAATCGTGGCCGCATTGGGTGTGCCGGGATTCGTGACCGAAGATATGGTTAAGCCCGGGGCAACCGTGATTGATGTGGGCACAACACGTGTTCCCGATGCAACCCGCAAGTCGGGATGGCGTCTGCGCGGCGATGTCGATTTTGAAAATGTGGCTCCAAAGTGTGCTTTCATCACACCCGTTCCCGGAGGCGTCGGACCGATGACCATCTGCTCACTGATGATGAACACACTCAAAGCTAAAAAGAAATAAGAATCCTCAAACTATAAGATAGTTGCCTCGGATGAAAAACCTTGTGATAGTAGAGTCGCCGGCCAAGGCGAAGACCATTGAGAAATTTTTAGGACCCGACTATAAGGTGATGTCGAGCATCGGTCATATCCGCGATCTCAAATCAAAAGGGATGAGCGTGGAGATTGACAAGGATTTCTCCCCGGTCTATGAGATTCCGGCAGAGAAACGGGATGTGGTTCGCGCATTGAAGACAGAAGCCGCCAAGGCCGACACCGTGTGGCTCGCTTCCGATGAGGACCGCGAGGGGGAGGCCATTGCCTGGCACCTGGCGGAAGTGCTCGGTCTTGATCCTGAAAAGACCAAGCGCATCGTGTTTCACGAAATCACGAAGCCCGCTATCCTGGAGGCTATCGCCAATCCGCGCACTATCGACATTGACCGGGTCAATGCCCAGCAGGCACGACGTGTGCTCGACCGCATTGTGGGTTTCGAGCTCTCTCCCGTGCTGTGGAAGAAGATTAAGCCTGCCCTCTCTGCCGGACGCGTGCAGAGTGTGGCAGTGCGTCTTATCTGTGAGCGCGAGAAGGAGATTGATGCATTCACTCCCGAGCCATACTACCGCATAAACGGAACCTTCGCCACCCCTTCCGGGGAGGAGATGAAGGCCGAGCTGAAACACCGCATCGACGACAAAGCCACCGCCGAAAGGCTCCTTCAGGAATGTGTCGATGCCGAATTCGAAGTGTCGGAAGTGGCCGTGAAGCCTGTGAAGCGATCCCCGGCTCCCCCTTTCACCACCTCCACCCTGCAGCAGGAGGCCGGCAAGCGACTCGGTTTCTCAGTGAAGCAGACAATGCGCACCGCGCAGAAGCTTTATGAGGAGGGACGCATCACATATATGCGTACCGACTCCACCAACCTTTCCGCCCTTGCCATACGCGACATAAAAGGTGTGGTGGAAGAGGACTACGGCAAGGAATATCACAAGGAACGTCATTATCACACCCATTCCAAAGGGGCGCAGGAAGCTCATGAAGCCATACGCCCCACATATATCTCCAACCGCGACATCCCGGGCGACGAACGCGAACGCCGTCTTTACGACCTTATATGGAAGCGTGCCGTGGCCTCGCAGATGAGTGACGCACTTCTTGAAAAGACAAACGTGGATATAGAGGTGCGCCGCAACGGAAAAGGAACGGGCGAGGAGTTCCGTGCAGAAGGGGAGGTGATCACCTTCGAAGGCTTCATGAAAGCTTATGGAGCCGACTCAGCCGATGAAAGCGGACTCCTCCCGAAAGTGGAGAGAGGGGAAAAACTTTCAAACCTCCAGATCACTGCCACCGAGCGTTTCACCCTCCCGCCTGCACGCTACACCGAGGCTTCCCTGGTGAAGAAGATGGAGGACCTCGGTATAGGGCGCCCTTCAACCTACGCCCCCACAATCTCAACCATTCAGGACCGCGACTACATCCGTCACGGCGAAAAGCGTGGTGAACCGCGTGAATATGACGTGATTACTCTTAAAGATGGGAAAATAACCTCCGAAACTCTCACCGAGATGGCCGGAAGCGAGAAGGGGAAACTTATCCCTACGGATGTGGGTATGGTGGTTAACGATTTCCTCACCGAAAATTTCCCCGATATCCTCGATTATAATTTCACCGCCCGTGTGGAGGAGAAATTTGATGAGATTGCGGAGGGTAAATTGGGCTGGAAGAATGAGCTTTCCGGCTTCTACGGAGATTTCCATCCCTCAATCGACCGCGTTAACGCCATGCGCACCGAGCATAAGGTGGGTGAGCGTCTTCTTGGCACCGATCCCGAATCGGGAAGGCCTATCTCTGTGAAGATAGGTCGCTTCGGGCCGGTGGTTCAGATAGGGGAGGCCACCGATGAGGAAAAACCCTTGTTTGCCAGCCTTAATGCCGGGCAGAGCATCTACGACATAACCCTTGAAGAGGCCCTGAAGCTTTTCGAGCTCCCGCGTGTGCTCGGACAGCTGGAAGGTGAGGAGGTAAAGGCCGCCATAGGCCGCTTCGGGCCATACGTGCAGATAGGGAAGGAATTTGTCTCCATTCCCAAGGATATGGCTCCACAGACCATCACCCTCGAAGAAGCCGAGCAACTCATACGCGCCAAACGCGAAGCCGATGCCAACCGTCTTATCAAGACCTTCGACGAGATGCCGGGTCTGGAAATCCTCAACGGCCGTTTCGGTCCCTACATAGCCTATAAGAAAGAAGGGGCACGCAAGGCCGTGAACTATAAGATTCCCAAAGGAACCGACCCCGCCTCCCTCACCCTCGAACAGGTGAAGGAGCTCATGGAAGCCCCCGCGCCGGCAAAACGGAAGGCAAAAAAGAAATAGAAAAAAAAGCCCATCCCGCCTAAATTGCATATAATGCCTAAAACGCCCATAATGCCCACCGATCCCACCGAGCCTGTCAAGCCTAAGAAACACCGTTCCTTAGCTGCCCGTATAGGCATCATCTCAGCCTGGACTGTCGGAGGGTTAATGGCCCTGATTATAATCCTGTTGGCCGGTGCAACATGGTGGCTCACCCCCACACGCCTCACTGAGATTGTGAACCGCGAGGCGAGCCGCAATCTTTATGCCAATGTAAACGCCCATAATATCCGATTCACTCTCTGGAGTTCCTGGCCCCACCTTCGTGTGGAGATGGATTCAATGACCGTGCGCTCACGCATATTCGATTCTCTCCCCTCCTCCCTCAGGTCAAACCTCCCTGCCGATGCTGATTTCCTGGCCTCGTCAGGCCGTTTCAGCGGAGGGATCAACCTCCTCTCCCTCCTCAGGGGTGAAATTTCACTTCACGATGTGGAAGTAGGTTCCCTTAGGCTTAACCTTGTCACCCTCAACGACTCTCTCTCCAATTTCAATATCGTTCCCCCCGATTCGGTGAAAAGCAAGATACCGCGCTTCACGGCCAACCGTGTGCGGCTTCTAAATCCGGGTTCAATAGCCTACCGCTCAGTGGCCGACAGTGCCGATGCACGTGTAGCCATAAGGGCCCTTTCACTCGACAGGACGGATAATAAAAAGATTCTCGCCCCTTCCGGCGGTTCACGCTACTCCGACTCATATACATTGAAAATTTTAGGCAATGTGGATGCCTCGGTAGGAGATTTATCCATACTTCGCGGTTTTCCGTTCGAATTGGGCGGGAACGTGGCCTTGGGTTTCGATCCATTCCGTTTCGCAACGAGCGAGTATAAAGTGAATCTCGGCACCCTCCACGGAAATGTGGATATGCGCATGCAAGTTGGGGGCGATTCGCGTCTTGAGGCATTCTCATGGCATCTCGATAATTTCGATTTGATGCGCTTCCTCTCCTATATTCCCGGATTCGAACTTTCCACCGTCGAGAGCATCGATGCGCCTGTCACGGTGAATGCCACCGCGCGTCTCACCTCCCCCTGGCGATTATCCTCAAATGCCCTCCCTTCGGCTGAAGTTGACTTCAATATAGTGGATGGCGATATGAGCTACACCATGAGCAACGGGCGCAGCTATGTGGTGCGTCATGAAGGTGCGGGAGGACGTCTCATTTTTGATGGTGTGAACCCCTCGGCCTCCTCTTTCATTATCCCTCCATTCCGGCTCACCGGCGAGGGGATGGATGTTACGGTGGAAGCGGGCCTGACGGAACTCCTCGGCTCCCCGGTGGTGGAGGCCTCTGTGGAAGGGAACGCCATGCTGCGTCGCCTTGCCGATGCCTTCCCTTTCCTTCGTCCATATTCGCTCACAGGCGATCTGGAGGCAATGGCCATGCTCTCCGGTCGCATCCCTCCTCTTTCACAACTTGAAAAAGGCTCCGCGCTTGCACAGTCTGATATGATTCTCAATGGAAAGATAGTGCTCCGCGATTTCGCCGGACAATTCGCCGGAAAGAAGATTACAGCCTCAGGGAAAAGCCTTGTGATAGATGTCGATGGTAAATCGCAAGGAGGAAATCTCCCTGATAAGATACTTCTGAGTGGAGCAGGGGAGGGGTTATACGTGGACATTCCCTCAGATAAGCTGAAATTGTCGCTCAAGGATATAAAGATGGCTGGAGAAATGGATCCCTCCTCTTCAGGCGGAAAGATATCCATAGGGAGCTCCGGGCTATCCATGGTTTCGGGCGATGACAGGATAAACCTTTCGGGCATCAATCTCGACCTCTCGGCCTCCCGCCTCTCCTCACCATTGAAGGTGAAGAATTATGCCGTTCCCTCCGAATGGATGGCCGACACCGCCTCTCTCGCATTCGCTCCTCATACGCCACAGTTCCTCAAGGTGAACCTCCCGAAAGAGGCTCGCGATTTCATGACCCGCTGGAAAGCCGGCATGCATCTTAAGATCAACAGCGGAAATATCTCCACTCCCTCTTTTCCGGGCGATAACAGGTTGAAGGCGCTTGACGTGAAGGCCTCCTTTGATTCCATCGTGATCAATAGCCTACGTCTCCGTTCCCGCTCTTCAGCAATGGCAATGAAGGGGAGTGTGACCAATCTGAGGCAGTTCCTCAATTCATCCACTCCCGCACCCCTTTATATCGATCTGGATATGGCAATGGATACTGTCCAGATAAACCAATTGGCCGGAGCTTTCCTTAAAAGCAAGAAAGGGGCAAAACTCAATGCCTCTCCCGATCGGCAGGAATCTGACACCGTAGCCCTCCTCCTGCCCCGAAATCTTGTGGCCGACATTCACGCCACGGCCCTTGAGACTCGCTACACCAACCTCCACCTTTACGACCTCGCCACCGGGCTTCAACTCCGCGACGGCAACCTGCGTGTGGAGCATCTTCGCATCGGCGCCGACTTCGGTCACGCCTTCCTCAATTATGATCTGAACACTTCCGACATACAACGCATAAGGATGCGAGCCGACATGGGGTTGCTTGATGTGAATGTGGTGCGTTTCTTCGAAAACTTCCACACGCTCCTCCTCATGATGCCGCAAATGAAGAACCTCGAAGGGAGTATATCGGCTGAAGCAAAATTCTCCCTACTGGCGTTCCCTAATATGTATGTCAATGTGCCCTCCTTAGGGGCCGACATAAGGATTCAAGGCGACGGACTGACGGTGCATCAGAGCCCATTCATACGCCACATCACGCGAATGCTCCTCATCCGCGAAAGCGGACCGCTCCACATCACCGACATGGATGTTCATGCCTCAATCCACGATAACCTCCTCGAGCTTTACCCTTTCACATTTTCCGTTGACCGTTACCGCCTGAAGATGGAAGGGCTGAACAATTTCGCCGGCGACCTTTACTATCACATCGGGGTGGAGAAATCGCCCATACCCTTCCCGTTCGGAATAAACATTGAGGGACAATTCTCCCATCCCAAAATCCGCTTCGGAGGGTCCAGGTGGAAAATAAAGAAAGGGGAGCATATCACCGCCTCCGTAATGGAAGAGAACCGCATCAACATCCTCTCCGAGGCACGCAAATTCCTTAAGGAATTTTTGAGAAAAGCAGCCGAATCCGACAAATAAGTCCCCCTGTCGGATTAAAAAATTTTTCCTGTCCCTCGTGTCCCCCTGTCTGATTAAAAAATAGCGAAGGAGGCTAATCTCAGCGATCGGCCTCCTTCTTAATTAAAATTAGGTTGAATCAAATCATCTTATTCATATCTCGTGACGTACGAACTTCAATTCAATCAATTTTAATTAAGGTAGAGAGAGTTATAACCGGCCATCCCGGTTTCACTCTCCTCTACTTACACAATCAGAGCAATTGATTATTACGATATGAGTATGCCTCGAACCGGCAATCTCTAACCTGACCTATACAACCATTCAAATAAGATTTCAATCAGTTATCAAAAATTGCAACGTAAGGTTTTTAATTTCTTATTTTCTATGACCTCTTTCTATCTTTTTTACGCCTCCTCTTGTGTCCCCGGATGGCCTGTTTGTCTCCGGGTGTCATCTCCGGGTGTCAAGAGAGAAGCTTTACAATAATCTTTAAGAATACCTGAAAAACTTAATTTTTGTAAATCAAATATCTTATTTCCGGCAACAGAAGTAATCAATTCCTTATTTTCACTGGCAAAACTACAATTAATTATTTATATGTGCAAGAAAAAGTGAGAAAAAATTTAAATTTTTTCTCACTTTTTCTTAAAATTCCCTAATTTTCCCTCTTTTAGCTACCTTTTTCTAAAAATTTATGGATAAAATTTATAAAAACAAGCCTACTCTCCGGAAGAAACTATCTGCCAGAGCGCTATCGCCGCGCTGCAGGAAACATTAAGCGAGTGTTTCGTGCCATGTTGTGGAATCTCAAGGCAGACATCAGCCATATCCACTATCCTCTGGTCAACACCCTCAACCTCATTCCCCACTACAAGCACCATCCTCTCCTCCGGCTTACGCCGGAACTCTTGAAGGGGCACACTTCCATGGGCCTGTTCAAGCACAGCTATCTTCCAGCCCTCCTGCTGAAGCCTGCCGGCCTCGGCCAAGGAATCCTCGGCATAGCTCCACTTCACCGAATTTTCAGCCCCCAATGCCGTCTTGGCAATCTCCGGATGAGGGGGTCTCCCCGAGATTCCTGTGAGGATAACCTCATCTATAAGGAAAGCATCCGACGTACGGAAGATGGCCCCAATGTTATGCATCGACCTCACGTTATCGCACATCACCTTCACCGGCAGCTTCTCCAGCTCCCTGTATCCGGCCACATCGCATCGCGTCAGCTCTATTATGCTCTTCTTTTTCATCTATATTTTCTCCCTTTTTCTTTCCCAGGTTTCTGTTTGTCTTCGGGTGCCTATTTGTTCCCGGTGCCCGAGCCTTGGGTCGGGTGAGCAAATAAAGCCAAAGGCTTTATTTGCTCATCTCCAGCATGCGCCTGATAGGCTTGATGGCCTCCCTGGCAATCTCTGCATCAACAAGAATCTCGGGGCTTTCGTCGCGCAGGCAATCATATACTTTCTCCAGCGTGTTGAGCTTCATATAGTCGCACTCATTGCACTGGCATTCCGAATCCTCGGCGGGAGCCGGTATGAACACCTTCTCAGGACATTTGAGGCGCATCTCGCGCAATATGCCGCTCTCCGTCACCACTATATATTCCTTGGCATCATCCTTGCCTGCAAAATCCAGAAGGGCGGCCGTGGACCCCACCTTATCGGCCACCAATTGCAACGGCTTCCGGCATTCCGGATGAACCAGTATCTTGGCGCCCGGGTGTTCCTTCTTCAGTTCCAATATCTTTTCCAGGGAGAATCGGTCGTGAACATGACAGGCCCCGGGCCACAGCACCATCTCGCGGTCGGCAACCGTGTTGATATATCCTCCCAAATTGCGGTCGGGGCCGAAAATTATCTTCTCCTCCTTGGGCAAAGCCTCCACAATCTTGCGGGCATTGCCGGAAGTGACAACGATATCGGTGAGCGCCTTCACCGCCGCCGAGGTGTTGACATAGCTTATCACCGTATGACCTGGATGTTGCTCGATGAAGCGTCTGAATTCCTCCGGATCGCAGCTGTCGGCCAGTGAGCAACCGGCCTGCATGTCGGGCACGAGCACCTTCTTGTCGGGGCAGAGTATCTTGGCTGTCTCACCCATGAAATGCACTCCGCACATCACTATTATGTCTGCATCCGTCTCGGCCGCCTTACGGGCCAACGCCAACGAATCGCCTATGAAATCTGCTATCTCCTGAATCTCGTCGCGCTGATAATAATGAGCCATGAAGAGGGCATTCTTCTCCCTCTTCAATTTCACAATGGCTTTCTGCAAGTGATCCTTATCCATGGCAATCCCCTTCTCTTCATTCATATCTTTCATCTGCTTCGATGTTGGTTTTCTGCAAAGAAAATCCAAATCCCCATAATATCCAAATTATTCTTAAATTTTATATAGGCGGAATGGGCATTATGGGCGGAATAGGCGATATGGGCATTATAGGCATAGTGGGCGAAGTGCCCATTGCGTCCATAATGCTTATTCCGCCCATAAAAGCCCACTACGCCTAAATTGCCTATCCCGCCTACAATGCCTATAATTTTTCTTAATCTCTATAAATTTCAAAAATATTGAAAAAATCTCCAAAAATTAAACATCAACAATAAAGCCTGTCGATAACTCAAATAACTTTTCCTCCAAAAATTTGGAAATAAGGGTTATTGATTCCGCGTAAACGCTTATCTACACTTTGTCAACAATCACTTCAACTGATTTTCAGAAGAATTGCCAACCTTACCTACACCCTGTAGATAACTCCTCCTGTCGATAAAATCTCTATTTTTGAGGTCTTTCTTATGTAGATAAGATAGGGGAGTTGTGTAGAAAAACCTGCTCACAACTCCCCAATAAACTCCTTTCCGATTCCTTGCATAGCCGGAAAGGGGGCGGCCTGTAAAAATATCTCGATTTCTAAAATTTATCCTAACTTATTTATATACCACTTATTGCGCAGTTATCATCATAGTTATTTCATACTTATCAACAGCTTATCTACACTAAAAATCTACGCCTACTATCCTGCCAAACTCTTGTGTTCGGAAAAAATAGGATTATAGTTTTTGAGATTTGAATTATAGATTTTGGATTAAGATATTAGATCTTTATATTCTTTATATTAGGATAATAGATTTTAAGGAATCGCGGATTTTGAGTTTCCACACTATCCGCGGATTGTGCGCGGATCTTTTAAATAGATCAGAGTGTAGGCATTATTATTTAATCGCCGAGCCTTTCGCATAAATGCAAAAGGCTGTATCGGATCAAAGCGGATTATAGCAGTCCGCGGTTATCCGCGCAGATCCGCGTCCATAATCGCTATGCGATTAAAAAGATCCGCGATACCCATAATTCATTTATTAATCTATATACCCGAAAATTAATTAGTGGGCGTCGAGCCAATTGCTGCCTACCCCGCACGACGCCGTGAGCGGCACACGCCCATTGTAGGCCGCCGGCATAAGCCGTTCCACAAGCTCCTGCATCTGCGGCAACTCCTCGGGCACAACGTCGAAATTCAATTCGTCGTGAACCTGCATGATCATCTTCGACCTTAGTCCGCGGTCGCGCATCTCGCGGGCTATGCTCACCATAGCCACCTTTATTATATCGGCCGCCGAACCCTGTATCGGCGCATTGATGGCATTCCGCTCGGCATAACCTCTCACTACCGGGTTACGGCTGTTGATATCCGGGAGCATCCGCTTGCGACCCATCCGCGTCACCACATAACCATGCTCGCGCGCTGCCTCCACCGAATCCGACATATACTTATGTATGGTGGGGAAAGTGGAGAAATAGTTATCGATAAGTTCTTTCGCTTCACCTCGCGGTATGCCCAGACGTGAAGCGAGCCCGAAAGCCGATATGCCGTAGAGGATTCCGAAATTGGCAGTCTTGGCGTGTCGGCGCTCGTTGGCCGTAACCTCCTCCGGTGTCTTGTGATAGATCTTGGCAGCCGTGATGGCATGGATATCCTTGTCATGGTGGAAGGCATCGAGCATGATCTCGTCGTCGGCGAAATCGGCCACAAGTCGCAGCTCAATCTGAGAATAGTCGGCCGAGAGGAAGAGGTGTCCCGGGTCGGCTATGAAGGCACGCCTTATCTCGCGTCCCTCGTCATCGCGCACGGGAATGTTCTGCAGATTGGGGGCGGAAGAAGAGATTCGTCCCGTGGCCGTCACCGTCTGGTTATAGTTGGTATGCACCTTCCCCGTCTCCGGGTTTATGTTGGCCGGGAGGGCGGTGAGGTAAGTGGTGAGCAGTTTCTTCAGTGCGCGATATTCGATAATCTTACCTACTATGGGGTGTTTAGGGGCAATTTTCTCCAATATGTCTTCCGAAGTGGAATACTGTCCTGTCTTGGTCTTCTTCGCCTTCGGATCGAGTTGGAGTCGGTCGAAAAGTATCTCGCCCACCTTCGCCGGCGAACCCACGTTGAACTCCTCTCCGGCAAGTTCATGAATCTCCTTCTCCAGTTCAGAAATCCTTTTCTCCATATCCTTGGCCGCCTCATTGAGGGCATTCACGTCGAGCCTTACACCCGTCAGTTCCATGTCTGCCAAAACCCACACCAACGGAAACTCCACCTCGTAAAGCAGGCGTCGCATCTCCTCGCTCTCGCGGGATAGAAGTTCCTCCATCGGTTGCTTCAGGCGCAATGCCATGTCAGCCTGTTCGCAGGCCCAGGGAGCAAGGGCTGAGATTTCTATATTTGCGGCCATGAAAGTCTTGGCTGTCTTTTTTGCTCCTGTCGCGGGCTGGGGGAGAGGCATGGTGGTTACATTGAGATATTGCGAAGCGAGCTCGCTCACACCGTGACGCATCTCCGGCTGGAGTATGTAGTGAGCCAATGCCACATCATAATAATTCTCCACGGCCGGGGCATCGTCGGTGCGGCGGCGCGAAGCCACCACATAATCGCGCTTCGTGTTGGCGCTCAACTTCATGATATCCTTACGCGCCAGGAGGTCGAGCACAAAATCGCAACCCTCCTTGAAGAATGCCGGGATATAATAAGCCTTCCCCGGCTCCGTGGCTATGGCAGTCCCGACCCATGAGGAGGTGGCATCATTCTCCCCGTCGGCAAGAAGGAAGATGCCGCACTCCTTCAGTGGCAGCATCTCATCTGCGAGGCTCATCAGCTTCTCAGCTCCGCTGAGAAGCGCATAGCTGGTGGGAATAGGCGGAATAGGCGCAGTAGGCATATTAGGCGTTGTAGGCGATTTAGGCATTGTAGGCATATTAGGCGTGGTAGGCGCATTGCCTATCTCGCCTATTCCGCCTAAATCGCCCATCTCGCCTACGGTGCCTATTCCGCCTACCTCGCCTACCCCGCCCATCTCACTCTCATCAAAGAGCGAAGGCTGCCCCGCAGCCTTCGCCCCGGGTGAAGGAGCGGCCTTCGCCGCAGGAGCTT